>DASZCG010000075.1:0-10120 GCA_035943355.1 Gemmatimonadales bacterium
CCCATAACGTGGCGAGCGATGGGGTCGCGACCTGCACCGGCCCCGTATCGGCGGCGACGGTGAGTGGCAGCGCGAGCGTGTACAGGCCGGCAGAATCGAGGCCAGGGTGGGAGAGAAGCACCGTGTAGCGACCCGGCGGGACACTGTCGAACGCAAACCGCCCGGTCGAGTCGCTGCGCGCGCGCCAGTTCGTCCCGCGCAGCCACAGATCCGCCGCTCGCATCGGCGCGCCAAGCAAGCTGTCGTACACGGTACCCCTGACCACCTGCTGGCCACGCGCGGCGGTGGCAAAGGCCGAGAGGAGTCCAGCGAGCAGTACCGCTCGCTTCACTCGCGCGACGTCTCCACCCACGGTGGACCGAACGCGGGCGGGGCGATGCCGTCACCCGTCGGCTTGCGGATCGACAGCTCCTCGAACAGCATCGCAGGCACTACAAACGTGGCCGTTTGGCGGAACACGCCGCCCACCCCCGAGCGCCGCATCGCGCCGAGCATCAGGAACATGCCGCGCATGCCGACGCGGGCCGGCATGGTGAGTACGGTGCGCGAGCGCGATGCCGCCGCGACGTCCTTGAACGACGCGTCACTCACCCCGGCGAGCATCGCGCCGCGGATCGGCTCCTCGTGACCATCGGGGAACAGCTTGACCGCGTCGGCAACGGGGATGGCGCCTGGCCCGCCCATCGCCGCGCGCATACCCGCCATGAAGTTGCGCGAGCCACCGCCGCGACCGATCCGGCGCACCACGATCACATACCCGGTCGTGCCCTGTTGCGCGGCGAGCGTGAGCGCGCGCTTGCGCAGCTGCGCGTCGCTGAGACCGCTGTCGGCCGTCACGAACAGATTGGTGACGGCCGGTCCACCACCGCGGCGGCTGCCCGTACTGCGCGGAATGCCCGTGACCGGCACGCGCGTCGTGAGCAACGTCTTGAGCACGCCGCGCTCCACGAGTTTCGTCTCGCGCGTCCGGACGCCTTCATCATCGACCAGCGCTCCGCCGATGACCTTGCCATCGAACTGCCGGATGGTGGGGTTCTCGACCACGGTGAACGAGCGCGGCAGCACACGCGATCCGATCTGGTCGATCAGGCCCTCGGCCCCACTCAGGCGCTCGAGCATGCCGTTGTCGGACACCGGTGCGCGGTCGGCCGAGAAGTCCGATCCCACCGCCGACGCGAACAACTCGGCGGCGGCGCTCCCCTCGAACAGCACGGGCCCGTTGTACGTCTCGGAGGGCGGCGTGGCGCGCAGCGTGGTGAACCGGTTCGCAAAGTCCTGAACGGTGCGCGTCAGCGCGTCGCGGCCGGGCAGCTCGTCGGGCGTCGCCGCGTACTCCGCGATGCCGTCCTCGAGCGGCATGCCGTCGGTGGCCTGCGAGCTCGCCCGCGCGTGCACCGATCCCCACGGCACGAGGCGCGTGTACGCGGTGCCTTCACTGTTCACATACCAGGTGCGCACGAAGCCACCCGACCACGTCACCTCGGACTGATAGACCTCGGGCGCGCTCACGAACGCCGCCGACGCGCTGCGCACAACGCCTTCGACGGTGCCGCGGTCGAGCCGCGGGACCGGCACGGTGTCGGTGATCGTGACGGGGTCCTCGCGGCTGAAATCGGGCAAGTCGGTGCGGCGGGTCCGATTCGCCAGCACCGCGCGCTTCTGCGCGATGTCCGAGACCGCGGCCTTGTAGGAGCCGTCGGTCGCGAGCCACAGCTCGCGGCGCAGCGCCGCGTAATCGTCATCGAGCGGCAGCTCACCCATGCCGCCGCCGAACTCCCCCATGAAGTCGGACATGTCCGACGGCATGCCGAGGAAGTTGGTGTTGTCGAAGCTGTAGTCGCCGATGCGCAGCTCGACGGTGAGCCGGCGATTGCGGCCTGCGGCGCTGTTGATCAGACTGCCGCGCGACGCAGCGGCATTGAGATGCGTCGCGTCGTCGATGCGGTAGGAGAGGAAATAGGGCCGGGGCATCGTATCGAGGTGCAGATCGGCCATCGAGCGCGCCAGCTCGTCGCGCATGGCGCGCAGCACCACGCTGCCGGTATCCGCACTCGGGGCACGCGGCGGCGGCGGCAGAATGGGCGGCCGCTCCGACGACTTGGGCTTCTTCTGAATCTCGATTTGCGAAATCAGGACGCCGGGCGACACGGCCGACACGGGTACGAAGCCCGATTCCGCCCCGCACATGCCGTTGAAGACCGCCACCTGATCGTCACCAGCCGTGACCTTGCTGAACACGGTGAGCGGCGTGCCGATCAAGTCGACGCCGCGCACCAGCTCTTCGCGTCCGTCGGGGAAGACGCGATACACCATGATGGGCAGCACTTCGAACGCGTTGGGAATGCCGCGTTGCGTGATCGTGAATCCGCCTTCGATGTCGTCGAAGAACAACCCGAACGGCTTGTGCTGCCGGCGAACCTGATCGATCAGCTGCTGCTTGAGCTGCGCGCGCGTCCTGGGCGCGGCGACCTGCACGATCAGATTGGACTGCCGCGCCACGGGCGAAAAGCCCACTTGCCGCCGGCCGTGCCCGTTGGAATTCGCAAACCCCTGGATCGGCATGCGTGACATCAGGAATGTCTTGAGCACGCCGCGCTCGATCACGCCGACGCGGCGCGCCTTCACGCCTTCGTCGTCGAACCGGTAGTAACCCGCGAGATCGGTGGTGCCCAGTTTCCGCAGCGTGGGGTCGAAGTACACCGAGAAGCCGGCCGGCAGCACCGCTTCCGCGACGTGATGCGCGAATGTCTGCCCTTCGTCTTCATTCTTTTGACGATGCCCCTCGAGCCGGTGGCCGAGGATCTCGTGAAAGAACACGGCACTCGCCCGGCCCGACAGGATGGCGGGCCCGGTGTACGGGTCGATCGCGGGCGCGCGCCGCAGCGCCTGCAGATCGGCGATCATGCGATCGACGGCGCGCAGCACGGTCTGGTCGTCCGGTAATCCTTGCGGCGTCGCGGCGAAGAACGACTCGTAGCGCGGCAGCTCCATGCCGTCTTCGGCCTTGCTGAACGCGGCGATGTAGAGCCGGTACCCCGGCTGCGACGTCTGAATCGTCGTGCCTTCGCTGTTCACGTACCAATGCGTTTCGACGGTCGCGTTGAAGTAGGCATTCGCGCCGTAGATGTCGTGCTGCTGCGCAAAGGGAGCGGTGTAGCGGCGCAGCTTCGCTTCCCACGCGGCGCGATCGACGACCAGCGACTCGGGCGCTTCGATGTACTGCTCGGGAGACTCGCGCGAGAAATCCGGTGACGAATCCTCCGGGGCCACGCGCAGTCCGGCGTTGGTGCGCGCGTGGCTGAGCGCTTCGACGGCGTCGCGGTAGCGCTGCTGCGTTTCGTACCACAGCGCGGCGCGGATCGCCATCGGATCGTTGTCGATCGGAATATCGACCGGCGAATTGAAGAACATCCCGAAGTCGGGAAATTCGCCGCGCACCGCGTGGGTATTGTCGAACGCGTACGAGCCCACGCGTAGCTGCACGTCGAGCGCGCGGCGGCGCTCGTCGCTTCGGTCGGTGATCGCGCCGAACGACGCCGTGACGGTCACCTCGCGCTGCTCGGTGATGTCGTAGCCGAGGAAGTACGGCGGCGTCGACGTCGCGCGCAGCGCCGCGAGCGAGCGCGCCAGCTCGACTTTCATCGCGTCGAGGACGGGACTCGAGGAATCGGACGGTGTCTGGGCTGCGGCGGCCGGCGCGAGGGAAACGACGACGGCTGAGACGACTGCGGAGAATCTCGGAGTCATGCCGAGAATCTAATTGGTGATCCGGTTCCGCCAGTGGATCGTGACGGCCGAGCCCTCGGCGATCAGCGCCGAGATCGGCGCCGTCAGCGAGTGGGCCAGCTCCATGCCGCCCAGCGAGGCGGCGTCGTAGTCGACGTGCGTGTTGCGGGCGGGCCACAAGCGCCAGCGCGGATGGTCCACGCGGTACTCGAGCGTCTGCTTGCGTGGTTCCCCGTTGTAACCCCAGTGGCGCTCCGTGAGAAACTCTTCCAGCGAGCCGGCAGCGGCGGGGGCACCTGGACCGTCGCCCGTCCCGGAAAGCGCGCACCACCGTCCCCCGGCGCGCCATTCGTAGTGGACCCCGGGCGGCGGTCCCGGGTCTCCCGTGCTGCGCATGGGCACCACGTGATAGGGCTCTCGATAGAGCAGCCGCGCCATGCCGCCCACAATGCGTCGCGCCACCAGCTCGCGAATGAAGACGACGCCGGGACGCACGTCGCCGCCGATAACGCGCCGCACGTAGAACCGCAGATTGACTTCGTCAAAGCTCTGATGACAGGGGACCGGCGCGCCGAGCACTCTGGTGTCCTGAAATTGGAAGCCGACCAGGCTGACGAGCATTTTGCCGTGCCACAAATCGAGCGTCGTGCCGGCGGGCACGCGATCCGCGAGCCGCGTCGGGTCGACCGCGTACGTCAGGATGATCACGTTGCGCCATTGCGCAGTCAGAAAAGGACGGCTACGCAAACGCACAGCCTCGGCGCGGCGCTCGCCTCCCCCTACTGCCGTTCCGCCACCGCAGCCCCCGGAAGCCGTCCGTGCCAGTCACATCGCGGCTCAGTGCTGTTTCGCTTGCCACTCCTGCCGGCGTACCTCCACCTGCTTGAGAAACTCGAGCTGCTCCTTGCTCCAGATCTTCGCCAGCTGATCCGAATACCCGAACACGGCCCACGGCGCGCGCCGCTGGGCGAACTGGAGCACGTCGTTCACGCGCGCTTCGTTGCCGGGAACAGCGGCGGTGCCGCCGTAGCACTGCAGGATCGCCCGGTAGGTCTTGCCGGTCGGGATGAAGTTGACGCTGTGCTTGGTGATCTTCTTGTAGCCCCAGATCACATCCTGCAGCCGCAACACGTCGAACGAGAAGAAACCGGAGCGGATCAGGTACGTGTCGCCGAGGCGCCACCCCCCGCCCGCCTTGAGCATCGGATTGTCGAACTCGCGCTCGGCGGCCACGGCGATGCCCACGGGATCGCCCCACTGTGCGATGCGCGCGGCGAGTGGATGGGTTTCGGGGTCGCGCAGCGCGCGCCACGCCGGAATGACCTGCCATGCGAACAGCGCGAGAAAGAGAAACGCGATGATGATGACGACGTAGCCCGGCCGCCGGAACGAATCGCTGTCGAGGTAAAACGGATAAAAGTGTGCCTTGAGCGAACGCATTTCCTTGCTGTCGAACAGCTGCTCGTCGAGCGCCGAGGGCCGCGGCAGGAGCTTCCCTTCGGCCATGTCCGACTGCGTCAGCCCTGCGTCGCGGACGATGAGGAACCGGTTGCCGAGCACCAGCGCGCGATAGGCGCCCGATTCGCTGCGGTCAGTCTCCACGCCGTTCTGCGTGTGCACGGCGTACTGCCGGATGCCGGTGTCGATGACGCGCTCGCCTTTGATGCGCGCGAAATAGCGGGGCGTGAGCGCCACGTCCCCGATGGAATCGAGATCCGCCTGCGCCATGGGATAGGGCCCGCGGAGGAAATTGGCCAGGTAGCGGTGATCGCTCGTCGCGAGCAGCACGCCGCCGCTGAGCACGAGCGTCCAGACAGCGACGCGGCGCAGCGCGGCCGCGCGGATTCGCTTGACAATCCAGCTTTCCATGATCGACCCCGGCGGGAGACGGCACACTATAGCGAACGGCCGGTGCACGGAGTAGCATAGCGACATGCGCTACTTCTCCCTGTTCTGCATCCTTGTGACCGCCGCCACAGCGTGCACCAAACCGGCGGATAAGTCCGCGAGCGGCGCGGCGGCCGGCGCGCCCGACTTTCACGATCCTGGGAGCCCGGGATTCGCGACCCAAGCGCCCGACAGCTTCCGCGCGCGCTTCACGACGACCAAAGGCGATTTCGTCATCGCGGTGCAGCGGGCCTGGGCGCCGCGCGGCGCCGACCGCTTCTACAACCTCGTGCGGTCAGGCTACTACGACGACGTGCGCTTCTTTCGCGTGGTCCCCGGCTTCATGGCGCAGTTCGGGATCCATGGCGACACGGCGGTGACGTCCGCCTGGCGCGAGCGCCGCATTCCCGATGACCCCGTGCGCCGCACCAACATCCGCGGCATGGTGACGTTCGCGACGGCCGGCCCCGGAACGCGCACGACGCAAGTGTTCATCAATTACCGCAACAACGACCGTCTGGACGCGATGGGATTTGCGCCGTTCGGACAAGTGGTGGAGGGCATGCAGGTGGCGGATAGTCTGTTCGGCGGGTACGGCGATGCCGCGCCGGGAGGGCGCGGGCCCGATCAGTACCGCATGCACGTCGAGGGCGAGAAGTACCTCGCCCGTCAGTTCCCGAAACTCGACAAGATCGTCAAGGCGCGGGTCGAGTAGTCAGCTGGCGCAGGCGTCCCTGCGCTTCTCCGTTCGTGGAATCGCGCTTCACCGCCTCCCGGAACGAGGCGATCGCGGCGGTGGTGTCCCCCTTCAGCAGGTTGATGTTGCCGCGGAACGTGGCGGCGTTCGACGAGTTCGGGAACTGCTCCTCGTTCAGTTTCAGAATCGCGAACGCCTCATCGAATTTGCTCGCGCGCGCCAGCCAGAACGCCGCAACATCGAGTGTCGGCTCGCCGAAGTCGTACGCCGCTCGGCCGTAGTACCGCTCGCGCAGCGCGCGGTAGGCGCGGGTCGCGGAATCGACCCCTGACGCCTGCGCGGTTTCCATGATCAGCTGGTCCAGCGGCATCGGCCGGCTCACGCCGCGATGACACGTCTGGCACGTGACCTCGACGTGCGACGTCATCTTGGCGTGCTCGGGCAGCGTGTCGAGCCGGCGATTGATCTCTTCGACCATGCGCATCATCTGCCGCGCGGTGAGTTTGGTGCGCTTCTCATCCTTGGCGAAATCGAACGATGCGAGCGGCTGCCCTTCCTGACCGACGTGACAGTAGGTGCACCGCACGCCCAGACCGCCCGCGAAGTTGCGCATCATACCGACGACCTGCATCACCGGCGTGTTTTTGGGGATGACTTTGACGTTGATGAGGGAATCGGGGGGAAATTTGCCCGGCGCCTGGGAGCAAAGGACGGCGGGGGCGGCGGGGGCGGCAAGGGCGGCAAGGGCGGCAAGGGCGGCAAGGGCGGTGACAAGCGCGCGTAGGTTCATGGCATCACACATACGCCACAATCCCGCGCGCCGCTATGCCGCCCTTGCCCTTCCCCACTAATTCCGGACGACTTTTAGAATCCTTATCGGTGTCGAGTGAAGCCGGCTCCGTTGGTATGAACGAGCCGCGCGGCCTCGTCGAAACCAGCCTCGAGTATCGGATCCCGGCCGCCGGAGTAAGGACCGCCCCAGCCCGTTGCGACATCGGGCTCGACGGGATGCCCCTCGATGATGGCTGTGTAGGTAGGAATTGTTACACCCGGATACATCAGAATCGCGCTCCCGCTGATTTCCTCAAAGCCGGCTCCGAGCACCGCGCCGGCAGTCGGCTCACCCACCAGGCGCGCGAGTCCGAGCGCTCGCAACTGATAGGCCAGCATCTCCTTGGCGCTGCGGGTCTGCCGATCGGTCAAAGCAACGATCGGTCCGACAAATTGTTGATGGGGACCGGGGGCGAGCAGCTTCAACACATTGCGGATGCCCGTTTCGCTGCCGCCGCGGCCACGCAGATCCAGAACCAACGCCTGACTCGAGTCCAGTGGGCCGCGGAGCGCTGCGCTGAAACCCTTCTCGATACCCTTCGAATTCATGTACCACCAGTGGATGTAGCCGACCCGAACCCCGTCGCGGGTGACGATCCGCGCGCTGGCGCGCGCCGCATCCAGCACGGAATACCGCTGGGGCGTCACACGCACGAACACGGTCTCACCCGGCACGCGGACGACTTGCAGTCGCACGTCACCATAGAGGGGCATGATGCCGTACTCGGGAGGATCGCGATCGTCCGTGAGGTAGGCGTCGTCGCTGCGCCAATCAACCCGGAAGCTCTTCGCGGGAGAGAGGCTGTCGAGGGCGACCACTTCATCCCAATCATGGATTCCCGCGCGCGCGGCCGGGCCGCCGGCCAGGACCATTGACGCGAAGTAGCGTCCATCGAGCTGTACGAGCTGCATGCCCATCATCGCGTGCGTCTCGCCCGGGATGTTCCACCAGAGATCGTACGCCGCCGTTCTCGAGAGGAGCGCGAGGTGCGACGCGGGGATCCGCCCGAGAAATCGCCAGATGACTTCCCGCTCTTCGCCTGGACTCGCGGCGGCCGTAGCCGCCGGACGAAATTCCTCGACCAGCGACTTCAAGGTGCTCGCTACGAACGTCGTGTCGTAGTAGCGACGGTTCAGGACCGTAACGACGCTGTCGAATGTCCGGCCCGGAACGTCGACCCGCGGCGGCGGCGGAGCGGGGGCCGGCGGCATGGGGCAAGCGGTCAGCAGGCAGGCGATGGCCAACGGGTAAAGCGATTGCTTCATTGCATCTCGTGACCCGCCGCGTGATGCTGCTGGCGCTGAAACTCGAGAAACGCATGAATCGCCGCGACGACCGCGGGGTCGGCGCTCCTGATGCGCACTGCCCCGCCCCTCGGGCGATCGAGCACTTCATAACTGATGGCGCTGCGATGCGTCGTCATGACGGCGGTCCCAGGAACTGTCTGCGCGTGCACCGCGAACGGCTGCGTGAAATCGCCCGCGCGGAATGCGGTTGCGATGTCACGCATGTGCGCGCGAATCGTCTCGATGGCCGCGGTATCGGTGGCATCGTCGCGATCGAGCACAACCCGCCCGCCATCCGGCAAGTCCTCGAATACATGGGCGGACGTGTACTGATTGACACCCATGATGTGCTCGCCCCGCGCCTGCATTGCCGTGAAATCATTGTCCCCCGGGGGGGGGGCGCGCCCTTCCCACACGCGCTCACCACAACAACCGCGACGGCCCACGCCGATTGCTTCATGAAGCGTTCCGCTCCGCCCGATAACCGAGCCGAATCCAAAAGATCCAGAGAGACACATTGACCAATAGACCGGCGACCGGCTGCACGAGTGCCAGGAGGGTCGAGACGAGATACACGACGGAGCCTAAGAAGTAGGCCCGGCGCACATTCGCGACCGTTTCCGGACTTATGCTCGGCCGCAACAATCCGCTGCGCACGATTGTGTGGAATAGGAGATTCCAGGCCAACCCCTGCATGAGGAACGTGGCGCAATAGAACGCGACCGCGGTTTTTGCTTCTGGAGTTCCGAGGTACGCCGCCAGCACGGCCGTGGGAAACGGCACAAAGGTCACGGTGAGCAACAGCAGCCCGTTGGCGAACAAAAAGGGATAGGTGATACCCTCTGCCATCCGCAGCAGCCCATGGTGATTGACCCACATTATCAGGATGACGACGAAACTGAGGAGAAACGCCACATACGAGGGCCAGAGCGACAGCAATCCCCTCCACAGGCCGTGATCGACGTGCGGCACGCGAATCTCGAGGATCAGCAGCGTGATCGCGATCGCGAACACGCCGTCGCTGAATGCCTCGACGCGACCAGGAGTCTCGGCCATGCCTTAGCGTACCGCTCTTCTGGCAACGCGGCGAGTCGCATAGATTGGCGGGAAATCATCAAGGTTAGGGCTGATGCATCGCGCTCTTTTCGGACTCGTTATCGTCATCGCGGCATGCGGCAGCGACTCCTCCGGCCCCGGCGCCGGATTTGAATGCCTGGGCGCCGCGTTGCCGACCACCGCTCCCAGTACGATCACCCTGCAAGGGCAGGTTCTGGGCAACGCGCTCGCGCCCACGGCGCTCCCCGGCGCCCAAGTGATCGCCTCGAAGACGGGAGCTGATACGCTCGCCGCCGACACCTCGGACACGCCGGGCTTCTACAGCCTCTCGATCTCGACGGGCGGGACTCCGGTAAACGGTTTCTTGCAAGTCTCGAAGAGCGGCTACATCACGACGTACGCCTATCCGTCGCGCCCGCTCGCGGCCAACGACACCACGAACGTCCTCGTCATCACGTCCAACGAGTTCGGACTTCTCAGCACGGCCGTCAACGCTCCACATACACCGGGCGACGGCACCATCGGGATCGTCGTGCGGGATTGCGACGGCAATCCCCAGACCGGCGCGACCGTCGCCTCGAGTCCCAATGGAGTCATCAAGTACAACGCCGCCGGCGGACCCAGCTCGTCAGCGAC
>DASZCG010000076.1:0-3282 GCA_035943355.1 Gemmatimonadales bacterium
GCCCTCGGTGCCGAACACAGCGGTGGGGCCACCCGGCCGCAAGGCGATGTTCCGCTGGAAGCGCGACGGCCGTCCCGCGGCCAGGGAATAGAGGTTCAAAAACTGATACTGGCCGGTGGATGTTGGGAACGAGAAGAAATCGAAGGACAGAAACGCGGCGTGGAGTCCAACCGTCACGACGTGGTTGGCAAATCCGGCCGTCGCGTTGTCGGTGATTTCGAAACTGCTCTGGGTGTTCAGCAAGCGCTGCGAGCTCGCGTCGCTGCCCGCGACCAGGCGGGCCCCCGCGAATCCCGGATCGCCCACATTGCTCACGAAAATGGATGGGGCGGTGCTCCCCGGCGCTCGCGGCTCGTTTACGTGGAGATACGCGGCGATGAGCTCGTTCGAGATCCGATTCCCGAACAGGGTCGTCCAGCGGAGCCGCCCGCTCCATTGCGTCGATGTCGGCGCAAAGACCGTGGACGTGAGCCGGTAGTCGCCGCCGATCGTCCGCGGGGGCGCCAGCGTGTCGGTGATCTGGCCCGTGGCATAGTTCAGCGACGCCTCGAGCAATCCCGTCGCCCCCGTAGGGGCGCTCAGCTTCGCGAACAGGTTCCCGCCCGTCGCCTTGGTCGTGTACGCGGCGAAGCTGCCGGGATCGATGCCGTAGCCCTGAAGCAGCGACACGAAGCGCAGCGCGCTGTCCAGCGAAATCCCCACGTTCGAGCCCGGCCCGATCTCAGGGCCGGAGAACGGAGACGCGCGGTGTGTGAGCTCGCTGGCGACAAAGAAATGCAAGCGGTCTCGGATTATCGGCCCTCCGGCCGTCGCACCGAACTGATACGTGGAGAAATCGGAGACACCCTTGCCGGCGGTGTCGGTGCCGACGAGCGCGTCGCTCTGGTAGTAGCCGAACAGTGAGCCTTGCATCGTGTTGGTGCCCGACCGGGTGATGGCGTTGATCTGACCGCCCTGAAAGTCACCCTGGCGCACGTCGAACGGCGCCACCAGCACGTCGAATTCCTTGACGGCGTCGAGCGGCAGGGAGCGGACGCCTACCTGGCCACCAGGCGCTCCTGTGCCACGCGAAAGACCGAGAAAATCGTTATCGGCACCGCCGTCGATGAGGATGTTATTAAAGCGATTATTTGCCCCCGCGACTGAAGTCCCGACGACCAGGGGCGTCGTCTGGATGAGACCAACGAAATCGCGACTCAAGAGCGGCAGCCGGCGGGCCGCTGAGTCGGTGACGACGTGAGCCGGCCCAGTTCGGCCGGCGTGTATGATCGCGTCGGCAGTCGCGCGTACCGTGACGGGGTTCAGCTCGACGGCCGCGGGCGCCAGCGTGAATCGCGCCCGGTACCGCTGGCCGAGTGCGAGGACTATCCCGGCGATGCGCGCCGGAGCGTAGCCGGGCGCGCGCGCCTCGATCGTGTACGGCCCACCCGCGGCAACGTTCTCGAGTGCGAAATGACCGTCCTGCCGCGTGGCGAACACGACGCGCCATCCGGTGGCCTCGTTGAGGACCGTCACGCTCGCCTGCACGCCGACGGTGCCTTCAATCGCGGCGCCGGTCGTCCCTTGAGCGCGGAGCGAACCAAGCGGAAAGAGGAAGACTAACAGCACGGCGGGAACGCGCATGCTCGCAAGAGTATGACCGCGCGCTCGTGGATGTGCAAGATGGTGCCTATCCAGCTCCCGACTTGCCGCGAGCGGCCGCGATGCGCCTTTTTAGGAATGAGCCGCTTGCTCGATGCGTTGCACGGTTTGCCGAATTCCGCGGAGCCCGTTCCCGGCTGGATCACCGGGGGCCAGCCGACCGAACATCAGCTCAACGCCTTCAAGGCCGCTGGGGGCGACGTCGTGGTCGACAACCGCGATCCCATGGAGCCGCGCCCGTTTGATGAGCCCGCGGTCGTCCGCGCTGCCGGTATGGAGTACATCAGTGTGCCGATCGTCCACGGCGCGACAACGACCGACACCATGAAGAAAATGCACGACACGCTGCAGAGACTGGCGGGAAGGACAGCGCTACTGCACTGCTCGAGCGGGAATCGCACGTCGGCCGCGTTGATTCCGTACCTGATGATCAATAAGAAAATGGAACAGGATGATGCGGTGGATCTCGCGATGCGCGGCGGCTTGCGCAGTGCCGAGCTGATGGAGTTGGCGTTGGAGTACGCTCAGGGCTTCACGCCTTAGGCTCCTCTTTCCCGCCTGCATAGCGGTGCCAGTACATCCTCAGCTCCGAGATCTTTCCATTCTTCGTCTCGCAGAAGATGGCACCGCGCGAATCGACCTGTTCGCCGGTTCTCCGCCTGCGGAACGTGCATCTGAACTCGGTTGCAAACCACGGCCCCGCCGCGTAAATCTCGCCTGACGAGAAGTTGGTTTCAGCTTGATACAGCGGGATATCCTTCCAGTAATCCCGGATCGCCGCCATTCCGACGTCGGGACTGCTGAACGGCGTCTCGAGAAAAACGGCGTCGTCGGTAAAGACGGAGCAGATGGCGTCGACATCGCCCCGCTCCCAACCCTTGCCGAACGCGTCGATCAAGGCGCGATACGTGTCGCTCATGGGCATGAATATAGTCCGATCCCTGACGGCCCCATCCGGGGCACGAGTGCTCGACGTACTACCATACGCCGAGAGTCAGTTTTCTCACCCTGAAAGCAGGAGGTGCACGATGTTGAAGCGGATCTCCACGGCGACGGTGCTCCTGGCGCTCTGCGCGCTGCCCCTGGCGGCGCAGCAGCAGAAGCCGGCGGCCACCCCCGGCAACGACATGACCATGACTGGCCAAGTCATCGATCTGAACTGTTACACGACGATGGGCGCCTCAGGACCAGCCCATCAGGCATGCGCAAAGGCGTGCGCCAAGGCGGGCGTCGCCCTCGCTATTCTGGGCTCGGACGGCACGATCTACATGCCCGTCTCGTCCAAGCCGGCCGACGCGCAGAACTCGCGCCTCGAGCCGTTCGTCGAAGGCAAGGTCAAAGTGACGGGGACGCATCGCTCCAGTAACGGCGTTCATACGATCGAAATAAAGACGATCGAAGCCGCGAGCTGATGCGCCTGAAGCTGGGGACGGGGGCAGGCGCCGCGCTCGCGCTGGCTGTCCTCGGCGCGTGCCGGCCCGGCCCCCCCCCCGGCTTCACACTCCTCTTTCTCGGCCGTTCCCCCACCGCTCACGTCGGTCGCTACACGTGGGCGCCCGACGCGCCGCACAGCCGGCTGATCGCGTTCGACGGAGACCTGCACGTCGTCCGTACGGTCACAGATCCTCGCCTGTCCAGCCC
>DASZCG010000077.1:0-14281 GCA_035943355.1 Gemmatimonadales bacterium
GCCGCGACTGGCGTGAGCGTATCGCGACGTTGCGCCGAGCTGCGGCGCTGATTCGCGAGCGCAAATTCGAGCTCGCGGCCATCATGAGCCTCGAGGTCGGGAAGAGCCGGCTCGAGTCGATGGGCGACGCGGAGGAATCGGGTGATCTGATCGACTACTACTGTCAGCAGATGGAAGCCGCCGCTGGGTTCGTGCGCCGGATGGCCCAAGTCACGCCCATCGAGCACAACACCGACGTGCTGCGGCCCTACGGGGTCTTCGCGTGCATCGCGCCGTTCAACTTTCCGCTCGCACTGTCGACGGGAATGTCCTCCGCGGCGCTCGTCGCCGGCAACACGGTCGTCTACAAGCCGGCGGAGGATGCGCCGTGGACGGGACTCAAGTTGTACGAGGTCTATCGTGACGCGGGGCTGCCCGCGGGCGCCTTCAATTATCTGTCGGGTCACGGCTCCGAAGCGGGCGAGGCACTGTGGGGCCATCGCGGTGTCGACGGCGTCGTGTTCACCGGGTCCAAGGAAGTCGGGCTGAAAATCCATCACGGCCTCTCCACGCGATGGATCAAGCCCTGTCTGCTCGAGCTGGGGGGCAAGAACGCCGCGATCGTCATGGACACCGCGGACCTGGATGCCGCGGCGGAAGGCGTCTCGCGGTCTGCATTCGGCCTCCAGAATCAGAAATGCAGCGCGACCTCGCGCGTGTACGTGCATGCGAGCGTCGCTCAACCCTTCCTCGCGAAGCTGCTCGAGAAGACGCAGGCGTTGCGCATCGGCGACCCGACCGAGCGCGATGTCTTCTTTGGCCCCGTGATCAACGCCGAGTCGGTCAGGAAATTCGAGCGCGCCGTCGCCAAGGCACGCAAGGAGGGTGAAATCCTGACGGGCGGGGAGCGCTTGCTGGGTGAGCCGTTCGCGCGCGGCCACTATGTCGCACCGACAATCGCAACACTGCCGTTGACCTCCACCCTCTTCCTCGATGAGCTGTTCGTCCCGGTCCTCGCCGTCGGTATCGTTTCGGGGCTCGAAGAGGCAATAGCCGAAACGAACAAGACCGATTACGGTCTCACCGCCGGCATCTTCTCCCAGCGGGACAGCGACATTGCGCGGTTCTTCGACGAAGTGGAGGCGGGCGTGTGCTACGTGAATAAGCGCACGGGCGCGACGACGGGCGCCTGGCCGGGCGCGCAGCCGTTCACAGGATGGAAGGGATCGGGCTCGACGGGGAAGGGCGGCTGCGGCCCCTACTACGTCGCCCAGTTCATGCGGGAGCAGAGCCGCACGGTCATCGAGCAATGACCGCGTCCCGCGACTATCCGCGCATCGTCACGCCACCGCCGGGTCCGAAGGCGCGCGCGATCGTCGCGCGGCAGGACCGCTTCGCGTCGACGTCGTACCCGAAAGAGTATCCGCTGGCCGTCGCCCGCGGCGAGAAGGCGATGGTCGAAGACGTCGACGGCAATCGCTTCCTCGACTTCATGGCCGGCATCGCGGTCGCATCCACCGGCTACGGCCATCCCAAAGTCGTGAAAGCGGTGCAGGACGCGGCCGCGCGGTTCCTTCATATCTGCGGCAGCGACTTCTACTACGAGAGTTTCGCGGCCTTGTGCGAGCGGCTCGCCCAGCTCGCTCCGGGCACGAGCAAGAAGCGCGTGTTCCTCGCGAACTCCGGGACCGAAGCGGTCGAAGGAGCCATCAAGCTGGCCCGCCATTCGACCGGCCGCCCCGCGATCATCGGATTCCTGGGCGCGTTTCATGGCCGCAGTTACGGTGGCTTGAGTCTCACCGCCAGCAAAGCGGTGCAGCGCCTCGGGTTTGCGCCGTTTCTCCCGGAGATTCACCACGTGCCGTACGGCTATCGCTATCGCTGTGAGTACTGCCGCGGCGAGCAGGCCTGCAATCGACGCTGCGTGTCGTGGATCGAGCAGGAGCTGTTCGCGAAGAAAGTGCCGCCCGAAAGTGTGGCGGCGATTTTCGTCGAGCCGATTCAGGGCGAAGGGGGGTATGTGGTTCCCCCTGCCGGGTACCTGAGAGACCTCAGAGAACTGTGCGACCGCTACGGCATCCTGCTCGTCGCCGACGAAGTGCAATGCGGGGTCGGGCGCACGGGCAAGATGTGGGCGTGCGAATACGAAGCAATCGAGCCCGACATCCTGCTCTCGGCCAAGGGCCTTGGCAGCGGCATGCCGATCGGCGCGATCATCGCGAAAGAGTCGATCATGAAGTGGCAGCCCGGCGCGCACGGCACGACCTTCGGCGGCAATCCGGTGTGCTGCGCGGCCGCGCTCGCGACGCTCGACATCGTCGAGAAGGAGCTGCTGCCCAACGTGACCAAAATGGGCGAGCGGCTCATCACCGGCGCGCGCAAGCTGCAGGACAAGTACGCCGTCATTGGGGATGTGCGTGGGCGGGGGCTGATGGTGGGCGTGGAGTTCGTGAAGGACCGTGAGACGCGCGAGCCCGCTCCCGCGGTGCCGCGCGAGCTCGTGGACCGCGCCTTCAAGAAGGGCCTGCTGCTGCTGGGGTGCGGCAAGAGCTCGCTCCGCCTCGCGCCGCCGCTCGTCGTAGACGAGTATGACGTTGACACAGCCCTCCGGATCATCGACGAGTGCCTGCACGAGATGTCGGACTAGCGTCAAAAGTCATGTCGCTGCGGGACGCCGTCGCGCGCCATGTGCACGACGGCGACGTCGTAGTCATCGAAGGTTTCACCCATCTCATCTCGTTCGCCGCGGGCCACGAGATCATCCGGCAGCAGCGGCGCGATCTCACGCTGTGCCGGCTCACCCCCGATTTGATCTACGACCAGATGATCGCGGCCGGGTGCGCACGAAAGCTCGTGTTCTCCTGGGCGGGCAATCCCGGCGTCGGATCGTTGCATGCGTTCCGCCGGGCGGCCGAACGCGGCACGCTCGAGCTCGAGGAGTATTCGCACTTCGGTATGGTGGCGCGCTTCTCGGCGGGTGCGGCGCGGCTGCCGTTCTGGACGCTGCGTGATTACGCGGGCACCGATCTGCCGAAAGCCAACCCGCGCATCAAATCGGTGAAGTGCCCCTACACCGGCGAGGAGCTCGCCACGGTTCCGGCGCTGAATCCCGACGTCACGATCGTCCACGCGCAACGCGCCGACGCCCAGGGCAACACGCAGATCTGGGGTCTCCTCGGCGTGCAACAGGAAGCGGCATTTGCGTCGCGACGCGTCATCGTCGTCGTGGAAGAGCTCGTCGACGAGACTGTCATTCGGTCCGACCCCAATCGAACCCTGATTCCAGCCGCGATCGTCAGCGCGGTGGTGGTCGAGCCGTGGGGGGCGCACCCGTCGTATGCGCAGGGCTACTATGACCGGGACAACGACTTCTACGTTGCCTGGGAAGGAATCTCGCGCGACGGCCGGTTACTGGACCGGTTCCTCGGAGAATTCGTGCGCGGCGTGCGCGATCGCGCCGAGTACCTGCAGAAGCAGCCGGGTCTGGCGGAGCGGCTCACAGCGCGCGCGCAGTTCTGCGCCGGAGTGAATTACGGGTTCTGATTCCTACACACCGGACGAGATGATGGCCGCCGTCGCCTCGCGAGAGCTGCGCGACGGCGAAGTGGTGTTCGTGGGCATCGGGTTGCCGAACCTCGCGTGCAATCTGGCGCGCCGCACCCATGCGCCACACCTCGTGATGATTTACGAATCCGGGGCAGTCGGCGCGGCACCGGAACGATTGCCGGTCTCGATCGGTGATCCCGCGCTCGTCACGGGCTCGCTCATGGTGTGCGGTATGGCCGATGTCTTCCAGCTTTTTCTGCAGAATGGTCGTATCGAAGTCGGGTTTCTCGGCGGCGCGCAGGTCGACCGCTACGCCAACATCAACACGACCGTCATTGGACCCTATGAGCGGCCCAGGGTCAGGCTGCCGGGATCGGGGGGCGCGGCGGAGATCGCGCTGCACGCGCAGCGCATTCTGATCATCGCGCAGCTTTCACCCAGAACCTTTCCGGAGCGCGTCGACTTCGTGACGAGCTCCGGCCAGCGGGTGAAGCGCGTGATTACCGACAAGGGTGTCCTCGAGCCGGACGGTCCGCAGGGAGAGCTGGTACTGACGGCACTGTATCCGGGTGTGCAAGAGGCGGAGGTCACAGCCGGCGTCGGCTGGGAATTGCGCAGCCGCTCGCAGCTCGCGTGCGTCGATCCGCCCACTACACGTGAGCTTCAGCAGTTGCGCGAAGTCCTCGACCCCAAGCGGCTCTACCTCAAGGGATGATCCTCGCCGTCGCCCTCGCTCTGCTGGTGCAGGGCAAGACCGATTCGCTTGCTGCACGCGTCACGCAGCTGGCGGACTCGTATCTCGTGGCCTACTTCGAGCGCCATCCCGACGAAGCGACGCTCGACGGCGTCGCGAACGGACCGCACGACCGCCTGCCCGACAACTCGCCGGCCGCGCTCGCCCGCTGGCAGCAACGCGAAGACACCTGGCTGGAGGAGCTCAAAGACATCAATCCCGGCAAGCTGAGAGGACGGCCGGAAGGCACGGCCTACGCGGTGATGCGCGATGCCATTGAAGGCTCCGTCGCGACGCGGGTCTGCCGGTTCGAGCTGTGGAGCGTTGCGCACACGGGCGGCGGTTGGCTAGCGACGATCACCTCGCTCGCGACGCTGCAGGGCGTGGGGACCGCTGAAGCCCGCCGCCAAACCCTGGCGCGCTGGCGCGCCGTGCCCGCGTACATCGAGACCGAAATGGCGAACCACCGCGAAGGTCTGCGCCGTAGCTACTCGGCGCCACGCCACAACGTCGAGATTGCGCTGCAAGAGCTCGACACGCTGCTCGCCACGCCGACCGACCAGTCGCCACTCTACGATCCCGCGCGGCGTGACTCGACCCCGGAGTTTCGCGCCGAGCTGGCGCGCATCATCGAGACCGCCATCGTCCCGGCGATGCGCCGCTATCGCGAGTTCCTCGCCACTGAGTATCTCGGACGCGCGCGCACCAAGATCGGCGTGTTGGAGAATCCGCACGGCGCCGATTGCTACCTCGCGAGCATTCGCGCGTCGATCGGCCTCCCCCTTTCGCCCGATTCCATCCACAAGATCGGTGAGGCGACGGTCGAGGAGCTCGAGGATTCGATGCAGGTGATTGCGGTCCGCTCGTTCGGCACGAGCGACGTCGCGCGAGTCCTCCAGCACCTGCGCATCGATAGCGCCTACACGTTCCACACCCGTGACGAGATGCTCGTGGCGGCACGGGCTGCGCTGCAGCGGGCGCGCGGGGCGATTCCGAAGTGGTTCGGGCGATTGCCGCGCGCGCCTGTCGTCGTGGAGCCGTATCCGGCATTTCGCGAGCGCCAGAGCGTAGGGGAATGGAATCCGCCTGCCGAGGACGGCAGCCGGCCGGGGATCTACTACCTGTCCACCTACGATCCGCGACACAAATCGCGTGCCGACCTCGAGCCGTTGTCGTTCCACGAAACGATCCCGGGTCATCACCTGCAGGGGACGATCGCGCTCGAGCGGGGCGATACGATTCCCGCCATTGCGCGCTACTTCTGGTCACCGGGCATGGGGGAGGGGTGGGCGGAGTACGCCGAGCAGCTGGCCGACGAGATGGGGTTGTACTCGTCCGACACAACACGCCTCGGCATGCTCGCCGACATCACATTGTCGGCCACGCTGCTCGTGGTGGACACGGGCATCCACTGGCTCGGATGGACGCGCACGGAGGCAATCGATTACATCCGGGAGCACACGCACGTACCGCTGCTGCGCGCGGAAGTCGGTGTCGATCGCTATCCGGTCTGGCCGGCGCAAGGTCTGGCATACGGGCTCGGCCGTCTCGAGATCCGCCGGCTGCGCGCGTTCGCGGAACGCCGAATGCGGGGCAAGTTCGACATTCGCGCGTTTCACGACCATGTGCTGGAGAACGGCGCCGTCCCGTTACCAGTCTTGCGTGACAACATCGAGCGATGGGTCGCCGCGTCTCGTTAGGCGTGGCGTTGATCGTAGGGGCGCATGCTGCGCCCCTACCGACCATCCCCTGTCTCGATGCCCAACGCCAGGGCGTGCTCCAGCAGGTCGATCTGCCGCACGCCTACTACTGGCGCGAGATGTACGTCCCCCAGGTCACGAGCGGTCCCAGCTCGGCCACGTGGTCGCCCGACGGAACCGAGCTGATCTACTCGATGCAGGGCACGCTGTGGCGGCAGCGGATAGGCTCTGACGTCGCCCAGCAACTCACGGCAGGTCCCGGTTACGACTATCAACCCGACTGGTCGCCCGATGGGCGGTCGGTCGTGTTTGCGCGGTATGCGCAGGACGCCATCGAGCTGGAGCTGCTCGACATCTCCTCCGGCAAGGTCACGGCGCTCACGAACAACCGCGCCGTCAATGTCGAGCCGCGCTGGTCGCCCGATGGGACGCGCATTGCGTTCGTCTCGTCGATTTACAACCGCCGCTGGCACATCCACGTCCTGAGCCACGAAGTGGCGAAGGATTCGCTTTTCGGTGAGCCCGTGCGGCTCACCGCAGACAACGACAGCAAACTGCCGCGCTACTACTACAGCCGGTGGGATCACTACATCTCACCCACGTGGTCGCCCGACGGCAGCGAAATCATTCTCGTCTCGAATCGGGGCCACATCCATGGCACGGGCGGCTTCTGGCGCATGGCGGCACAGCCGGGCGCGCCCATGCGCGAGCTGCGCTACGAAGAAACCACATGGAAAGCGCGGCCCGACTGGTCGCCCGACGGCAAGCGTGTGGTCTACAGCTCGTATCTGGGGCGGCAGTGGAATCAGCTCTGGTTGATGACGAGTGACGGCGGCGATCCCTTCCCGCTCAGCTATGGCGAATTCGACGCGACCGCGCCGCGGTGGTCGCGCGATGGCAGCCGCATCGCATACATCTCCAACGAGCGTGACCGTGCGCTCAAGCGCCGGCTCGGCGACGACGCGCGCCCTGAAGGGCGCTCAGGCGCCGGGACCTCACTGTGGATCATCGATGTGCCGGGCGGGAAGAGACAGCAGATCGAGGTGCGTGAGCGGCGCTATCGCGATTCCGTCGGGACGCTGCGGGTGGAGGTGGTGGATAACGCTGGTCGGCCTCTCGCGGCACGGATTTCGGTGATCACCGCAGCAGGCCGAGGATACGCTCCCGACGATGCGTGGCGCCATGCGGATGAGGCGTTCGATCGCTCGGAGCGGCAATTCGAATACTCCTATTTCCATTCCACTGGGTTATCCGAGCTCACCGTGCCTGCAGGGCAGGTGCACGTCGAGGTGTGGCACGGCCCTGAGTATCGGGTGTTTCGTGCAGACGTGAACGTGCCGACGGGCATGCGGGTGACGCGCCGTGTGGTCCTGAAACGCATCGATAACCTGCCCGCTCGCGGCTGGTGGAGCGGTGACGTCCACGTCCACATGAATTACGGCGGCGCGTACCGCAACACCCCGCCGCATCTCGCGTTTCAGGCGAGGGCGGAAGATCTGCACGTGGTCGAGAATCTGATCGTCAATAAGGAGCAGCGCATCCCGGACATCGGCTACTTTCGCGTCGGACCCGATCCGGTGTCGAGCGCGACCTTCCTTCTTATGCACGCGCAGGAGTTCCACACCAGCGTGTGGGGGCACATGGGACTGCTGCACCTCCAGTCACATTACCTCATTCCTGAGTACGCCGGTTACCCGAATACTCCCGCCGCGAGTCTGTATCCTGACAATGCGGCGATTGCCGATCTCGCACACGAGGAAGGTGCGCTCGTCGGCTATGTCCATCCGTTCGACACGAGACCCGATCTGAGCGATACATCGCAAAGCTTGAGCTCTGAGCTCCCCGTGGATGTCGCCCTCGGCAAGGTCGACTACATCGAGGTCATGGGTTACTCGGATCACCTGATCACGTCGGAGATCTGGTACCGGCTGCTCAATTGTGGTTTCCGGATGCCGGCGGGAGCGGGGACCGATGCCTTTCCAAACTTTGCGAGTCTGCGCGGTCCGCCGGGGTTAGTGCGAGTCTTTGTGAAGTCGGGAGCGACTCTCGATCACAATCGCTGGCTAGCGGCGCTGAAAGCCGGTCGCACATTCGTCACCAACGCGCCGTTGCTCGAGTTCTCGCTTGCCGGTCATCAGATCGGGGATGAGATCACGCTGCCGGCGGGCAGCCATCGGTTGTCAGCCCGCGTGAGTGTTCGCTCCAGTGTGCCGGTCGGTCATCTAGAGATCATCGGCAATGGAAAGATCGTCGCGACGATCCCATTACGCGGTGACCGCACCAGGGCGACCGATACCGTCTCCATCCCCGTGAGCACCAGTGGTTGGTATGTCCTGCGCGCCTACAGCGATCGCGCCGAGCTGCCGGTGCTCGACCTGTATCCGTTTGCCTCGACGAGTCCGATTTACGTTACCGTCGCTGGTGCTCCGGTCCGTTCACCGGAGGATGCGGAGTTCTTTATGCGCTGGATTGGACGGCTCGAGCAGCTCGTGGACACCAGCACGGCCTGGAACACGCCTGCGGAGCGCGCGACGGTCTTGCGCGCGCTCGCGGACGCTCGAGCAGTGTTTACGGCGCAGGTGCCACAACGGTGACGCGGGCGGGCCGCCGCGGCCACTTCCGCCGGTATTCGATAGACTCGCGAAGCGATAGATTGTGTGGCCATGGAATTAGCATTCTGCACGCGCTGCGGTACGCCCCTCAGTACCGGCGCATCCTTCTGCCCCCGCTGCGGTACGGGCGTTCCAGTGCCGTCCGCGGAGACGGTGGCCACGGCGCCGTTGCCCACCGACCTGTCACGCGAGACCATCGAGGATACGCTTCGCCGCGCCACGCTCGGCGAATACGAAATCCTCGGCGTGCTGGGCCGTGGCGGCATGGCCACCGTGTACCTCGCGCATGACCTCTCGTTGGATCGCAAGGTGGCAATCAAGGTGCTCTCGCCGGCCTTGTTTCACATGGGCGAGGGCATGGTGGAACGCTTCAAACGGGAGGCGCGAACGGCGGCCGCGCTCAGCCACCCGCACATCATCCCCATCTACGCGGTGAAGGAAACCCATCAGACGCTGTACTTCGTCATGAAGTACGTGGCCGGACGACCGCTCGACGCGGTGATCAACACCGTGGGCCGGTTGCCGATCAAGATGGTGCAGACCATCCTCGGCCACGTGGGTGACGCGCTGGCGTATGCGCATCGTCATCGCGTGATCCATCGCGACATCAAGTCCGCCAACATCATGATCGACGAGGACGGATGGGCCGTCGTCACCGATTTCGGCATTGCGAAGGTCGAGGAAGCCCAGGGCCTCACCCTGACCGGCGTGACGGTCGGTACGCCCGCGTACATGAGCCCCGAGCAGTGCGCCACCCGTGAGGTCACGGGAGCGTCGGATCAGTACTCGCTTGGGGTGGTGGCGTACGAGATGCTCACCGGCAAGCTGCCATTTCAGAGCGAGTCGAGCATGACCGTCATGTACGCGCATTTCAACCAGCGCCCGCATGAGCTGACCGAGCTGCGCTCGGATTGCCCGACGAATCTCGCTGCCGCCGTCATGCGGATGCTGGAGAAGGATCCGGGGGATCGCTGGCCGACGCTGGACGACGTTGTCGCCTGCTGCGGCCGCCCATCGCTGCGCCGGGATGATCCGGTCCGCAACGAGATGATCACGCTGGCCAAGGCCGGTCCCGGGTCGCAGCTGCTCGCGGGCCTGACCGTGCCGACGAGCCCGATCGCCCTGGCGCGGTCGTCCCCCCCCGTCCGGGCAACGCGTCGCGTGTTGCGGTCGTGGAGGGGCGTCGGCGCGGTGGGGATCGCGGTGCTCCTGGCGGCGGGCGTGTTGGTCACAGCACCGTGGCGTTTGCTGCGCGACCGCGCCGCGCACCCGGGAGACAGCGTCAGAGCGCCGACGCAGCCGACGGCTCTGGTCACCGACACACCGGTACGACCGCAGCGGCGCGACTCCGCTATCGTGCCCGCAAAGCGACAGCGGGTCGCCCGGTCTACGCCCCGCGTTGCCGCGGCGGGGGCGCGCGCCGATTCGGTTCCGGTCGTGACACCGGCCCGTCAGGAAGACAGTGTGCTGAGCTCGCTGCGCGTGACAGCGCTTGCCGCGCTGCGGCGGGCGGTCGACGCGGGCGCGACACCCGCGGACCTGGCGCGGGGTGACACGATGCTGCGGGGAGCCGATTCGCTCGTCGCTCGAGGCCGCACAGCTGACGCGATGGTCCAGCTCGTTACGGCCACGTCAGCGTGGACTGATGCCGAGCGACTCGCACGCGCACGGGTGGCGGCCGCGCGCGATACCGTACGGCCGGTCGTGGCGGCGCCGCCGGCCGACCCACGCGTGCAGATCGAGGCGACGATGGCGGCCTACGCCCGCGCCCTCGAATCGCGCGACACCGGCCAGGTCCGCCGCGTCTATCCGGGGCTCTCAGCGAGTCAGCAGCGGGGCTGGGAAGACTTTTTCAGGTCGGTGCGCAACCTCAAAGCCAACCTGCGCGTCACGACCGTCAACGTGCAGGGCGAGGCCGCCGACGCCGTGGTGGACGGCGTGTACGAGTTCGACAATGCGACAACCGGACGGGTCGAGCGCCGTCCGGTGACCTTCCACGCATCCTTCGTTTCGGATTCAGCGGGCTGGCGACTCAGCGCCATCCGCTAACCACCTCAGAAATTGTACTCGAGCCCAGCCGTCCACATGAGGTTGGGTCGTAAGCCACCCTCGTTGAGCGGTAGCAGGGCGTTGGTCACAATCGTGACCCCAGAGCCGGTCAGGAATTTGAATCCAA
This sequence comes from Gemmatimonadales bacterium, assembly GCA_035943355.1. Classification (GTDB taxonomy): domain Bacteria; phylum Gemmatimonadota; class Gemmatimonadetes; order Gemmatimonadales; family GWC2-71-9; genus 20CM-2-65-7. Next base: position 10,747 of record DASZCG010000077.1, read on the forward strand.
AAGAAGCGTTGATCAGATCGTCACGCCGATTCGGGATGTTGGTCGGCTCGACGGTGCGATGGAACGGGACCTCGTACGTGACGGTGCCCGGCAGCTTGACTTTGCTTTCTCCCACCTGCAGTTCGGTGACGACGTCGGCCGCCAAGGTGGCCCACGGGGCCATCACGTGGTCGAATCCCACGGTGACGAGCACGGCGTTGTTTAGCGAATCCGTGTTGCGCAGCAGGGCCCCGATGTTCGCATGCGGGGAAAACGGCCCAAACTGCGCGGAGAGAATGCCAAGGACTCGCCCGGAAAAATGCCCTGATCCCAGGAGGTCTTCCGCGCTGCCGGTGGGGAAGCGCGCATCGCCGAGTACCGAGAAGCTCGTGCGGTCCGATTGCATGACATTGACTTTCAGACGCACGGCGATGTCGCCGATTCCGCTGGCGGATCCTGTCGCCGACCGTGAGGTTGAGAGGACCGGGTTGCTAGACGTGCCGCCGAAGAAATGCGCCGCGGTCGATTCGGCGAACGAGATGATCTGGGCGTCGCTCGTGCCCGCGAGTGAGGTGGACACGACCGGCAGCGCGACGCCGACGTCCAGACGATCGAGCAGCCCGAAGCTGACGAAGAACGAGGTCACGGTCATGTCGAGGTCGAGGGCCAGGCGCAGCTCGATAACGTCGTTTTCCAGGCGCGGCACGCCGTACGGATCGCAGGATCGTCCCTCGATGCTGTCGCAGACCGCTCCCGTGACGTTTTCGTGGACGAAGTTCAAGCGGATATCGTGCAGGCCGACGCCGCGGAGCGATTCGAAATGCAGGCGATTGATGTTTGCACCGACGAATACGCGCCCTTTGCCCAGAGTCTGCGCGCGCTCGGCGAAGATGGGGCCGGGCGAGACGGACGTCCGCACGGGGACGCCGCCCTCGAAGCGGAAGGTCGAGCCTCCGCTGGTGGCGCTGAGGGGCACACTTGCCACGTTGTTGCCGACGGCGTTCCCGATGAATGAAATCAGGGTCCCGTTTTGGCTGCTGGCCGAGGTGATGAAGTGGTTGGCATGGATACCGGTGCCGGCGAGGAAGAGCGGCTGCTGGCCGGGCGTAAATACGAAGAGCTCCGAGATCTTATCGCGCAGTCCTTGGGCGTCCGCCGGGGCGGACGCTAGTACAAGTCCCAGGACACTCCACACCGTTCGCCGCAGGGTCCCTCCTCGGCCCCGAAGAGACGGTGCGACGCGCTCGACGTCAAGCAGCCCCAGCATCGCGAGCGGTGAACGCGAGGAATCGGGTCGATGGTTCGCGACTGTTGCGCTACCGCAACAGTCGCTTGGTTTGTTCGGCGGACGAGGTGCTCCGCCCTCGTGGTTGGAATGCTCTTGCATCCAGTCAATGGGCGAAGTGTAGAATCCTCGGTGATGGAACGTTTACGTATTGGTGACGCAGCGACGCGCAGCGGAGTGACCCGCGATGCAATTCGATTCTATGAGCGTTCGGGTCTGCTCGAGAAGCCCGGGCGGACGATCTCGCGTCATCGGACCTACGATGAGCGAGCCCTCGAGCGAATTCGTCTCGTACGACAGCTCCAGAATTGCGGTCTGACGATCAGTGACATCAAGGAGATTGTGTTTCTCGAAAGTGCCGATCGCCCCGTCGCATCCAAACGCCTCAACGAGATCCTGCGCGCGCGATTGAATTTCCTCGAGGACCGGATCGCCAGCATGGAAAGTTGCCGGAGCCGCCTCATCGACGTCTTGCGTGATGTCGCCGCAGCCCGCTCCGCTGGGTATAGTGCGCTCGGCCATCTGCCGGACGTCGCGCTGCCGCCGCCCTTTCGCTTCGGACGCCGCCGCAGGAGCTCATAGCGGTCCTACCGCAGGCGCGGCTGCTGTCCGTGTCACTGTCGCAATCAGCTGCTGGTGTTTCGAGCCCAGCCGCTGGCTGGCCTCGTCTCGCTCGCTTTCCTTCTTATAGACTGCCGCGATCGCACTCCCCGAGCCGCTCATCCGGACCCAGACCGGACCCGTCGCCGCCACCGTGTCGTAGAGCGACCGCAGCTCGGGATGACGGCTGAAGACCGGCTGTTCGAAGTCATTGCCGCCGAGCCGGCCAATGCTCCCCCAGGTGGTGAACGCATCCGGATCCAGCGCAACCGGTCCGCGTGCGCTCGGAGTGGGATTCTGTTCGTCCCACCATGTGTAGGCATCGGGCGTCGCGACAGAAACACCGGGAACAGCGAGGAGCGCCGGCCGTGCGGGTGGGGCAGGGAGGCGAAACAGGCGTTCGCCGCGTCCCCAGGCGACGGCGATGGGCGCGCCGCTCGCAAAGAACGCGACATCCGCGCCGAGTTTCGCGGCAAAATGGAGCAGCTCGTGTCGCGGCACCGCATTGCCCGCCAGCGCATTGACCGCGTGCAGCGTGGCCGCCGCGTCGCTCGAACCGCCACCCAGGCCGGCGCGGACGGGAATCCGCTTCGTCAACTCAATCGACACGCCGAAGCGATTCCCCGTCGCGTCAAGAATCGCGCGAGCTGCGCGTACCGCCAGATTTTCGTCCGGTGGACCGAGATCCGGTCCTCCGGCAACGTCCAAGTGCACCCCGGACTCGATGCGGCGCACATCCAGCTGGTCGGCAAGCTCGAGCAGCGCGAATGCCGTTTCGATCTGGTGGAATCCCGAGGACTCTCGCGCCAGGATGCGGAGAAACAGATTGACTTTCGCGTGCGCCGCGACGCGAACCGCGGTTGTCATGCGGCGCCCTGAGCGGCGCTCAATTCACGCAGGCGGAGGTGCAGCCGCGACAGCGACCAGAAGCCGAGCAGCGTGATCGGGATGAAGGTCGTGACGTGGTAGGTGAGGGCGTAGCTGACGGCCAGGCTGGAGTCCACGCCGTAGAACTGGAGAGTCACCAACGTGGCGGCTTCGAACACGCCGATATACCCGGGCGTCGAGGGGACGGCGACGCCGAACCCGATGATGCCTTGCAGCAGCAACGCCGCCTCGACGGGCACATCGATCCCAAACGCGCGAAAACAAATCGCGAAAGCCGCGGCGTTCTTGAGCCACAGCACGAGCGACCAGAACAGGACAGCGGCGAAACGCGACGGGCTCTTGAGGACGACGAGACCGGCGATGATCCCCTCGGCCCCGGAAGCGACTCGTTCGGCCAGCTGCGCCGGAAGGAGTCGCCGGGCGATGCGCTCGAACACCTTGAGCCAGGGTGCCGGCCGGTGCACGACAAGGAGAGCCACGAGCAGCAGGATCCCGAACAGCACCGCGGCCGATGTGACGACCGCCGGCAGCGAGCGCCCGCCGACGTGCGCATGTGCCGGAAACGAGGGCGCGGCGATGGCGAGGGCCATCAACCCCAGCATGATGAGTCCGTCGAACACGCGTTCCACACCCAGCGAGGTCAGCGCGGTCGAGAAGCGCACCGGCAGCTGCCGCGACGCGACGTACGCGCGCGCGACTTCGCCCGCGCGGGCGGGCAGCAGGTTATTCGCCATGAAGCCGATTGTCGTCGCGTGCCACAGCGGCGTCCATGGGAGGCCATCC
>DASZCG010000078.1:0-15493 GCA_035943355.1 Gemmatimonadales bacterium
GCGGGCGACAGCGCCATCACGCCAAAGGACAACGGCGCCTATTCCTCGCGCATCACCTTCATGGTGGGAAACGCAGCGATCGATGCGGCGAAAAACCTGAGAAAGATCCTGATCGAGGCGGCCGCCCGAAAGCTGGAAGCAGCGCCCGAGGATATCGAATGCATTGGCGAGACGTTCCGCGTTGGCAGCGGCGGGCAAGCTGTCCTGCCGTTCGTCGATGTCGTGCAGGCAGCCTTGGTCGATGTGGGTGCGATCACCGTGAAAGGAACCTTCACCTGTCCGCCGGAAGCCCAAGGCGGCAGGCACCGGGGCGGCGCGGTCGGCTCGACCATGGGGTTCAGCTATGCGGCGCAGGTGGTCGAGGTCAGCGTCGAGGAGGCGACGGGTGCTATCACCGTCGACAAGGTCTGGACCGCCCTCGACTGCGGCCACGCCATTAATCCGCTCGCCGTCGAAGGACAAATCCAGGGCGCGGTCTGGATGGGCTTGGGCCAGGCGCTGAGCGAGGAGACGCGTTATCTCGACGGCCTGCCGGCGCATGCGAGCTTGCTCGAATACCGCGTTCCCACCATCGCCGAATCGCCGCCGATCGAGGTCCACATCGTGGAGAGCCACGATCCGCACGGCCCGTTTGGCGCCAAGGAGGCGAGCGAAGGCGCGCTGGCCGGCTTTGCCCCCGCCCTCGTCAACGCGGTCTCGCACGCCATCGGCGTCGACCTCGATGAATTACCGGTAACGCCCGATCGCGTCATGGAGGCGCTTGTCGAGCACCGCCGACGCGCACGACTTGGCGCATTGCGAAAGGTCGCGTCATGACGTCGCCGGCGCCGGATTTCCGTCTTGCTCAGCCACGCGACGTTCAGGCGGCGGTCACTCTGCGCAGCGCGCAGCCATCGAGCCGCTTCCTCGCTGGCGGTACCGATCTCGTCGTCAATCTGCGTCACGGAATCGGGAAACCGGCTTTGCTGATCGACCTGTCCGCAATCGAGGAGCTGCGCCAGCTGGCAGTGCTGGAGCGAGGGATAACCATCGGCGCCTGCACGACCATTGCCGCGTTATCCGACACTGCGGCGATCCGCCACCGCTACCATGCGGTAGCGGTGGCGGCGGCGGCGATTGCCGGACCAGGAACCCGTAATCTGGCGACTGTGGGAGGCAATCTCTGCCTCGATACGCGTTGCATCTACTTTAACCAGAGTGAATGGTGGCGGCGATCGAACGGCTTTTGTCTCAAGCATCGGGGCGATATTTGCCACGTGGCGCCGCAAGGCCAGCGTTGTCACGCCACCTTCAGCGGCGATCTGGCACCGGCGCTGATGATTTTCGACGCCGAGGTCGAGATTGCCGGAAACGCGGGACGGCGCTGGATTCCGCTCGCCGACCTCTATGCGGAGGATGGCGCCGCGCATCTCGCGCTCGGTGCCGAGGAAATCGTGGTGGCTGTGCGCCTGCCGCCCGATCCACCGCCCTCCAACTATGCCAAAGCGCGAGTGCGCGGCGCCGTCGATTTCCCGCTGGCGGGCGTTGCCGTCGCGCTCGCAGCCGAGAGCGGACAAGTCGTGACGCTACGCGTCGGCCTGACCGGCACGAATTCACGGCCGTTCCTGCTCAAAGGGACTGAAGCTTTCATCGGCCGCCCGCTCGACGAGGCGGCCTTGCAGCGGCTCGAACGGCTTGTGCAAAAGCAGGTCCGGCCGATGCGCACCACACTTGCCTCCGCCCACTATCGCCGGCTGGCGGCGGCGGCGCTTGCGCGGCGGCTTGCGGGTGACCTCTTTTCGCAATCCGGCGCCGCATCATGAGCTGCGTGGTCTGGTGGGCCTCGTTTGATAAAAGTCAACGAGCGATGCGGTCGAGGGAATAGCCTATTACCCAAGCGCACACAGGATACCGGACATGACGTTCTCCAACCGCATCAGCCAGACCTTGCACGACGAGCACTGCGCAACAGTGGCGCTGATGGAACGCGTCGAGCACTTGTTGGGACGCTATCCTCGCGGCAACCGACCCGAGGCGAAGGACCGTGCCGTCGCACAATTGCTCACGGACATTTCGACGGCGGTGGAGGCGGACATCGAGCGTCATTTCGCGTTCGAGGAGAGTTGGCTTTTTCCCTATCTCGATGCGCACGGCAATGACGCCATCGGCGCCCACCTCACCGAGGAACATAGAGCGATGCGCCCGCTCGGACTGCGCCTGGCAGCGCTGGCACGCGCCGCCTCCGCCGCCGGCTTCGACGAGGCGAGTTGGGCTGAATTCCGCAAAACCGGGCAGGAACTCTGCGAGCGCCTGCTAGGACACGTGCAGAAGGAGGAAATGGCCTTGCTGCCGTTGCTCGAAGATACGATGGATGCGGAAACCGAAGCCAAGCTTTACAGCGAATATGTTGGAAATGAATGAGGTCCGCCATGGCGGAAGCTGGTACGACATTTCATGATGGCGTTCGCGTGCTCAATGGCGATGATCTCGAACGCGTGATCGCCATCGACCGGGCCCATAGCGGGCGCTCAAGACGGCATTTTTTCGCGAAGCGATTTGCAGCGGCTGCAGCGCATCCGGACGAGTTCATCCAGATCGGCGTTATGCGCGGTGGTTCGCTGCGCGGTTTTGCCACCGCCCGCGTCTTTTGCGGCGAATTCGGCCGTGAACCCACCATTGCCATGCTCGATGCAATCGGGGTCGAGATGGAAGTTCAGGAGCGGGGCGTCGGCCACACGCTCATGGATGGATTGATCGAAACCATGCGTCGTGCCGGCGTGCATACGCTGCAGTCGCAGGCCGAATGGACCGATCATGGGCTGATGCGCTTCTTCGACGCGTCCGGCTTCGAACTCGCCCACCGTGTGGTGCTGGAGCGTTCCAATTCCCAGCCGCTGGCTGAGCCGAGCGAAAACGTCTGAACCGCAACAGCAGCAACGGGACAAAGTGGAAGCGAGATCATGAGCAAGCGAACAAGCATCGACGTTCCCGAGCGTGTCGGCGAGGCGGCGGAAATCAATTACGGCGGGCCCGCCGATGCGGATTTCGGGCTGCTCGCGCGCGATCTCATCCCGGTACGGTCGATGGTTGAGGGCGATTTGCACGCCCTCATCGCCATCGATCGCCGCATCACCGGACGGGATCGTTCGGCCTATTTCGAGCGCAAGCTCGACGAGGCGCTGCGCGAATCCGATGTGCGGATCTCGCTGGTGGCCGAGCTCGACGGCCGGCCAGTCGGCTTCATCATGGCGCGCGTCGATCTTGGTGAATTCGGTCGCACCGATTCCGCCGCCATCATGGACACGATCGGCGTCGATCCGGACTATGGCAACCGCGGCGTCGGCCGTGCGCTCCTAACGCAGCTTCTGGTCAACCTCATGACGCTGCGGGTCGACAAAGTCCTCACCGAGGTCGACTGGAGTGCCCGCGAGCTGCTGAGTTTTCTCGATCGCTGCGGCTTCCACCCGTCGTCGTATCTGTGCTTCGATCGCACTATCGCACGGTCCGGCGATCCGGTTAGACCATGATCCAATTCAATTGAATCGAGGCCAGCGCGCTGAGCCGCGGCGGCGTCAGCCATGCAACTGCTGGTACTTCGCCAGCAGGTCGTCCTTGCTTTCTTCCCAATCCGGATTCTGCACGATGCAAACGGCCGGACAGACTAACTTGCATTGCGGCTCGTCCTCGGCGCCGACGCATTCCGTGCACTTCATCGGATCGATGACGTACATTGGATTCCCCGCGGTAATGGCCTTGTTCGGGCATACCGGCTCGCAGGCGTCGCAAGCCGTGCAGGCGTCGGTGATCATCAAGGCCATAACTCGTCTCCTCGCGTCAGGCCGCCTTCGGCACGGTGCCGAGCGCGGCGAGCTTATCGAATCGATAGGCGCCCCATAACGCCGCCCCGATCGCGCCGGCATAGATCGAATCGGGATGGCTGCGGATGATCGTCTTCATGTCCTTGATCTTGGCGACATCTTCCGCCAGTGCGGCGACCAGGCCCTGGTCGAGCGCAAGCCCGCCGGTCATCATGACGACGCCGTCCGTCATGCGGATCGATTTCAAGAGCGCCGACAGCCGCGTCGCCATCGATAGGTGAATGCCTTTGAGAATGTTGGGGGCGGTGATGCCGCGCGAGACCATGTTGATCACGTCGGTCTCGGCCAGCACCGCGCAGATCGAGGACACCACCTCGGGATTATCCGACTTTCGCGACAACGCCCCGATCTCGTCCTGGGCGATGCCGAGATAGCGTGCGATGTTCTCTAGGAACTGTCCCGAGCCCGAGGCGCACTGGCTCGTCATCTTGTAGCTCAGCACTTTGCCACGCTCATCGATGCTGATGGCACGGCCGTGCAGCGCGCCTACGTCCAGCGCCGCGCGCGCTTCGGGATCGAGATAGACGGCGCCGCGGCCATGCGTCGTCATCGAATAGAAGTGGCCGGTATGGAAGGGGATGCTTTCGCCTTCCCCGGTCGACGCAACATAGTCGACGTCTTTCTCATTCACCTTGCCGTCTTCGAGCAGCTGATCGAAGGCAACGCGCGAGAGCTCCATGGGGTCGCGTTGCCGGATGCGCATGGAAAACCGCGACAGCCAAGTGCTCTGTCCATTCTCCACCGTGAACAAAGCCGCCTTGATGGTAGAGGTACCGACGTCAATTCCCGCCGCGATCGTCATGCTTCACTCCCATCGGTCTGTCCGTGATGCGCCCGCCGTGCGAACTCGGCCGCTCCGAGCGCGCCGGTGTAGATCGAGTCCGGGTTGATATTGATGGTGACGTCGCCGTAATTCTCCTTGATCACCTTGCGCAGCTCGCGCACGGCCGCTTCGTTCTTGGCAACGCCCCCGGTGAAGGTGAACTCCTCGGTCACCCCGCCGGAACGGGAGATGATCGAGATCGCGCGCAGGATGATAGCGCGGTGCAATCCCGCCAGAATGTCCTCGCGCTTCTCGCCCAGCGACAGGCGATCGCGCAGCTCGGCGCCGGCAAAAACGGTGCAGGTCGAGTTGATGCGGGCCGGACGGTCCGATTTCATGGCCATGGGACCAAGCTCGTGCAGACCCATGTTCATCTCGTCGGCGATGTAGCCGAGATAGCGTCCGCAGCCCGCCGCGCATCGGTCGTTCATCTGGAAGTTCTCGACGATGCCCTTGGCGTCGACCTGGATGCCTTTGGTGTCCTGGCCGCCGATGTCGAGCACCGTGCGGGTCTTGGGATACATCATGTGGGCGCCCAGCCCATGACAAAGAATTTCTGAGCGAATGTGCTCCTTGGAAAACGGCAGCGTCACCCGTCCATAGCCGGTGCCGACGAGGTAGGTTTCCTCCAGATCGATGTCGAGTGTGGCTTCGATCGTCTTCGGCACGTCGCTCGATCCGGTCTTGACCGCACCGTCTGCGGCGATGACGCGGGCGAGGGCGCGGCGGAATTTCTCACTCAGGCCACCCGATGGCGGCCGGTTCTCTACGTCGATGATCGACTTGTCGTAGACGTTGAGCAGCAGTTCGTAAGGCAACCGCGCCGCGCGGGCGATTTCCTCGGCATGGACGTGGTAGCGCGAGCCGGCAATGTCGCGGAAAAAGTCCGACTTGCGCTTGGCGCCGGGCGCGTAGAGCGACGGCGCTTCTTCGCGTAGAAGCTTGAACACCTCGCCGATGGCATCCTTGACCTCGATTTCGACCTTGGCAAAACGCTCGCCCTTGACCTGCCCGCGGCAGGTTTCCTCGAGATCGTCGAGCTGTTCGCTGAACTGCACGAGGCGGAAGGAACGATGGAGCGCGTCGAGGAATTCGTCGAGCTCGCCGCTGTTGCCGCCTCCGGTATTCAGTGCGCGGCGAAACAGCGTGAAGCGGCCGTCGATGCGCGCTTCTTCGCTCGCCACGCGAGCCGCCGTGGCGTAATTCGAGCGGGAGTTGGTGATGCCACGGCCGATTACGTCGCAGTTCTCATCGAGCAGAACCGCCTTGGTGGTGGTCGATCCGAGATCGATTCCGACAAAGGTCTTCATCGTTGCGTCTCCGGATCTGTGCTTCAGGCCGCCGAAAGCGCGCCCGCTCGCTTCTGCTCGATCATTTGGAAATAGCTCTCCAGCCGGTTCTTGATGTTGGCAGCCGAGAAGTAGCGCGGATCGACGAGATCGGATTCGATAAAGGCCGCCGGCTTGCCGGTGCGCTTCTCGATCTCGCGCATCATCAGGAGCTGACCGGCGGAGAAGCTGTTGCAGCTTTTGATCGAATTGATCAGCAGGCCGTCGGCATCGTACTCGTTAATATAATTCGACAGCATATCGATGCGCATCGGCAGGCTGCGGTTGGTATAGACGCCGAGGCAGTATTCGGCCAGCGTCTCCAGCGGTTTATCGGGATCGTGGCGGAAGCCCAGATCGTACACGCCGCCGACCTTGCTATAGCTCGAGGCGACGACCACCGCGCCTTCGTCGTAGAACATTTTCCAGAACTGGCGGAAGCTTGTGTAGTTTGGCGGACCTTCGACGACCAGGCGATATTTTTCCTTGCCCATGTCGCCGTCGGGCGTGACTGGCCCCTGGCCGTGGGCGAGGCGGTCTTCTACTTCGGCGAGCAGGAACTTGTAATATTCGATGGCGTCATCGGTGCCGCGGAAGGCGCCGAAGATCGGACCGATGTAATAGATGGCGCCAAAATAGGCGTCGATCGGCGAGGGCTTGTTCTTCGCGCTTTGCAGCACGCGAACGAGATCGTCCTCCGCTTTCACCGACTTCTTCAGATATTCGCGCAAGCGGTCGATGTCGAACTTCACGCCGGAGACGCGTTCGAGCTTGGGGATCACCTCGTCCTTGAGCTGCTTTACCATGTACTCGGTCATGTTCTTGGTGATCTTGCCGTCGCCCATGTAGGGCGTGTGCAGCATGATCGTCTCGCACTTGTATTGCTCGCGCAGCAGCTCGAACCACTTCATGAAGGTGAAGCAGCCGGTATAGGACAGCAGCAGCACGTTGGGATCGGGGAATTTCTTGCCGTTCGGCGCGATGTTGCCTTTCGACATCATGCCAATGTCCGATTTCACGTAAGTGCAGACGTCCTCCGAGTGGCCGATCTTTTCGGCTTCAAGCACGAAGGCGCCGCTCGTGCGCCGCAGTCCGTTTTGAATGGCGTTGACCTCGGGCAGATTGTTGACAAGGCCGAAACACATGAGCAGCTCGTTGAGATTGCCGGGCACGAAAGTAGTCGCAACCTTCTCGCCGGTCTGCGGCGCGCTGGTGAGCCGATCATAATGGCCGGCCATCATCTCCTTCTGCTTCACCATGGAGGCATCCTTGACAATCTTCTTGGCCGCCGCAGCCTTCGGGGTGACGAATGTGGTTGTCATGTCCCGCTCCATAGTTTGATCGAATCGGAAAACGTCCCGGCCTGCTCGCGGATCGGCTGCATCTGCCCGGAATTTTCGGCGTATTTGAAAGCGATGTAGGGAATGCCGGCATCCTTGAGCACGTGTTGCAGCATCGGCCGCTCGAGCAGCGCCGGATCGCAGAAGCTCGGCGCGGCGAAGATCACGCCTTCGGCGCCGGATCGCCTGACCGCGCGCACGAGATGCTGGCCCTTCTCCTTCAGGTCCGGCTCGTATTTGGCCGCCGTCGATTCGGACTGATGCAGAAACGCACTGGCGAGGTTGTACAGCGGATCCCCTTCGATCGAGGTATCGGCCGTGAGCCAGCGCGTGACCAAGAGCAGGTCGTCGTCGACGACGTAGCAGCCGGAAAGCTCGAGCGACTTGATTAGATTGAGCGGCGGCTGCTCGCAGAACGCGCCGGTGACGACGACGCGGCAATTGTCGCGGCGCGGACGCTCCTCGGCGCGGGCGGCGGCAAGATAGTCGCGCAGCATCGCCGAATGTTCCTCGACTGGCAGCACCATGCCGGCGCGCAGCACCAGGTAGGCTTCCACCGCCGGGACCTGCCACGGCTTTTCCGCGCGGAAGGCATAGAGCTCGCGAACCAGCCGACGGTTCTCGTTGTAGAGCGCGATCGAGTTGCGCAATTCGTCGTCGGTGATTGGCTTGCCGCGCAGCTCGGCAAGGTCGTGCCGCAGCTCTGTCAGCTCGTTGACGTAGTAATTGCCACCGATGTCGTCGCGATAGTTCTGCGGCACGTCGAAATAGCGGACGTAGACGTTGGGAAACAGCATCTTCCACATGCCCGACAAATTCCGGATCACGTCGCAGATCGAGGGAAACAGCATGCCATCGACAAAATCCAGCCGGCCGGAAACTCCGAGCTCGATGGTCGAACGCGGGATGCGACAGATGTAGCTCTGGTAGTAGGCGTCACCGTGGATAACTTCGAGCTGATCGCCGCCACCGAGGATGCCGAGAGGCAGCATGTCGCCGGCGTGGATGAGTTCGCGCGGCACGTAGATCGGCATGTAGCCGACCACCTTGCGGCCGGGTACTGCTGTTTTCCACTCGCGCGCGGCGGTGAACGACAGATCCTCGAACAGCGCATTGGCGCGAGCGACGATGTCGGCCGCGGCCGATTTCTTCAGCGATGCTTCCATTGTGCCGCCCTCTTGGCGATAAAAGCTTCGAGGCCTTCCACTGCATCGTGCGTCGTCATCAATCCGTCGAGATAGAGCCGTTCGACGGCCGTAAGCTTGGCCTTCACGCGCGCGATGTAGTCGAGGCGCGCGGCCTTGACGGCGTGACGCAGCGAGCTGCCGCTCTTGGTCTTGAGGTGCTCATCGAAATAGGTGATTGCCGCGCGCGTCGGATCGGATGCCGCTTCGTGCGCAAGCCCCATGGCGACGGCTTGTGCGCCTGTGACGCTGCGGCCGGACACGAGCAGGTCAAACGCGCGTTGCGGACCGATCAGTTCCGGCAACAGGCAGGACGCGGCGGGAGCGAACACACCAAGCTTCAGCTCCGGTTGAGCGAGGGTCGCATCAGCCGTGACGAACAGAAGATGGCCCGCAAGCGCGACTTCGAGCCCACCGCCGAGACATTGTCCGCGAACCGCAACCAGAATGGGAACCGGCGCTTCCACCATGCGCAGGATCAAGCCGTGAATATCGCGAAGCATGGCGGCACACTGCGCCGGCAGGTGCTCCTCGACACTGGCGCCGAAGCTGAAATGCGGACCGTCCGCATCGAGCACCACGGCACTTACACCAGGGTTTGCCAAATGTTCAGACAACGCCTTGTCCAGCGCCGCAATCATGGCGGTATCAATCAGATTTGCTTTCGGCCGGCTCAATGTCAGGCGCAACAGCCGCCCTTCCGCGTCGAACCAGACTTTGAGCCCTGCGGTCATGACGTCGTTCTCGCCCTCGGCATGATGCTTTCCGTCAGCTCGTCGCTCCATGGCGTGTTGGCGGCGAGTGCTCGCCGCAGACCGATGAAGTCAACCTCGCGGCCGCTCTCGCGCGTGCCTTCGTTAAAGGCGCGAAAGCCGGCGCGCGCTTCGGTCATCATGTTGAGCGCGAGCCAAGCACGCGAGTTCTCCTTGTTGCGGTTCCACGCATCGAGCTTCGGCTTGCGCAGTTCCTCGATCGTCTTGGTGGTACAGTCTGGGAAGGTATAGAGCAGCTTGGTGCACAGCGATTCGATCTTGTCGTCGAGACCGCTAAGATCGACGGTGCCGCGCTTCATCAGCTCCTGCCCGACTTTCAGCGCATCGCCGGTCTTCGGCTTACCGAATACGAATCGTCCGTGCTCGTCCGTGATACGGCTCGTCTCCACCAGCGGGTTGGCAGTGTACTTGCCGTCTACCTTGAGCGCCGGCACCACGTCCGTGATTACGCCCATGAAATACGCCTCGTGCGCAGAAAACGGCTCGCACAGCACGCACGCCACCATCGCACGCTCGGCGCCGATGACCACGGGGAGGAAGTCGGTCGCACCGCCAATCGGCGCCGAGCCGTGCTTGGGTCCCGCCTGGCCGAATCGCGCGAGGTCCTGGGCGATTGAAAAGTCGCAGGCCATGCCGATTTCCTGACCGCCGCCGATACGTATGCCGTTCACACGACAAATCACTGGCTTGTCACAGGCAAGGATCGCCGACACCATGTCGTTGAAGAGCCGCATATAGCCGCGATATTCCTGCGGGTTGCCGGCGTAATATTCGGCATATTCTTTGGTGTTGCCGCCGGTGCAGAATGCCTTGTCGCCAGAGCCGGTAAACACGACGGCGACAACATCGCGTGCGGCGCTCGCCTCGCGAAAAGCGAGGATCACGCCCTTTACCATGTCGGTCGTGTAGGAATTGAACTGCGTCGGATTGTCGAGCGTGATCCAGGCGTTGAAAAGGCCGGCGACCGGCTTGCCGGCGGTATCCTTGACCGGGCGCTTTTCATAAATGACGCCCTTGCTCGCCGCTTTGCGAACATGCTCGGGAACGAGCATGTGTTCCTTCGGCTCGCTGCGAGAACTGGCGGTGGCGTAGACGGCTTCGGCACTCATGATTTAACTCCTCAATGGGTTGGGACAAGCACCGCCCGGCGTTTGAGCTCGCCGTGATGGACCGCCTCGAAAATTCGGTTGATCTCGTCGAGCGGGTGCTTCTCCACAAACGGCGTGACCTTCACGCGACCGGTCAAAACCATGTCTAATGCCGCTGGGTAGAGCTCCGGCGGGCATCCCCAGTTGCCAAGTGCGCGCGCGTGGTACGCCATGAGGTTCGAAAGCCGGACCTCGACCTTGTCCATGGTAAAGCCGACCACGCACAAAGTGGCGCCGTGGTTGATCAGGCTGAAGGCGGTTTCCTGCCCGACGCGCGTGCCCGAGCATTCGAAGATGATCCATTCGGACTGGCGTAGCCCGTTCTGCTTGGCGAACGCCTGGATCTTCGACTTGAGGTCGCGGCTATTGAGCTGCCGCGCGTCCAGAGTGAGCGCCGCGCCCTGCTGGCCGATCGCTGCGAGCCGATCTGGGTTGACGTCGATGGCGACGACCTTGCCGCCGAATGCATTGGCGATCTGAACCGCGTAACCGCCGACCCCGCCGACGCCGTTGACGACGACCAGGTCTCCCTCACGGACGCCCCCCTGCACCACCGCCTGGTAGGGGGTCGTTACGGCATCGGCGATCACCGAGACATCGGCAAGCTCGATGCCGACGCTCTTGAGCAGCGCCTCATCGACTGCGCACAAACCGCGCGCCGGGACCACGATGTGCGTCGCGAATCCGCCGTGGATATCGTTGCCCGGCATCTTCTGATTGGGGCAAATGGTCGACTTACCGCGGCGACAGGCGTCACAGGTACCGCAGGGGATCACGGCGGGGACAATGACGGCGCGGTTCGTCCACCAGACGGCATCCGATCCGGTATCAACGACACGACCGCTGATCTCGTGTCCGAGCGTCAGCGGCAGGTCATGCTTGGTGCGGACCCCATCGTAGTAGTAACCGAGATCGGTGTGGCAGACGCCGCACCCGGCAATTTCCACGACCACGTCGCCAGGTCCTGGGGACGGGTTGAATTCGGCGCTGACGAGCGGCGCGCCCGGGCTAGTCATCAACCATCGGACCGCTGCATTCATTGTCTCTCTCCGTACGCTCGTCAGCGTCCTGAACATTAGTATGACGCTACGGCCGTCGCTTTAACTCAGGACAAATCCAGAGACTTAATGCCTATTGTAAATGCAGGCATGAATGCTTGATATGAATCAAAACAGCCCCGGCAATTATCGCGTCTAATGACATTATTCAGCTGGAGACGCCCGCATGCCGGCGGCAGACAGCATTTCGATCGCTATCCTCGGCAGCGGCGGCGCTGGTGCGCTCACTGCCGGCAATTTGCTACTTGAAGCGGCATGCGCGGCGGGATGGCGTGGATTGCTGACGCGGACCGTGGGGCCGCAGATCCGTGGTGGGGAAGCCGCGGCGTTGGTACGTTTGGCGTGCAGTCCGGTCGAATGCCTACCGGAACACTTCGATCTGGTCATCGGCATCGATTGGCTCAACGCTCATCGCTTCAGCGCCGAAATCGAGGCCGCGCCGCATAGCCTGGTGGTCAGCGACCCGCGAGGCGGCGACTTGCCACCCGTGGTCACCCGCACCGGCGCGCGCGTGGTAGAGGTCCCGATCAAGGAAATGGCGAAAGCCATTCCCGGCGGGCGCCCGAATATGATCGCGCTCGGCATTGCTGCCGGCCTGCTCGGGCTAGCCGAGGACATTTTCACGCCGGTGATAGAGAAGCGGCTGGCCGACAAAGGTGCGGCCGCAGTCGGGGCGAGTCGTGCCGGGCTGAAAGCGGGCATGGCCGCTGCCGCCGATCTCGATCTCGGCCTGCAGCTGGCGGTGGCGAAGCCAACAGGCAGCGCCAAACGGTGGCTCGTGTCCGGCAACGAGATGACCGGGCTCGGAGCGATCCGCGGCGGCGTGCGCTTTGCCGCCGCCTACCCGATCACGCCGGCGTCGGAAATTCTCGAATGGCTCGCACCTAATCTCTCCAAAGTGGGCGGAGTGCTGTTACAGGCCGAGGATGAACTGGCTGCCATCAATATGATCATCGGCGCGTCATATGGCGGAACGCCCTCCTTGACCGCGACCTCCGGCCCAGGCCTGTCTTTGATGATGGAAGCGTTGGGGCTTGCCACCGCGAGCGAGATCCCGATCGTCGTAATCGACGTGATGCGTGCCGGCCCATCGACAGGCATACCGACTAAATCCGAGCAAGCCGACCTCAACATCGCCGTCTACGGACTTCACGGCGACGCCCCTCATCTCGTGCTGGCGCCCCAGTCGGTCGGCGATTGCCTGTTCACGACCCAATGGGCCGTTCACCTCGCTGAGACGCTGCAGGCGCCCGCGGTCGTGCTGTCCGATCAATTCATCGGGCAAACGGTAGCAGCTATCGATCGGCTCGCCGACATCGCCTTCATCGGCCAACGCACAAAGCCGGCCGAGAATGTCAGCGCCTACAAGCGGTACGCCGTCACGGGAAGCGGGGTCTCGCCGATGGCAATCCCGGGTCTGCGCGGCGGCCAATATACCGCCGATGGTCTTACCCACAACGAACTTGGAACCCCCACCAGCAGTGAGGACGATCATCGCGCCCAACTCGATAAGCGGCGCGCCAAGCTCGACCAGTTCACCTACGGCGACCATTGGGCAACCGTCGAGGGCAATGGCGAGTTCGCGGTCATCGCGTGGGGTTCACTCACTGGCGCCGCACGCGAAGCGGTCGCGCGCGTGCGCGACCGGATTGGCGTTCGCCTTGTCGCTCCGCGTTTGCTGTTGCCAATCCAGCCCGAGCGATTCGCAGCTGCGCTCGACGGCGTGAAGCATATCCTTGTCGTCGAGCAATCGCATGGCGCGCAATTTCATCGGTACCTGCGCGCCCATTACGACCTGCCGGAGGATGTCCGCGTGCTCAACCGACCGGGCCCACTGCCGATCAGGCCGAGCGAGATCGAGCAAGCCATCATGCGATGGAGTTCTTGATGTCAGTGATCGAACTACGTTCAAGCTACAAGCCTGCCGACTATAAATCGGAGGTCAATCCAATCTGGTGTCCAGGTTGCGGCGATTATCACGTGCTGATGTCGTTTACGCGGGCTTTCGCCGCGCTGGGGCTGGCCCCGGAAAATATCGTCGTCGTGTCGGGCATCGGGTGCTCGTCGCGCATTCCGGCGTACACGACGTGCTATGGCTTCCACGGCGTGCATGGCCGATCGCTGGCACTCGCCACCGGGCTGAAAGTGACGCGCCCCGACCTGACGGTCGTGGTGGCGAGCGGCGACGGCGACGGTTATTCGATCGGCGGAAACCATTTTCTACACGCCTGCCGCCGCAACATCGACATGACTTACGTCGTGATGGACAACCGAGTCTACGGCATGACCAAAGGTCAGCCCTCGCCGACCACGGAGCCCGATTTCGATACCGCATTGTCGCCCGGCGGCACCGGGCTGAGCCCCTTTCATCCGTTGGTGATCGCGCTCGCATCCGGAGCCAATTTCGTCGCCCGCGCCTTCTCGGGCGCGCCGAACGAGACGGCGAGTATTCTCGTTGAAGCCATCCGCCATCCCGGCTTTTCGTTTGTGGAAATTCTCAGTCCCTGCGTCACATTCCGACCTGACGAAAGGGAATGGAAGAGCCTCGTTCATGCGGCGCCGGTCGCCGCCACCAGCGACCCGGCCAAGGCGGCGCGCCGCATCATGACCGACGACGGTTTCAATATCGGTATCCTCTATCGCGGCGAGCGCCGGCCGTATCAGCCGCGCATGGAAGGTCAGAACGTCGACCTCGCCGATTTGGAGAAGGAATTCGAGCTTTGAGCAAGACGCCTTCCGAACACCCGATCACCAGCATCGCCGACCTGCTCGCCCTTGCGCACCAGATCGAAGCTGACGCCGTGCAGCGCTACACCGAGCTCGCCGAGCAGATGGAAACGCATAACAATCGCGAGCTGGTCAACGTGTTTCGGGATCTTGCCCGAGCCGAAGGAATTCATGCCGAAGAAATCCAGAAAATCGCAGGCGATGTCGACCTAGTAGCGCAAGCACAGCGGCTCGGGCGATGGAAAAAAGGCGACAGCCCGGAGCAGGCCGATCTTGGTGCTGCGCATTATCTGATGACGCCGTGGCATGCCCTGCAACTCGCCCTCACCGGCGAGAAACAGGCGCTCGCCTTTTTCACCTCCATCCTGGATTCGGCAAAAGATGCAAAAATCAAGGACATGGCGGCCGAATTTGTCGAGGAGGAGGCGGAGCACGTCAACCTCGTACACCGGCTCCTGCGGAAATATCCGAAGCCGGCGGATTCCTGGGCAGACGACGACGATCCGCCAAGGCCACAGGGTTGAATTAGCACTGGACATGGGATTCCTCGTCTGACGGAGCGGACGAAACGTTATCATGGATAGTCGAACTTTCTCAGCAGAGTTCGAATTGCCGCTCGCATGAAAAAATGAAAGGAGTGCCGTGCTGGCATTGATCATTATCAATGAGTCTGTGCCAACCATTCCGGGCGGCATTTATTGGGATTTGATCGAGGCATTGCTCCACCGCTGGATTTGACCAGGATCAAGGCGCGGTCGCGGTCCGTCCTGCTTTGAATTCAAGTCGTTAATGGGAGCGCCAAGAACATGAGCGCTGAGACCGCCATTCGGATCGCCACTTTCCTTGATGCAAATCATGTCATGTCGCTTGCGACGTGCGGGGCCGAAGGGCCGCATGCGGCTAGTGTATTCTATGTTCGCGATGGCCTCGCGTTGCTGTGGGTTTCCGATCCAAAGAGCCGGCATTCCACTGAACTTGAGGCCAATGCGCGTATCGCGGCGACAGTCGCGCCCGATTATTTCGATTATGACGATATTCGAGGCGTGCAGATTTCAGGGCGGGCGCGCGTAATCACCGATGCATCTGAGCGCGCGAATGCGAGACTGATTCTCCATGCGCGCTATCCGTACCTGAAGCAAATGTCCGAAAGCCGGCCCGCCTTGGAGGAGGCTTACCAACGGGTGGAGTACTACCGGCTCTAGCCGACGCGGCTGGTGCTGATTGATAACAGCCGCGGTTTCGGTCACAAGGACAT
>DASZCG010000079.1:0-2889 GCA_035943355.1 Gemmatimonadales bacterium
GCTGGGACCAGGTCATCGCAGCCTCGTTAATCGCCCTCGCATTCGCAACTGAGATTGACATTGCATTCGAATATGGCCTAAGAGCCAGATTGTCCTATGTCTGGACACTCTTGGCGCAGCACGCCGAAATGGCTCGCGAGCTCTATGATGCTTGGTACAAGAACCGCATGTAGTGGCCCGGCGGCGCCTAACACGCGCTTGAAGCCGGCGGCGCCCCTCCTCGGCAGCTCCGGTGAACGTCCTGGGTTCCGGTGTGGTAGAATTCCGTTTGTGAACCTTCACGTTCGGCGCCGCAGCTTAAGCGCCATCCGTTAGGCAGCCAGACTCGGCCCATGCGTGCAGCCGCGTTTGTCCCGGTCTACAGCGGCGCTAGGGGGAGGACGTCGGCCTGACAGAGGCACGCCTCTACGCGCACGTCACCCGGCGCCTGATCCCACTGCTGTTCGCCTGCTACGTCGCGGCGTACCTCGATCGAGTGAACGTTGGCTTCGCGAAACTGCAGATGCTGAGCGATCTGCGGTTGAGCGAGACGGTGTACGGCCTCGGGGCCGGCATTTTTTTTGTCGGCTACTTCCTGTTCGAAATCCCGAGCAACATCATCCTGCACCGCGTCGGGGCGCGCCTGTGGATCGCGCGCGTGATGCTGACCTGGGCGGTGATCTCGGCCGCGATGCTGTTCGTGACGTCGGCGACCGGCTTCTACATCCTGCGCTTTCTGCTGGGCGTCGCGGAGGCCGGTTTTTTCCCAGGCGTGATCCTCTATCTCACCTACTGGTACCCGTCCGACCGGCGGGCCGCGATCATCGCGCTGTTCATGACCGGCATCCCCGTCGCCGGGGTGATCAGCGGGCTGGTCTCCGGCTGGATCCTGAAGGCGATGACGGGCGTGCACGGGCTCGCGGGCTGGCAATGGCTGTTCCTGCTCGAGGCGCTTCCCTCGCTCCTCCTCGGTGTGGCGGTGCTGGCCTACCTGGATGACGGGATCGTCCGCGCCCGCTGGCTGGCCGACGACGAGAAAGAAATCCTCGCGGGTCGCATCGCCGAGGACCAGCAGCACGCTAGGGCCCACGCCCTGTGGGATGGCCTCACGAACGCCCGCGTCTGGTTTTTGGGCCTCATCTATTTCTGCCTGATCGCGGGACTGTACGGCGCCGGATTCTGGCTGCCGACACTGATCCAGCGAACCGGCGTCGTGAGCCCGCTGGCGATCGGGATGCTCACGGTTCTCCCCAACGCCGTCGCCGCGGTCGCGATGGTCACGATCAGCCGCCGGTCGGACCGGACGCGCGAGCGGCGCTGGCACCTGGTCGCTCCTGCATTGGTGGGCGCGGCGGGCTGGCTCGTGACGGTTCGCTACGGTGGGGACACAGCGATCGCGCTCGCTGGGATGTCGCTCGCGATGGCCGGCGTGACGACCTCGCTCGCGCAGTTCTGGACCCTGCCCACTGCCATTCTCGCCGGCGCGGCGGCCGCAACGGGAATTGCGCTCATCAACTCGATCGGCAATCTCGCGGGGTTTCTCGGCCCATGGCTGATCGGCTGGCTCGTCGATCGCACGGGGTCGACAGATTTCGGCGTCTACGCGCTCGCGGGCGTCATGGCGATCGGCAGCATACTGGTGCTCACGATCCCCGCGCGGACCGTCAACCGCTAGCTTTCCTTGATGCCTCGCCCCGTCCCCGAGCTCCTCGCTCCCGCCGGAAGCCTCGACGCCGTTCGTGCCGCGCTCGGCAACGGCGCCGATGCGATCTACCTCGGCGTGGACAAGTTCAATGCCCGGGACGAGGGGGCGCAGCTGAGCCTGGACGACCTGGAGCAGGCCTGCCGCCTGGCGCACGCGCACGGGGCGGGGGCCGGGGGGGCCCGGATCTATCTGACGTTCAACATCCTCTTCAAGCCGGCCGAGCTGCACGACGCGCTGCAGCATCTCGGGCGTTGCATCGACTGCGGCATCGACGCCGCCATCGTGCAAGACCTCGGCGCCGTGCGGCTCATCCACCAAGTGTACCCCGATCTGGAAATTCACGGTTCGACCCAGATGAGCGTGCATGACGAGCGCGGCGCCCGGGTCCTGCGTGATCTGGGATGCGACCGCGTCGTGCTCGCGCGCGAGAATACGCTCGACGACATCCGCGCCATCCGGCGCGCGGTCCCGGAGCTCGTGCTGGAAAGCTTCGTCCACGGCGCGCTCTGCATCGCGTACTCGGGACAGTGCTACATGTCCGGCATGATTTCGGAGCGCAGCGCGAACCGGGGATCCTGCGCCCAGTCCTGCCGCAAGGACTACGTCCTGACGGATGCCACGAGCCACGCCGAGCTGGACCGCGGCTACCTGATCTCCGCCAAGGACCTCGGCGCGTGGGAGCACCTCGCCGACATTGCCGACGCCGGCATCCATACGCTCAAGGTCGAAGGCCGCAAGAAGAAACCCGAATACGTCGCGACCGTGACGCACAGCTACCGCGAATTTCTCGACCGGCTGGCCGCGGGCGACTCGCGTCCGCCCACACCCGCCGAAGTCCAACCCCTGGTCCAGATCTTCTCGCGCGGCTTCACCGGCGGGATGTACGGCGGCCGCGCGGGAAGGGACTACGTGACCCGTACCCAGCCCGACAACCGCGGCGCGGTCCTTGGGGAAGTGATCGGGGGGGGACGCGAACAGGACGAGCTGATCGTGTCGGTCTCGCAGCCGATCCAGCGGGGTGACGGGCTCGGCTTCGAGCACCCCGAAGGCCCCGTCAAAGGCAACCGCGGCTTCGCAGTCCGGAGCGTCCGAACGATCGGGGGGGGCCGGCAGCACGGGAAGATCCGGCAAGCGATCCAGCCGGCGGAGGAAATTCCGGCCGGCTGGATTGTGGTGCGCTCCGCGGAAGCCGCGCTGCTCAGCCG
>DASZCG010000080.1:0-1932 GCA_035943355.1 Gemmatimonadales bacterium
CTGCAGGGCCGGTTCCCGATTCGCGTGGAGCTGTCCTCACTCAGCGAAGCGGATTTCGTGCGCATCATGACGGAGCCGGAGAACGCTCTGACCAAGCAATACGCGGCGTTGTGCCAGGCGGACGGCGCGACGCTCGAGTTCACGCCCGACGGCGTCAAGGAAATCGCGCGCATTGCGGCCAAAGTGAACGAGCGCATGGAGAACATCGGCGCGCGGCGGCTCCATACCGTCATGACCACGCTGCTCGAGGACGTGATGTTCGAGCTGCCCGACTATCCCTCCAAGCACATCGTGTTCGACGGGCCGGCGGTGCGGGAGCGGCTGATGCGGATCGTCGAGGATGAAGACCTGAGGAAATACATCCTATAGCTCGATGAGGCTCGTTCCGCTGCCGGCCGCTGTCGCGCTCCTGGCGTCAATCGTCGCGTGCTCCGACGCGTTCCAGCCCAGTGTCGATAATGTGGCGGGCGATTACCAGGTGTACGCGTTCACCACCGTCGATACGGCCGGGAAGAAGGTAGACTGGTTCGCGGCAGGTGCGACCCTGGCGCTAACGCTGAACAAGGACGGCACCACCGCCGGTCAGCTGCACATTCCTCACTATCACTTCGGCGGGGGCGACCTCTACGCCGACATGGCCGGGACGTGGACTCTCTCGGGCGATACGATCACCTTCGCTCAAGCAGCAGACACGTTCATGCGTGACATGCCGTTTTTCGCCGGTCGCAACGCGTTGCGCGGCAATGCCAGCTTCGCTGATGCCACGGTGAGAATCCTCCTCTTGAAATAAGCAGCTCAACCTTGTCTCCGGGCTGGCCCACGGGTAAAATCCGTCACACAGTACTGTCATTTTGACCGACTCGGGGGCCCATGGCGAAGCGCGACTTCCTCCAAATCACCGATTTCAGCCGCAAAGAGGTCGAACAGCTCTTCGACCTCGCCAAGCGCATGAAGGCGCGGGGCTACCGCGAGACCCCCCTCGCCGGCAAGAGCCTGGCGATGATCTTCGCCAAGTCCTCCACCCGCACCCGGGTCTCCTTTGAGGTCGGCGCCTACCAGCTGGGCGGCCAGGCGCTCTTCCTCTCCAGCAAGGACATCCAGATCGGCCGCGGCGAGCCGATCCCCGATACCGCCCGAGTGCTGTCCCGCTACGTCGACGGGATCATGATCCGCACCTACGACCACGCCGAAGTCGAGGAGCTGGCGCGCTTCGCCACGATTCCGGTGATCAACGGCCTGACCGACCTCACCCACCCCTGCCAGGTCCTCGCCGACCTCTTCACGGTCAAAGAGCACCTCGGCGGCTGGGAAGGGAAGCGGATCGCCTGGGTCGGCGACGGCAACAACATGGCCAATGCCTGGCTCGAGGCGGCTACAGTCCTCGGTTTCGAGCTGCGCCTCGCCTGCCCGGAGGGGTTCGAGCCGAACATGCCGAAGTATGACGCCGCCAAGAAAAACGGTTGCGTCATGGTGACCGAGGTGCCCGAAGAGGCGGTCGAAGACGCGCATGTGATCAACACCGACGTGTGGGCCTCGATGGGCCAGGAGGGCGAGGCCGAGGCACGCCGCAACGCGTTCAAGGGCTACACGGTCGATGCCGAGCTGATGAAGCTCGCCGATCCGAAAGCGATCTTTCTGCACTGCCTGCCTGCGCACCGTGGTGAAGAAGTCACCGCCGATGTGATCGACGGTCCTCAGTCTCGAGTGTGGGACGAGGCGGAGAATCGCCTGCATGTGCAGAAGGCCCTGCTCGCAACCCTGATGGGCGCATGAAGAGAACCCCACTCTATGATGCGCACGTGAGCCTCGGCGCCAAGATGGTGGCGTTCGCCGGCTTCGAGATGCCCGTCAGCTATCCCTCGGGCATCAGCTCGGAGCACCGAGCCGTGCGCGAGGATGTCGGTGTGTTCGACGTGTCGCACATGGGCGAGT
>DASZCG010000081.1:0-4065 GCA_035943355.1 Gemmatimonadales bacterium
CGCGTGCCGCTCGTGCGCTCGGGAAAGAGAGCGATGCGGCGCAATACGAAAAGCTGTTTCAGGATGTGCGGGCGGCCTTCAATCGGGAATACGTCTCTACCGGCGGTCGAGTGGGGGAGAACACGCAGACGGCCTATGCGCTGGCCATTGGCTTCGACCTCCTGCCCGATTCCCTCGTGGGGCCCGCGAGTGAACGCCTTGCCGGCGCCGTACGCGGACGAGGCATGCATCTCACGACGGGTTTTCTCGGCACGCCCCAGCTCCTACCTGTGCTGAGCGCGACGAGTCATTTCGACGTGGCATATGGTCTATTGATGCAGCGGACCTATCCCTCGTGGCTGTATCCCATCACGCGCGGCGCGACGACGATGTGGGAACGGTGGGACGGCATCCGGCCCGACAGCTCCTTCGAAGACTCAGGGATGAACTCGTTCAATCACTACGCTTTCGGCGCGGTGGGCGATTGGATGTATCGCACGATCGCAGGGATCGGTCTCGATCCTCAGAATCCCGGCGGCAAGAGGGTGCGAATCGCTCCTCGACCGGGAGGCGGCCTTACACAGGCGCGAGCGTCACTCGAAACGCCATACGGCAAGGTCGTCTCGGCGTGGCGCTTCGGTGAACGGGAGGTCTTGCTCGAGACGGCGGTGCCCCCGAACACGACGGCCGACGTGACGCTGGTCGAGACCACGATAGATCGCGTGCGCGAAGGCGGCCGGCCGTTGCGCGGCATCCCCGGCGTGCGCGACGTTCGGCAGGCAGGTCGCGACGTGATCGTCACGGTGGGATCGGGGGACTACCAGTTCTCGGTTGCACGAACGCCGTGACATCGGTTGCCAACACTCCGGTCTCGGCGGCACCGGGCCCCGATTCTGTAAAGACAGACGCCGCGCGCCCGGTCTCCGCCGCGTAACGCTCGGCCACTTCACGCACCACCTGCTCTGCGTCGTTCGTCCCGAGGACGGCGACCGTTCCACCGCTGCCGCCGCCCGTGATCTTCGCCCCGAACAGACCTCGCTCGGGGCCTCCCGCCCGCACGAGCTCAACGAGGCGATCGGTGGCGTCGCTGCCGAGTCCGCAGGCACCGTAACTCGCGTGCGAGCCGTACATGAGCTGGCCCAATTCTGTCGCGACGGCCGGCTGCTGCGAGAGCGCGTGGAGCAGCTGCGCGAATCGGTCCACGCGCTGCTGCTCGCCGACTGGGTGCTCCGCCGCGCGTCGCACGGGATACCGCCGATCGGGATGGACGACCGTCGCCGTGTCGCTGATGCCTCCATAGCGCTCGAGGAACTCCGCGCCTGACATCTCGTCGGGAAGCGAGCGGCCGAGCCGCGCGAATTCCGCCGGCGTGAGATCGGCCAGGTAGCTGCCTCGCCATCCGGCCTCCACCGCGATCATCCGACTCCCCATGAACGCCGCGGTGCGCACCGTTCCATAGTCCACGCCCGAGACTGCGTGGCTCACACCGGAGTCGATACCGTAGAATCGAAAGCCGGACGGAACCTCGATGTAGCCCTCGATCGTGCCCGGTTGGCAATGCAGCTGAAGCAGGCGGTCCTGTTTGCCGCAGGCGCTGGTCAATTGGTCCATGATACCGCACGGCGCGCCCACGACGTGGTTCTCGACGCGCTGGCACAGGGCCGCGAGCTCCGGTGCACTGATCTCGACACCGCAGCTCGCCGCGACGGCGGTGGCGGCGGCGACTTCCAGCGCGGCCGATGAGGCTACGCCTCTGCCCTCCGGGACAGTGGAGTCGATGAGGATGCGGAGTCCACCCGGCGCTTTACTCCGCGCGAGGATGGCCTGGACCACGCCCACCACGTAGCCCGCCCACCGCTCGGCCTCGTGCGTCTGAAACCACGCCGCGAGCTCCGCCGGCTCGGCCAGTGGCAACTCGACGCTGAGGAAATCCCAGCGCTCCGTGCGACGTGTCGCGATATCGCAATGCCGATCTCCCTGCCCTTGTACCAGCGCGCTCGTCGCACACGCGAGCGGCAGCTCCAGCACGCGGGCGCCACTGTAGTCGGCGATGCCGCCCATGACGTCGAGCCGGCCCGGTGCGCGTGCGATGTGCAGTGGGCGATTGGTGGAGAAGAACGTGCGCAGACGGGGATCAGCGTCGTGCTGCAGGGCTCGCAGGGTGTCGAGCGCCGGCTGGAACCAGATCACTGCAACAGGCGACGGCGCCGCAACGCGCTCTGCAGCACGGGCTCGATCGCGCGGCGCAGCGCTTCGTTGGCGTAGCCCACCCACGCGACATCTGTGGCCACGTCCAATGGCGCATCGACTGCCGCGCCGGTGGGATCGGTGATGATCACGCCCGCCTCGCGTGCGATGAGCGCGGTGCACAAATCGTAAGGATGGCAACACAAGCCGGCCGGCTGCACGAGCGGACGGAGATCAGCGATGAAGCGGTCGTGACCCGCCATCAGCTCGTACAGCTCACCGCCCGTGGACGCGTACTGGTCCTCGAAGCACGCGGCGCGCTTCGGCTCCGGCTGCACCAGCGTCTGGACGATCTCGTCGTCGATGGCGGCCAGCACATCCCGCGCGCCGGGGAAGAAGCGCACGATCGTGGCGAAGCCATGCGCGATCGTGTCGGCGCGCGACGGCCGCACCGTGAGCGGATCGACCGTGCCCGCCAGTCGATTGTAGCGCCGAGCCTGCAGTCCCTGCCCGCGAATCGTCCAGAGCTGATCCGAGAGATGCTGCTTGATGAGGGGGACCTCGGTCTGCACCGCGAGGACGATGTCTGACAGGCGCGTCTCGGCGCCGCGATTGGGCGCAACGCCCGTGAGCACCCAGGCGCTGCGTTTCTGGTACATCAAGCCGCGCGTGCCGTCGAGCGGATCGACGAGCAGCCGCCAGCGACAGTCACGCTCACTGGCACCGCGCGGTAAGACCAGCGAGCCACGCGGAATGCCTTCGGCGATGAGACACAGCGGTTCCCGGCGTGCCAGCTGGGCGAGACCGCGCACCAGCGCGTCCTCCCCCACGCGGTCTATGGCATAGATGGTGTCTCCGTCATCACCCGCGGTTGCCGCAAGCTGCTCGGGTGTTTGCCGGGCGCATGCCTCGACCACGTCATCGCGGATGGAATCGTGAACCGACAGAATCGGCTCGAGCAGGCTCTCGGCGTCGGTCACGTCAGCGCTCGTGGGTGTAATGGACGTTGGAGACTCCCTGTAGCTCCGCGGCTTTCTCCTCGGGCGCCGTGTCGTTCAGGAAATTCCCGCCTCCGATCTCCGGGCCGGCGAGATACTTGAGCAGACCGGGCTTGCGCAGGGGCGGATGGATCTCGATGTGAAAGTGGAAACCGGGATACTCCCGGTCGGTCGGTGCCTGGTGCAGCACCATCACATAGGGGAACGACATGCGCCACAAGTTATCGAGCCGGATTAGCGTCTCGCGCAGCACCGCCGCAAAATCGCCCAGCTCGGCGGGGCTCAAGTCTGCAAGACTCGCGTGCGTCTCCCGCGGGGCGACGTAGGTCTCGTAGGGATAGCGCGCGAAATACGGAATGAACGACAGCGCCTGATCTCGCCGCACCAAGAGCCGTCTGCCGTCCGATTCCTCCGCCTGAATGATCTCCTGAAACAGCGGCCGGCCGTGCTGAGCCTCCGCCTCCAGCTCGATCGTCTTGAACACGAAATTGGTCGCGTAGATCTGACAGTGCGGGTGGGGATTACTGACGCCCACGACGGCTCCTTTGTTCTCGAACACGAGCACGTGGCGTACGTCACGTTCAGCGCCGAGCGTCCGGTACTGCTCCTGGAGCGCCTGCAAGAGCCCGAGAACCTCTGGTTCCGGCAGCTGGGCCAGCGTGAGATCGTGGCGCGGAGTGTAGCAGACGACGCGAGCGTGGCCAGTCGCGGCACTGTTCCGGTAAATCCCGGGTGCGGGGGGGGGGGCCGGCGCACTCGGCGCCGTCGGCCCAACGCAGGGATGGTCGTTGTCGAAGACGAACACGCCGCTGTAGCGCTCATTGCGTTGCCCCGAGCTGCGCGCGTTGCCAGGGCAGAGGTAGCAGTCGGGGGCGTAGGCCGGCGACGACCGGCCCCCCCC
>DASZCG010000082.1:0-1712 GCA_035943355.1 Gemmatimonadales bacterium
GGTCCGGCATGCACTGAAATCGGGAGCCGCGATCGATTCGCCGTGACACTGCTACACGGTACGGCGTTTTCGTTACATATCCCCGTCCACGTAACTACTGGCACACTTCGCGTGACTCGTACCAAGTTATGCGGTCCGGCAATCGACTCGGACCGCCCAGATGTCCGCGCGTCGAAACCGGTGGTGCTCTTCGAGAGCGGCGGTTTCGGCCTTAACGTGTCGGCGAATTACGACGTCCTGCGTGACGGGAGCTTTATCACCCTGCGGCTGCTCGGCGGCGCCAGCCGGTTGATTCTCACGATTAACTGGATTGGTGAACTCACGAAGGCGTTCGCCTCCGGCTCGGGCGAGGATTAGAGCGCGGGCGCACTAATCCCAGCGTTCACCTGAGTTGATCTAACTTCTTGCGCCCGCGATCGGCCTGTGATCTGCTAAGCGCATGGCCGAAGCATATCCGGAGGCGCTCCGGACGCGCGTGGTTCTGGCATACGAGTCGGGCGAAGGCGGCTATGCCAGCATCGCCCTGCAGTTTCAATTGGGCACGGCGACGGTGAAGCGGTGGGTCGCGCAGGTGCGCCGCGACGGGCACGTGCAGCCGCGTCCCAAGGCCGGTGGAACGGCCTCGGTTATCACCTCCGCGGATCTCGAGGCGTTGCTCGTCGCCTTGGGCGATCCCACGGCGGACGAGTTGACGGCGGCGTACAACCGCCCGCGGCGAGGACGGGCGCGCGTGCATGTCTCCTCGATGAAACGCGCGTTGCATCGGCATGACTACGTGGTCAAAAAAAACGTTGTCGGCCGTCGGAGGTGGCGCGGCCCGCAGTCCAAGCCAAGCGGCGCCGGTTCCTGAAACGCATCCAGGCAATCCCGGTCGAGCGTTTGGTCTTTCTGGACGAATCCGGGATGCACGCGGCGATGAGTCGAAGTCATACGTGGGTGAAACGCGGCACGGAATTCATCGACCCGGTGCCGATGAATTGGGGCAAGACGCTGACGCTGCTCGGGGCGATCCGCTTGGAGGGATGGGTCGTGTTGCGGACCATGTTTGCCACGGCCAATGCTGATCGCTTCGTGGCGTGGCTCGCCCGGCACCTCCTGCCGAAGCTGCAGCCTGGGGACGTGCTGGTGATGGACAATCTGCGCGCCCATCATGATGCCCGGGTCGCACCGCTGTGTTGGGCGCGCGACGTCCGCGTCCTCTATCTGCCGCCGTACTCGCCCGACTTGAATCCCATTGAGGCCGGCTGGGCGCTCCAGAAACAACATGTTCGCAAATACGCACCGCGGACGTCCGACAACCTTCGTCGCGTCGCGCGCCGCGCTCGCTATCGCGTCACACCTCGCCACTGCCATCAATGGTTCGTACATGCGGGCTACTCGGCTCAACACAGGTGATCGGTGGGATTAAGCGCCGGGCTGATTGACGAGTTGCACCTCGCGGTGCGGCCGGTGCTGCTTGGGCGGGGAGAAGCGCTGTTTGCCGGCATCGATCTGCCCGCGCTCGGCTACGAATGCGTGAAGCACGTCGCCGGGATTCGCGCGATGCATGTGTTTCTGCGCAAGACGGCATAGGGCGCAGACATGAAACGCTTCGGTGCTAGGATCGCGGCGCGACACCAGGAGGTCGGATGCAGGCTACGGATGACAGCCTTCACCGCGATCGCGACCGCCTGCGCGATGAGATCGATCAGGCGATTCGGCAGGTACGGCAC
>DASZCG010000083.1:0-9736 GCA_035943355.1 Gemmatimonadales bacterium
GTCCACGCCGTACACGAGCTCCGTCACGGGATGCTCCACCTGGAGGCGGGTATTCATCTCGAGAAAGTAGAACTCGCCGCTCGGGGCGAGCAGGAATTCGATCGTTCCGGCGCTCAAGTAGCCGACGGCGCTCGCGGCCGCGGTCGCGGCGTCGCCCAGGCGGCGGCGCAGGGCCGGCGTGACGGCCACCGAGGGCGCTTCCTCGACGAGCTTCTGGTGCCGCCGCTGGATGCTGCACTCGCGCTCCCCCAGCGCCACCACCCGGCCGTGGCGATCGGCCAGCACCTGAATCTCGATGTGCCGCGGGCGCTCGAGATACTTCTCGACGTAGATGCTGCCGTCGCCGAACGCCTTCAAGGCCTCGCGCCGCGCCGCCTGGAACGCGTCTTCCACGTCCGGTTCCGCCCGCACCAGGCGCATTCCCTTCCCGCCCCCGCCGGCTGCCGCCTTCAGCAACACCGGATACCCGATCCGCTTTGCCTCACGACGCGCATCCACCGGGTCGCGCAGCGGCGCCGCCGTACCCGGCACGACGGGCACTCCGGCGGCCTGCATGCGGCGGCGCGCTTCCGTCTTGTCGCCCATGGCGCGGATGGCCCCCGCAGGGGGCCCGATGAAGATCAATCCCGCGTTGGCGCACGCCTCGGCGAACGGGGCGCGCTCGGACAGGAACCCGTACCCGGGATGCACCGCCTGGCAGCCGCTGTCGCGCGCGGCCGCGATGAGCTTGCCGATGTCGAGATACGAGTCGGCGGCCGGCCCGGCGCCGAGCAGCACGGCGGCGTCGGCCTGGCGCACGTGCGGTGCCAGCCGATCCGGCTCCGAATAGACCGCCACGGCGTCGAGACCCTCTTCGTGGCAGGCGCGAATCACGCGCAGCGCGATTTCGCCGCGGTTGGCGACGAGGACGCGACGGATTGACGTCACGTCACCGGCATCCGACCTCGGATCCCAGCTCGAACGTATCGAAGGCTTTGCACAGCCCGCCGACGGTACTCACCGCCCGCTTGTAGAGCGCCGTCACCGGCGCCGTCCACGTTTCGTGCTCATCGACGGCCAGCCGCAACGCCGCGAACACGAAGTCCTGCGGCGGGACGCGGTCGCTCTTCGTTTCGCGCCCCGACACCCAGACGAGCGGCCGCTTGTTCCATTTGACCTCGGGACGCTGCTCGGGTGCGCGCTCGAACCCCAGGCTGGCGCAGACCGCGCGGCTCGCGCCGAGCGCGCGCAGCGAAGGATCGTGCGTCTTCAGCTCCCGCAGCACGCGATTGCGCAGCACCGAGTCCGACTTCCAGCGGTCGAGCGGCACGACCACGAGATCGGGACGCAGCCCCCGCGCAAACCGCAGGTACCACGCCGCCTGGGTGTCCATCTCGTTCGCCGTGAACAGCACGCCCTGATGCGGGCAGGCGCGCAGCAGGTTTTCTCCCAGCTCCTCCAGCACCGGCGGCAGGCGGAGGTTCTCGGGCAGGCCGTGCCACGCCAGCGTCGCGGCGGCGGTCCCCCCCGACTCCCAGTCCACGTAGGCCCGTTGCCCGAACGCATATACGCGGAAGACGCGCGCCGAATCGGCGGTGCGTGTGCCGGTACGCAGCCGCGCCGAGCGATCGAACGCCTGTTGCGCGGTGTCGAGGAGCGCGTGCGCGAGGACGGTATCCACCACCACCGGCTTCTTGTGCGCGTGGTACTCGTCGGTCAGCTGGAGGTAGTAGCGGCCCACGTCGAGCCAGGCGGAGCCGTCGGTGGAGTCGGCCGCGACGCGGGCCCACACACTGGCTCGTGCCGAGTCTTGAGCGGCAGCCGCAGGTGGCGCGGCGGGAGCCGGCGGTTGCGGAGGCGCCGGCGGACTCTGCACCAGCAGCAGCCCCATGGCTGCCTTATAAAGGAATGTTCCCATGCTTTTTCGGCGGATTCCGGCCACGCTTCGTCTCGAGGGTGAGCAGCGCCTCGATCAATCGGGGCCGCGTGTCCCGCGGATCGATGATGTCGTCGAGGTAGCCGCGCGATGCGGCCTGATACGGATGTGCGAACTTGTCGCGGTATTCGGTCGTGCGCTCTTCGCTCGCCTCCCCCTTGTACAAGATCTCGACTGCCCCCTTCGGTCCCATCACGGCGATCTCGGCCGTGGGCCAGGCCACGTTGTAATCGCCGCGGATGTGCTTGGAGCTCATAACGTCGTAGGCGCCACCGTACGCTTTCCGCGTGATGACCGTGAGCTTGGGGACGGTCGCCTCGCAGTAGGCATAGAGCAGCTTGGCGCCGTGCTTGATGATGCCGCCGTGCTCCTGCGCCACGCCCGGAAGAAACCCCGGCACGTCCTCGAATGTCACGAGCGGAATGTTGAAGGCATCGCAGAAGCGGATGAACCGCGCGCCCTTGAGCGACGCGGCGATATCCAGCACGCCGGCCAGAGCCGCCGGCTGATTCGCGACGACTCCGACCGGCCTCCCGGCCAAACGTGCGAAGCCGACGATCAGATTGTTGCCGTAGTCGGGCTGCACTTCCAGGAAGGCCCCATTGTCCACGACGAGCTTCAAGACGTCATGCATGTCGTAGGGCTTCGTGGCTTCATCGGGGACGATGTCGAGGAGCGCCTCTTCCCGCCGGTCCGATGCGTCGCCGGCCGCTCGCACCGGTGGGCTGTCGAGATTATTGCCGGGCAGAAACGACAGCAGCGTGCGAATCGCCGTGAGCGACTCGAGCTCCGAGCCATGCACGAAGTGTGCGATGCCGGATGTCGCGCCATGGATGTCGGCGCCGCCGAGTTTTTCGAAGTCCACTTCCTCGTGCGTGACCGTCTTCACGACATTGGGGCCCGTGACGAACATGTAGGACAGGCCGCGCACCATGAAGATGAAATCGGTGATGGCGGGGCTGTAGACGGCACCGCCCGCGCACGGCCCGAGAACCGCGCTGATCTGCGGCACCACACCGGACGCCAGGGTGTTCCGCAGGAAGATCTCCGCGTACCCGCCGAGCGAGGCGACACCCTCCTGAATCCGCGCGCCGCCCGAGTCGTTCAATCCGACCACCGGCGCGCCGTTTTGCACCGCGAGGTCCATCACTTTGCAGATCTTTTCCGCGTGGGCTTCGGAGAGTGAGCCGCCGAACACCGTGAAGTCCTGCGAGAAGACGTATACGACCCGGCCCTCGACACGTCCCCAGCCCGTCACGACCCCGTCGCCCAGATACTTCTGGTCCGCGAGGCCGAAGTCGGTGGCACGATGCGTGACAAAGCGACCGAGCTCGACGAACGAGCCGGGATCGAGGAGCACGTCCAGCCGCTCCCGCGCCGTCATTTTGCCTTTTTGATGCTGAGTGGCGATCCGCTCGGGACCGCCGCCTTGCTCAGCCTCTGAACGCTTCTGCTGCAGGAGCTCGAGTTTTTCGCGCATGGACATGCGCAAAATGTATGACTGCAAACGCAAAGGGGCGAGGATAAACCTTCGCCCCCTCGGCCTCTAGGCGTCTAGGTTCGGCGTCTCGTCCGCCGCGGGCTGAGGCACCGGAATGATGTCGCCCTTCGGGAATCCCGTCGCGGCCAGGACGATCCTGTGATGGATGGGATCCACCTCGAGCACTTTCAACTCCACCGCCTGCCCTTCCTTCACCGCATCCCCGGGCTGTTGGATGTCGGGGATGCCCAGCTGCGACATCGGCACGAATCCCTCGATGTCGCTGCCGAGATCCACGACGACGCCTTTGTCCATCAACCGCATCACGCGGCCGCGCAGCTCCGTGCCGACCGGGTACGTCTCGCCGATGCGTAACCAGGGATCTTCCTGCGCCTGCTTCAATCCGAGCGAAATCCGCTTGTTCTCGGCGTCCACGTTCAGAATGAGAACGTCGACCTCGTCGCCCTTCTTCACGACCTCGGACGGATGCTGCACCCGCTTGGTCCATGACATGTCGGAGATGTGGATCAGGCCGTCGATGCCCGGCTCGATCTCCACGAACGCGCCGAACGACGTGAGGTTCCGCACTTTGCCGCGCAGCCTGGTGCCAACGGGATACTTCTGCGGCAGCGCCATCCACGGATCCTGCTCCGTCTGCTTCATGCCGAGCGAGACCTTCTCTTCGGTCTCATCGACCTTGAGGACGACGGCTTCGATCGACTCACCGATCGACACGAGCTTGGACGGGTGGCGGACGTTGCGCGTCCAGCTCATCTCGGAGATGTGCACGAGGCCTTCGATGCCCGGCTCGAGCTCGACGAACGCGCCGTAGTTCGTGATCGACACAACCTTGCCCTGCACGCGTGTGCCGACCGGATACTTCGCCGCGACGTTTTGCCAGGGATACGGCTGCAGCTGCTTCAGGCCGAGCGAGATGCGCTCCCGCTCCCAGTCGATGTCGAGGACTTTCACCTCGAGCTCCTGACCGATCTGCACCATCTCGGACGGATGCGACACGCGGCCGTAGCTCATGTCGGTGATGTGCAACAGGCCGTCGACGCCGCCGAGATCGATGAACGCACCGAAGTCGGTGATGTTCTTGACGATACCCTTGCGCACCTGATTGACCGACAGCTCCTTCATCAGGACGTCGCGCTTGGTCTTGCGCTCCGCCTCGAGCAGCACGCGGCGCGACACGACGATGTTGCGGCGCCGCTTGTTCAGCTTGATGATCTTGAACTCGAAGCTCTGGCCCAGTAGCTCGTCGATGTTGGGCACGCGGCGCAGCGCGATCTGGCTGCCGGGCAGGAACGCGTCCACGCCCATCAGATCCACGACCACGCCGCCTTTGATCTTCTTCACCAGCGTGCCGGTGACGGCATCGTCCTTCTCATGCGCTTCGCGGATCTTCTCCCACACGCGCATGAAGTCGGCCTTCTTCTTCGACAGGACGACGGCGCCTTCCTGATCTTCGAGGTGCTCGAGGAAGACCTCTACCTCGTCGCCTTCTTTGAGACTCTTCGGGTCCTTGAACTCATCGATCGCCACCGCGCCTTCCGACTTGAACCCGACGTCGAGAATGACGGCGGTATCGGTCACGCGCAGCACCTTCGATTTGACGATTTCGCCTTCTGCGATATTCGAAAGCGTCCCCTCGTACAGCAGAGTCATTTTCTCGATCTCGTCGGACGAATACTCCTCGTCGAGACCGGCGCGGACGCGTAGTTGGGAGCGGGGTGCTTTACGGGTGGGGAGATCTTCTTCGAATTCTTCTACGTCACGTGCTTCTACGAGCATGCGGTACACCGGTTTGGTTTTTGGTTTGAGGGTACCTCGTCATTCATTGTCCTCTGAGGACAGTGCTTGCCGAGCACAGGCAACAGCCTGTGTAATCAACGGGCGGAAACCTACTTAGGGAACCGTTGCCGCGCCAGTTCAACCACCCGCAGCACCTGATCGTCCAGCGTGAGAGCCGTCGTATCGAGCACCACGGCGTCACCGGCGGGCCGCAGCGGGGCGATGCGGCGGTTGGAATCGGCGGCATCCCGCGCCGCCAGTACCTCGCTCTCCCGCCGGACCAGCTCCCCATCGACCTCCTGCCCGCGCTGAGATAGCCGCCTTCTCGCCCGCGCATCGGGGGTCGCCGTCAGAAAGATCTTCAGCGGGGCTTCGGGAAACACCACAGTTCCGATATCCCTACCGTCCACCACAACACCGCCAAAACCTCCAGAACCTGCACCGCCCTGCACCGCCCGCCTCTGCTGGGTGTTTACCCAGGTCCTGACCGCGGGGATCGCTGCGAGCATCGAGACGTAGCGCGTGACCCGATCACTGCGGATGGCCTGCTCGACATCCGCACCGGCGACTTCGGGACGGAACTGCTTCCCGACGAGAACCAGCCGCACCGGGAGCCGTTCGGCAAGACCGACGATTTGCTGAGCGGGCCACTGCTCGCTGCTCCCTGCTCCCTGCTCCCCGATGTTGTCGAGCGACGCCAGCGTCAGTGCCCGGTAGAGCGCTCCCGAATCGAGATGCGCCCAACCGAGCTGCTGCGCCACGAGGCCGGCGGTCGAGCTCTTCCCGGAGGCCGCGGGGCCGTCGATGGCTATGACTCTCAGCACGTTTCCCGTCTCACGGCTGCACGTCGGCACGAATGCGCTTCAGGTCCGTGAAGAATCCGGGGTAGGAGATCGCCACTGATTTTTTCTCCGAGAGCTTCACAGCCGCACCATTCACCGTCCCGAGTACCGCGAACGCCATCGCCAGCCGGTGATCGGATGCGGTTTCGACCCGGCCGCGTGGTGCGCGTGTGGTGCCCTCCACATGCAAGTCGTTTCCTCGCGCTTCCGCCCGCACACCCACTGCCCGCAGGTTGGCCGCCATCAGCTCGAGCCGGTTGCTCTCCTTCACACGCAGCTCGCCCACTTCGCGAAATACCGTCTCACCCGACGCGCGACTGGCCAGCACGGCGAGGATCGGGACCTCGTCCACGAGGGTGGGAATTTCCGCAGCCGTCACTGCGGTGCCCGCGAGGTTGGCAGGCCTCGCGATCAAGTCCGCAACCGGCTCGCCCGCTTCGTCGCGCAAATTGATGCGCTCGACGCGCGCGCCCATCCGCTCCAGCACCACAAGGAAGCCGGTGCGCGTGGGGTTCACACCCACATTCTCCACAAGCAGCTCACCCGCGTCCGCGAGGATTGCGGCCCCAATGAGGAACGCAGCGCTCGAAATGTCGCCGGGGACGGTGAGATCGAGGGGCGGGCGGGCGGCCGGGTGGACGGGCGGCTCAAACACGATGTCGCCATTCCGCTCGTGAATCCCGAACCCGAGATACGCAAAGAGTCGTTCGGTGTGATCGCGCGAGCGATACGGCTCCTCGATGGTGACAGGCACGTTCCCGGTCAACCCGGCGAGCAGCAACGCGCTCTTTACTTGCGCGCTCGCCACCGGGCTCTTGTACGTCAAGCCGCGCAGCGTGCCGCCGCGAATCGTTACCGGCAGCCCGTCCCCGCTTTCCTTTATATCCGCCCCCATCGCCTTCAGCGGCTCCGTCACGCGTCGCATGGGCCGGCGGCGCAGGGAGGCGTCACCGGTGAGTGTCGCGACGAACTTCTGACCCGCGAGTATGCCGAGCATGAGGCGGGCGGTCGTGCCGGAGTTGCCGCAATGCAATCGGGAGCCAGGAGCTAGGAGCCGGGAGCTGGAAACCCCGACTCCCGACTCCTGGATCCTCGAGATGTTCGCGCCGAGCTGCCGCAGCACTCGCGCCGTGCTCTTCACGTCGTCACCGGTGAGCAACCCGCGCAGCTCGCTCCTGCCGCGGGCCAGCGCGGCGAGCATGAGCACCCGGTGCGAGATGCTCTTGTCCCCCGGCGGGCGAACCACTCCGCTCACGGTCACGGCGCGATACGCCGCCGCCACTCCGCGGCCCGCTGCAGCCACGCGGTCAGCGCCGTGGCGTCACCGACCTCGAGCGCGCGTTCCACCGTGCCCAGCGACTCCTCGAGCGCGCGCAGCGCGGGCAGGATCTCGTCGCGATTCATCAGCAGGATCTCGGTCCACAGCTCCGGCTCGCTCGCGGCGAGCCGCGTCGTGTCGGTCGCGCCCGGCCCGAATGTCGACCCCTTGGGCGCGTGCCGCGCGAGAAAGTGTCCCAGCAACGACGCGACGATCTGCGGCACGTGACTCGTCGCCGCGAGCTGCGCATCGTGGCGCTGCGCGGCCAGGACGACCGGCTCAGCGCCCAGCACATCCTGCCAGAAGTGCGCGATCTCGCGTGCGGCATCGGCGCCGCCGCTGCACGGCGTGACGTACACGACCGCCCCGCGAAACAAATCGGCGCGCGACGCCTCGAACCCGTGACGATGCGTTCCCGCGAGTGGATGGCTGCCCGCGAAGCGCGTCCCCAGACCGAGGCGTTCGGCGTGCGCGACGATCGCGCGCTTCACCGAACCGACGTCCGTGACGAGCGCGTGTGGTTTGAGATGCGGAGCCAGCGCCTCGAGCTGCGTGAGATTGGCGGCAGGCGGTGCCGCGAGGATCAGCAGGTCGGCCACGCGCGCCACGTCGGCCGCGCGCGCGGGCGCGTCATCGAGCGCGCCCTGCTGCGCCGCGAGCGCGCGCTCGGCGGGTTCGGGCGACCATCCGACGATCGTCGGCACACCCGCCAGCTTCCCTTGCCGCGCGAGTGAGCCCCCGATTGCGCCGAGGCCAATGATCCCGAGGTGGGTCGGTTTCACGCAGCAGTAACCTAAACAACGAGGGACGGCTCGACAGAGCCGCCCCTCGCCTGCTGCATTGCAACTACCTACTTCGCGGGCTTGGCGTTGACCTTGGTCGACGTCGCCTGGCCGACGCTGATCGCCTGACGGCCCACAACAGTGCCACCCACAACCAGCCGATACCCGCCCGTGCTCCCTGGATCGAAGCTCAGATCCCCGAATGTGGCGAGCCCGGCGTTGTTGGTCGTCTGCGAAAGCGTACCCAGCAGCGTCTTCGGAACGCCGTTGTTATTGACGGCGATGATCGAGACCTGCGTCCCGCCCACCGTCGCGCCGGTCACCGCATCCGTGGCGCGTAGCTGCACGGTGAAGGTCTGGCCCACCAAGACGCTCGCCGGCGGTTGGATCGTATAGACCAGCGAGACATTCGGGACATCGTTCAGTCCGAACTCGCTGCCGATCCCGCCCGTCGAACCACCGATGCCGCGGGTGGTGCTGGCCGCTGCCAGCGTCTGCGGCAGGAACAACTGTGCCAGCTGGTGGGTGAAGGCGGACAACCCACGGCCCGACGAGACGGCGCCGCAGAGTGTGGGATCGAGGAAGTATGCCTCCGAAAACGTCAGCAGGCCGACATGCTCCTCATGCAGCATCGCAGTCGGCACAGCGTTGAGGTCCACGCACACGCCGACCACGGCCGGCGGGCTGAAGCTCGCGTTCCGAGGCAACACCTTCCAATCGTAGGTCTGGGACGTGGAGCCGGGCCGGCCGTAGAATGCGATGCGCGCCGGCGCGGGATTGCCGCCGAGTGTCGTGGCCCACGTCACGCCGAGCTGCGGCGCCACGCCGGAAAAGGAGCCGCGCGACAGCACGAGGTCGGACGCCGGATCGGCAGCCCCACCGCGCACGCCAAGGGCGCCCGGCGCGGCGGTGGTGACGGCGACTGTGTAATCCTCGGGATAGTTCTCAGGAAATTCGGCGAGATTGCGGAACATGCAGGGGGTGATGTTGTTGATGAGGTTCGACGCTGCAACCGGGGCCCCGCCCGTCCCCGCTTGTGCGTTCTGCGCGATCACGGCGATGATGTCGAACCCACGATCGCGCGCGATAACGCTGCCGGCACCCGCCGCGCCGATCTGATCGATGAGTGCGCGAACCGCCTTGGCGTCGGTCGAGTTGAAATACTGGGAGACCAGTGAGTTGGTCCCGCTGAGATCGCACGCGGGAAGAGTCGTCAGCGTGGTCACCGACGCCATCGGACCCGACGGCATGTCGGCACGCCCCCCCCGTTCACCGCACGCGATCACAATCACGCCTGCAGCGATTACGATTCCGCTCAACACCCATCGCTTCATGTTCACTCCATGAGTTCGAGATACCGGACACACCTCCGCCCGGGCGCGACATGGCAAACAACGGTCCTATCACCGCTGCGCTACATAAAACGGTACGACTGCACTACTTGAACCTGTAAAAGAGAATCGCCTGCGGAGTGGGATCTGTAAGCCCGCCGGTACAGAAGTGCTTTATCGTCCGGTCCCCACTAATGCCACAAAGCGCGGATCGTCGCGCAAACCCTTAAAAAACCACGATTCATCCCGCGCAAGCGACGCGCGCTCCTGC
>DASZCG010000084.1:0-25344 GCA_035943355.1 Gemmatimonadales bacterium
GCCCACCGGGGCGGGGAGGGGGGCGGCTCCGCACGACTCGTTACGGGGCGGCGGCAACATGGACACCGCGACCGCCCGCCGCCTCGGATTGCCGACCGGACCCACACGCAGTTTCCCCCCCGCCGATTCCGTCATTGATTCCCTGCTCAAGATCGAGGGCTTTAGCGTCACGCGATACGTTGCCGAGACCCTCGCGGTGCATGGCGACAGTCAGACGATTTTTCTGCGCCGGGAGGGGTTCGTGGACCGGGACGGCACGCAGCTCGAGGCGGATTCGATTCGCTATCACGAGGCGAGCTGCCAGCTGAACGCGACGGGCGATCCGCATTTATTCGATCACGGCACGGTGCTCATCGGGGAAGGGATGCGCTACGACACCTGCCTGCGGCGCGGGACGGTGCAGGACGCGCTCACCGACTTTCAGCAGGGGGGCGTGACGTGGTACATGCGCGGCAACCTGGCGGTGGACTCGGGGTCGCGGCGTGTCTACGCGCGATCGGCGAAGATCACGTCGGACCCGCAGCCCGTGCCGGATTATCATTTTCAGGCGGGCGAGGCGAAGTGGATCAACAAACGGACCATGGTCGCGCGACCCGCGGTCCTGTACGTGCGCGATGTCCCGGTGATGTGGCTGCCCTTCATTTTTCAGGATATCCGCGGCGGGCGGCGCAGCGGCATTCTGTTGCCGCGGTTCGGGATCAACGATCTCGTCCGCCCCACGCGCCACTACTCCCGGCACCTTTCCGATCTGGGCTACTACTTCGCGATCAACGACTACATGGACCTGCTCGTCTCGGGCGACTGGTTCGCCGACCGGAGTGTGTCGTATCACGCGCAGGCAGGGTACCGCTGGCTCGATCGCTTCATGCAGGGGAGTCTGACCTACACGCACACCACCGAGCTGGGAGAAGGCGGCGGGGCCACGAATACGCGCATCGGGTGGAATCATTCGCAGCGCTTCGATTCGCGCACCGACTTCAACGCGAACATCGATTACTCGACCAACGGCCGCGTCATCCAGCGGAACTCGCTCAACCCCTTCGAGGTGTCGTCCCGCATCAGCTCGAGCGCGAGCTTCAATAAGCGCTTTGCATGGGGGACGCTGAACATTGGTGGCACGCGCAGCCAGGAGTTGTCACAAAACACGACGAACCAGACATTCCCTACGATCAATCTGACGCCCACCGCCATCACGATCACGCCGGCGATCATCTGGACGCCGACGTTCAGCTACACGAACTCCCAGGCGTTTCACACGACGCCCGGTACGCTGCTGGTGCCCGCGACGCCGCCGGACAGTGGCCTCGACACATTGCCAACATTCGTGAGCTCCCGCTCAACCTCGATGCGGTTCGACACGCCGATTCGGATTGGTCGGTGGAACTGGGCGAACAATATCAGCTACGAGGACGCCGTGAATCACGGTCGCGTACGGTTCCAGTACACCGATTCGACCGGCGCTTTTCACGAGGTCCTGTTTGCCGAGACGTTTTCGACCAACGTCGAGTGGCAGACCGGGATCAACTTGCCGCCGTTTTTCAGCGGCACATGGAAGCTCCAGCCGGGGATCGCGATCGTGAACACGACCGGGGCAGGCCCGTTCATGATCCGCAATCAATTCACCGGGGGCCAGTGGGTGCAGCAGGGCAAGCGCCTGGCGTTCTCGGCCAGCGCGTCTCCCACCTTCTTCGGATTTCTTCCGGGGTTCGGACCCTTCGCGCGGATCCGGCATTCCTTCTCCCCGCTCATCAGCTGGCAGTACGCGCCGGGGGTGACGGTGCCGGCCGCGTACGCCCGGGCGATCGACCCCTTCGGATTGACGCTCAACGCGCGTACCGATCCGCAGCAAACCATCAACGTCGGGCTCTCGCAAAACTTCGAAGCGAAGATGAAGCCGCCGCCGGGGGACACATCGTCCACCGCGCAGCCGCGGAAAGTCCGCATCCTCAGCATCAACACGAGCGGCGTCAGCTTCAACTTCGAGCAGGCCAAGCAGCCGCACCGGACCGGCTGGCAGACCGCGTCGCTGACCAACACGTTCCTGTCGGATATGCTCCCCGGGTTTTCGCTGGGGATGACGCACGATCTCTTCAAGGGTCAGGCGGGAACCGATAGCGCGAAGTTCGATCCGTTCCTGCAAAGCCTGACGGCGTCGTTCTCGGTCACGCCGGCGACGTTACAGGGCGTGGGGCGGCTGTTAGGTTTGCGACCGCGTCCGGCGCCACCCCCTGCTCCCGACACGACCACGCAAAACCAGCTCCCGGGCGCGAACGGGCTCGAGTATCGCCAGTATCAGGGGGGGACGCGCACCGACCTTGCGCATGGCGGTCCACTGGGCGGCGGTGGGCGCGGCTTTTCGCTCAGCGTCGGGTTTTCGAGCACGCGCAGCCGCTTTGACACCTTGCCCGCGCTCAGGAATGCTCCGGGGCGCCGGACCACGACCCTGCTGTTGTCCTTCAACCCCACGCGCAACTGGACGGCG
This sequence comes from Gemmatimonadales bacterium, assembly GCA_035943355.1. Classification (GTDB taxonomy): domain Bacteria; phylum Gemmatimonadota; class Gemmatimonadetes; order Gemmatimonadales; family GWC2-71-9; genus 20CM-2-65-7. The sequence goes on from DASZCG010000084.1 coordinate 2,483, forward strand.
ACCTGGGGGACGCAGTATGACTTCGCCACCGGTCAGTTCGCATACCATTACGTCAACTTCCAGCGTGATCTGCGCCGTTGGCGGGCGAGCTTCGCTTTCCAGAAGACCGGATCGGGCAACTTCTCCTTCACGTTCAACATCGCGTTGAACGACCAGCCGGACATCCGGTTCGATTACGACCAGCGCACCTACGTGCGGTAGCGGCGCTGTCCTCTGGTGGTGACAGGCCGCGGCGGCGCCCCAACGTAACCCCCGACAAAACCAAGACTTCGCTTCAGGCATGGCCCGTGCTTAAACCCGAGGCGAATCCCGCACAAAGGCTCCGTTATGCGCGTCGTGCTCTGCTTGCTCGTGGTGCTGACTGTGGGCGCTTGCCACTACGACACCGTTGCGCCTGGTGGCGGGGGGGGCAACATCTCGGCTCCGGCCAACCTGGCCTACGAGCTCGAACCCAGCGGCGATCCCAACCGTCCGCTCGGTATCCTGCTCTTCTGGGATGACGTCACCGATCCCGATCTCGCCAGCTATCGCGTGTACTCCCGTGCCTCGACCAGCGATTCCTATGGGCTGCGCGGCGAAACGACCTCGAACACCTTCCACGACAACGGCGTGCCGCACCTGCAGTATCTCGTCACCGCCGTGGATGTGAATGGTAACGAGAGCGGGAGCAGCAACTCGATCACCGTCGATGAGCGGCTGCAGCTGGTCTCGCCCTCATGGCTCAATTCGATTTCGCTGAACGGCGCTATTCATCTCGAGTGGGACGACACCTCGTACGTCGCGGCTCCGACGCGCTTCAAGTGGTACCGTATTTACAGCGCATCCTACGATCTCGATCGGGGCCTGTGCGGCACCGACTGGCTGCTCGAGGGCACGACCGTCGCTCCCGAGTTTCTCGCCAGCGCGATGTCGAACGGCGTGCCGCGCTGCTTCGGTGTGTCGGCCGTGAGCCGTGAAGGCTACGAGAGCCTCTGGTCGCCGCTGCGCCAGGATACCCCCCGGCCCGATGCACGCAACACACTCGTATATGCCTACGGTGCGAATCAGGCGCAGTCCGGCTTCCGCTTCTGGCAGGACGTCAACAGCGACGGCCGCGCACAGAGCACGGAGCTCGGCTTGGTGCAGGATGGCAACCGCACCGACATCGATTTCTGGGTGTACCGCGACTCAACCGACTCGTCCCTCTGGCTGGTGCCGGAATTCAGCGGTACCCAGGTGCGGCTCTATAGCACCACGCCGCTCGCGGACCTGACATCGATCGACTTCGCGCCGGCGTCCGGGTACTCGCGGAACATGATCCAGGCGGTCCCGGGCTACGGCTACGTCTTCGAGATCGTGGAAGGGTCGACGCTGCGCTACGGGGCGCTGCGGGTGACGCACGTCGGCCGAGACTATTTGATCTTTGACTGGAGTTTCCAGACTGATCAGGGCAACCCTGAGCTGCAGATCCGCGCCGGGCAGTCGACCGCAATGGCCACTGGCACCGGGGTTTCAGGCTCACACTAGGGAATCTGGGGTCAGTTTGGCGCCGGAGTGGTCAACAGCCACTCCGGCGCTTTAGCTTTTGAGCCAATGTCTCAGTCTCCCGTGACGCTGGATGGCCGCTCGCTCTCCATCGCTGATATCGTCGCCGTCGCCCGGCGCAACGCGCCGGTGGCGATCGCTGCCGGCGCCCTCGAGGCCGTGAAGGCATCGCGCCAGGCAGTCGAAGCGGCAGTCGCGCGGGGTCAAACGATATATGGGGTCAACACGGGCTTCGGCAAACTCGCGCACGTGCGGATTCCCCCCGAGCAGGCCAGGCAGCTGCAGCTCAATCTCATCCGCAGCCATGCCTCAGGGCTGGGTGAGCCGCTTGCACCGGCCGCCGTGCGCGCCATGATGTTGCTGCGCGCGAACGTGCTCGTGCGTGGGACGAGCGGTGTGCGTCCGGTGCTTCCCGAGCTGCTCGTCGACATGCTCAACCGACAGATTCACCCCACCGTCCCTTCGCAGGGCAGCGTCGGGGCATCGGGTGATCTCGCGCCGCTGTCGCACCTGGCGCTGGCGATGATCGGGGAGGGTGACGTGCAGGTGCCACGTCCCATCACGCTCGAGGCCAAGGAAGGCCTGGCGTTCGTGAACGGCACGCAGGCGCAAACCGGGCTGGCGGCGCTGCTGGTGCACGACGCGTGGACCTTGTGGCGCACCGCGCACGCGGCGGCGGCCATGAGCCTCGAGGCGGTGCGCGGATCGCCCGATCCGTTCGACGCGCGCATCCACGATGCCCGGCCGCACGAGTGGCAGCAGCGCTCGGCGGCACTGCTGCGTGAGCTGCTCGCCGACAGCGAGATTCGAGAATCCCATCGCGACAACGATCCCCGAGTGCAGGACGCATACTCGCTCCGCTGCAGTCCACAGGTCCTCGGGGCGGTCGGAGAAGGCGTCGCGTTCGCCGAGCGGCTGGTGACGACCGAGCTGAATGCGGCGACCGACAACCCGCTCGTTTTCGGCAATGATGTACTGTCGGGCGGCAACTTCCATGGCCAGCCGATCGCGCTCGCGCTCGATGTGATGGCAATCGCCCTCACGACGCTCGCGGGGTTGGCGGAACGCCGCATCGAGCGCGTGGTCAACCCCGATCTGTCGTCCGGATTGCCCGCCTTTCTCGCGCGGGATCCGGGGCTCGAGTCGGGGTTCATGATCGCGCAGATCGCGGCGGCGGCGCTCGTCGCCGATTGCCGCGTGCTGGCGACGCCGGCGAGCGTGCAGTCGGTGCCCACCGAGGGCAACCAGGAGGACGTCGTGCCGATGGGAATGAGCGCGGCGTGGAAGGCGAATCGTATTCTCGCGAACGCCGAGCGCATCGTGGCGATCGAGCTGCTCGCCGGGGCACAGGGGCTCGATTACCTGAAGCCGCTACGGCCCGCCACGGGTGTGGCTCGACTGCACGCCCTCGTCCGTCACGATTCGGCATCGCTTACGGCGGACCGGCCGCTGACTGCGGACATCGAAGGCATCGCCGCGGGGATCCGCGCCGGCAGGTTCACGCCGTGACGGGGCCGCGCACAGTCCGCGCGCCGCGCGGGACCAAGAAATCCTGCAAGGGGTGGGTGCAGGAAGCCGCGTTGCGGATGCTGATGAACAACCTCGATCCTGAAGTCGCCGAGCGGCCGCAGGACCTGGTCGTGTACGGCGGGACCGGGAAGGCCGCGCGCGACTGGCCGTCGTTCGACGCGATCTGCCGGACGCTCCAGACGCTTGAAGATGACCAGACGCTCCTCGTCCAGTCGGGCAAGCCGGTCGGGGTTTTTACGACGCACTCCGACGCACCGCGCGTGCTCATCGCCAACGCCAATCTCGTCGGCCGCTATTCGACGTGGGAAGTATTCCGCGATCTCGAGCGTCGTGGCTTGATCATGTACGGGCAGATGACGGCCGGGTCGTGGATCTACATCGGGACACAAGGAATCCTGCAGGGCACGTACGAAACGTTCGGCGCGGTCGCGAAGCGCAACTTTCACGGCTCACTGCGCGGACGCGTGGTGCTCACGGGTGGACTGGGCGGCATGGGCGGTGCGCAGCCGCTTGCCGCGACGATGAATGACGGGATCTGCCTGGCGGTCGAAGTCGATCCGGCGCGCGTGCAACGCCGGATTGAGACGCGGTATCTCGACCGCTCCACCAGCTCCGTCGATGAAGCGCTCCGCTGGTGCGAGGAGGCGAAGCGGCACGGCGAGCCACTCTCGGTCGCCGTCGTGGGGAACTGCGCCGAAGTCCTGCCGGGCCTGGTGCGCCGCGGATTCACGCCGGATATCGTGACGGACCAGACCTCGGCGCACGATCCACTCAACGGCTATATCCCCGCGGGTTTCAGCCCGGACGAAGCCGCCCTGCTGCGGCGCAAAGAACCCGGCGAGTACCTGGCGGCCGCGCGGGCGAGCATCGCGACCCATGTCCGGGCCATGCTCGCGCTGCAACAGCGCGGCGCGGTCGTGTTCGACTACGGCAACAACATTCGCACGGAAGCGCGCGACGCCGGCGTTGCCGAGGCCTTCGACATCCCCGGCTTCGTCCCCGAGTACATCCGGCCGCTGTTCTGCGAAGGGAAGGGGCCGTTTCGCTGGGTCGCGCTGTCGGGCGACGTCGCGGACCTGCATCGCACCGATGCGCTGGTGCTCGAGCTCTTTCCGGACGACGAGCATCTGCGGCGCTGGATCACGCTTGCGAGCGAGCGCGTCGCATTTCAGGGTCTACCGGCGCGGATCTGCTGGCTGGGGCAGGGGGCGCGCGCGCGGTTCGGACTGGCGCTCAACGATCTGGTCCGCAGCGGGGAGTTGTCGGCGCCCATCGTCATCGGCAGGGATCACCTCGACACCGGCTCTGTGGCGTCGCCGTTTCGTGAGACGGAGGCCATGCGGGACGGCTCGGACGCCATCGCAGACTGGGCCATCCTGAACGCGTTGCTCAACACCGCGTCGGGCGCGTCGTGGGTGTCGTTCCACAACGGTGGCGGCGTCGGCATCGGGAACTCGGTGCATGCGGGGCAGGTGATCGTCGCGGATGGCACGGCGGCCGCCGCTCAGCGACTCGAGCGCGTCTTGACGAACGATCCAGGCATCGGGGTGGCCCGCCATGCGGATGCCGGTTACCCGGAGGCGCTGGACACGGCGCGGCGTCATCACATTCCCCTGCCGATGCGCGAGGATCTCGACTGAAGACGTTGCTCGTCGGGGCGCGTCAGGTCGTCACCTGTCGTGGGCCTGCACGCGCGCGCCGCGGGCGCGAGATGGCCGAGGTCGAGGTGCTCCGCGACGCGGCGGTGCTGATCGACGGGAACCGCATCGCGTGGGTGGGGCCCCGCAAGGAAGCACCCCAGCCCGACCGCACCCTCGAGGTCGCGGGTGTGCTGTTCCCCGGGTTCATCGATTCTCATACGCACGCCGTATTTGGCGCTCCGCGCCTCGACGACCATGAGCGCCGTGCCCTCGGCGTCGACTACAAAGCGATTGCCGCGGCCGGTGGTGGGATCCTGCAATCCGTGCGTGACGTGCGCAGCCGTCCGGAAGCCGATCTCGAGGTGCTCACTCGAGCGCGCATTGCCGCACTGCTGGCGCATGGTTCTACGACGATCGAAGTGAAATCGGGGTACGGGCTGGAGCTCGAAGCGGAGCTGAAGCAGCTGCGCGTCATTAAGCGTCTCGGGGGCGCGCTGCCCGTCACATTGATCCCGACTTTCCTCGGCGCGCACGAGGTTCCCCCCGAGTATCGCGGCAATCGCGCGGCGTATGTGCAGCTCGTCTGCGAGGAGATGATTCCGGCGGTGGCGCGCGAGGGCCTCGCGCTTTGTTGCGACGTCTTCTGTGAGCCCGGAGTCTTCAGTCCCGCCGAAAGTCGTGCCATTCTGACGGCAGCGCGGCGCCACGGGCTGGCGGGGAAACTTCATGCTGACGAGCTCGAAGGATCGGGCGGCGCCGAATTGGCCGCCGAGCTGGGCGCGCTCTCCGCGGATCATCTCGCGAGCATCTCCGATGCGGGGGTGCGCGCGCTCGCGGCCAGTGCCACGGTGGCGGTGTTGTTGCCCGCCACGATGGTCTTCCTCGGCAAGCGCGCGCAGGCGCCGGCACGCCGGCTGATCGAGGCCGGTGCTGCGGTCGCGCTCGCCACGGATTACAATCCTGGAACGTCCCCGACCGTGAGCCTGCCCCTCGTCATGGCGCTGGGCGTCTCGCAACTCGGCATGCGTCACGCGGAAGTTGTGACGGCGGTGACGATCAATGCCGCCGCAGCCCTCGGCCTTGCCGCTGACCGGGGTCAGATCGCTCCGGGCTGCGTGGCCGATCTGGTCGTCGCGGGTGTGGACGACTGGCGGGAAGTTGCGTATTGGATGGGAGCTAACGTCGTAAGCGCCGTGTGGACAGCAGGTTCGGCTTGTCCACCCCTAGTGCCCCTTCTATCTTAGTCGGTCCAATGTCGAGACTCGAGCAGCTCAAAGAAAAAGCGAAGGGCCTCGAAGCCAAGGAGCCGAAGAGGGCGGTCGAGATCTGGCTCGAAGCGCTGAGCATGCAGGAATCCGATGGTGAGGCGAATCCCGACCTCTCCATCTATAACCGCATTGGCGACCTCTACATCAAGCTGAAAGAACCCGCCCTGGCCGCGGACTACTATGACCAGGCAGTGGACAAATACGCCGAGCTCGGCTTCCACAACAACGCCATCGCGATGTGTAACAAGGTGCTGCGCAATGCGCCCGCGCGGCAGGCGACGTACCTGAAGCTGGCCAAGCTTTACGGCGCCAAGGGGTTCATCTCGGAAGCGAAGCAGAACTTCGTCGAGTACGCCGAACGGATGCAGAAGGTCGGCAAGATCGACCACGCCTTCGCCGCACTGAAGGAGTTCACCGACATCTCGCCCGAGAGCGCGAGCCTGCGTGAGATGCTCGCCGAACACCTGAAGATGTACGGCAGCGATCCCGGGAAGCGACCCTCGACTGGAGCTCCCAAGGCGAGCGCGCCGGCGGCGCCGAAGCCCACGCCGGGTGCCGACGTCACGAAGTCCGCGAGGCGGAAGACGTCGAGTCTCGTGTTCCTCGATCTGAACGAGCCACACACGGCGAAGGGCGCCAGAGGTGCTCCACAGGTGCCTCAGGCCCCGCCCGCCGCGCCGTCCCCGCTGCCCCCGCCGCCCCCGCCTCCGGCTGATGAGGAGGCGGCAGCTCCGCCCATTGCTGCGAGCCTGGTCGAGAATATCGAGGCGGAGCCCGATGAATCGCTCGAGATCGAGACCACCAGCCTCGTGGACGAAGCCCCGGGCGGCGGCGTCGGCGGTGGCCTGCTCGAGGGGTTCGAGACCACCGTCACCGACTTCAGCCAGACACAGTTGACGGCTCCGAAAACGCCGTCGATCCGTGAGGACGTCGGGCCGCGCGATCTGGACCTCGAGACCCTGCCGGAGCTCGAGCCGACCGTCGAGCCGGTGGTGCCTGAGGTCGCCAAGGACAATGCGGCGGACCTTCTGAGTCTGGAGGACGCTGACCTCGTGCTCGAAGGGAACGTGGTTGAGCCGCCGCCTCCTCCCAAGAAGTCGGCTGCGCCGCCACCGAAATTCAACAAGCCACAGCCGCGGCAGCCGGATGAAGCGCGCGTGAAACCGGTCGTGCCGAAGCGGCCCGCGCCCTCGGCGCCGACATCCGGGAGTAAGCGTAAGCCGGCGGTCGAGGTGCCGCCGCTCGAGCTCGAGTCCGATTTCCAGACGGCGACGACCAACGCGGGGCATGACGTCGACGACGAGCCGCTTACACTCGACGAGGCGCCGCCCAAGCATCCCAGTTTCATCCAGACCGAGGATGACACGTCGATTTCGACGGGCGGTCGCCGCTCGGGGTTCATCGATCTCGGCGTCGATGAGATCAGCCAGGGCGATCACCCTGGTTCGCTGGTTTTCTCCAACATCGAGGACGCGCCGGCCGCGCCGGCGATCGAGGAGCTCGAGTCGCGCGTCGCGGACAATCCGGACGATCCCGAGGCGCACCAGGCGCTGGGTGAAGCGCTGATCGAGCAGGGCGAGCGGGAGCGCGGCATCGAAGAGCTCGACCTCGCGACGGCGGGACTCGAGAATACCGGCAATCTGAACGAGGCCCGTGACCTCGTCGACGAGATCCTGCACCTCGATCCGAACAGCGTCCGTCACCGGCAAAAGGCCGTGGAGTTCGCGTTCAAGGCCGGCGACAAGGCGAAGCTGATCGAGGCGTACCTCGAGCTGGCTGACGCCTTGTTGCGGTCGGATCTGCCGGAGAAGGCGCGCGCGGTGTACGCGCGTGTGGCCGACCACGATCCGAAGAACGAGCGCGCCAAGGCGGCGCTCTCGATGCTCGCGCCGGCCGTGGCCCCGTCCAAACCCGAGGGCAAGGTCAAGGCAAAGGACGCGAAGATGAAGGTGCGCGACGAAGCCGCCCCTGACGGTGACTTCGTCGATCTCGGCTCGATGATGAGCGAAGAGGACGACGCGACGCCTGCGCGGGACACGCGAATGACCGTGGCCGATGAGGAGCCGACCGGCGACGAGGAGCAGGATTTCCAGGACATGCTCACGCGCTTCAAGCAGGGCATCGACGAGAACATCGACGAGACGGACTTCCAGTCGCACTACGACCTCGGCGTGGCCTTCAAGGAAATGGGATTGCTCGACGAGGCGATCGCCGAATTCCAGAAGGCGTTGCGGGCGCCGGAGGGGAAGCTCCGCACCTCCGAAATGCTGGGCGTCTGCTTCTTTGAGAAAGGCGCCTACGGCGTGGCCGAGTCGATTCTGCGGCGCGGGCTCGATTTGCCGGCATCAAGCGACCAGGAGCGCCTGGGTGTATTCTACTGGCTGGGGCGCGCGCTCGAGCAACAGGGCAAGAAAGCGGACGCGCGCGATCTGTACGGGCGCGTGTTCGCCGTCGACATTCGCTTCCTCGATGCCGAGCAGCGCGTCAAGGCGCTCGCCAAAGCGAAGTAACGTGAGCCAACAAGTTGCCGGTATCAGCCTGCGCGATGTGCAGCGGCCCGTGGCCGACGAGCTCGAGCAGGTCGTGTCGGAGCTGCGCCGCGTCGTAGCCGCCGACTTCCCGATCGTCAGCGAAGTGAACGAGCATCTCCTGCACATGAAGGGAAAGCTTTTCCGGCCCACACTCTTGCTGTTGAGCAACCAGGCGTCTGGCGGCACCAACGCGCGCGCGATTACGCTCGCTGCGGTGGTCGAGCTGATCCATCTCGCCACGCTGGTGCACGACGACTCGGTCGACCATTCGGTGCTGCGGCGGGGACTGCCCACGATCAATGCGCTGTTCTCACATCAGATCGCGGTGATCATGGGCGACTATCTGTACTCGCGCGCCATCATCGAGCTGGTGCGTCTGGAGGATCTGGAAGCGCTGCGCGTGCTGGCGCGCGTGACGAACGAGATGACCGTGGGCGAAATGCGCCAGCTCGAGGCGCATGACAAGCTCGCGTATGGCGAGGGCGCCTACGACCAGCTGATTCGCGCCAAGACCGCCTCGCTGCTCTCGGGCGCGTGCGAGGTCGGCGCGCTCACGGCAACGCCGGCATTCCGGCAGGCGCTGGCGCGCTTCGGCATGCTATTGGGCATGGCTTTTCAGATCACGGACGATTTGCTCGATTACACGCAGAGCGAGGCGGTGACCGGCAAGCCGTCCGGTCTCGATCTGCGCGAGCACAAGGTGACGCTGCCATTGATCGCCGCGCTGGCGCGGATGCCGGGCGGCAGTCCCGGCCGTCGCGTCGTGGCGGAGCTGATGGAAGCCGCCGAGCCGAGCGACGACTTGGTCGCCGAAGTGGTTCGACTGGTGGAGGGTGCGGGGGGGCTCGAAACGGCGCGGCAACGCGCCCTCGAGCTGGCCCAGCAGGCGGACGCCGAGCTGGACGTGCTGCCCGCCTCGCCGGCCCGGGACGCCTTACAAGGGAGCATTGCCTACGCGGTGGAGCGACGCAGTTAGCCCCGTGCACGGTCCTCGTCGACCCGGTTTCTATCTCGGCGTCCTGGCCGTAGGATTCGTGCTGGGCGGCCTGCTGCATGCGTTCCTGCGGCGGTTCCTGCCGCAGGGGCCGGCGCGGGAACTCTTCACGTGGTCCGTCACGCCGACCATCGGGCCGATTCACCTGGATCTGCTCGTGATGTCGATTACGATGGGGCCGATCGGGTTGGACGTGTCCCTGCTCGCGGTCGTCGGTGTCGCGATCGCGTTTCTCGTCGCCCGCTCGCTCTTCTAGAAAGGCGCACCATGCTTCCCAATCTTGGCTTCACCGAAATCATCATCCTGCTACTCGTTCTCGTGCTGTTCTTCGGCGCCAAGCGCATTCCGGAGATCGGGTCGTCGATCGGGAAGGGCATCAAGGAATTCAAGCGGGGTCTCAAAGACGAGTCGCCCAAAGAGCCGGGGGAGGCGACCGATCGCTCGCTGCCCCCCACATCGCCCAGTGGCGGCGCGCCCAAGCGCCTGAATCACTAAGAGGCGCGTGTGCTGAATATGAGTGGCAGTGAAATGATCATTCTGGCCGTGATCGTGCTGCTGGTGTTCGGCGCGAACCGGTTGCCGGAGGCGGGGCGGGCGGTGGGGAAAGGGTTGCGCGAGTTCAAGCGCGCCCTGTCGGACGCCGAAAACAGCATCAACCAGGTCCCCCCGGATCGATCGTCGGAGGAGCCGCCGCGCGACGCGAAGCCGAAGCGTCTGGTCGAGTAGCTAGAGGCTCGCGGCGTCCGCCGCGGCCTGTGATTTGAACAGATCCTTGCGCCGGTCGACGATCTTGGCCTTGGCGCGCAATGCTTCGATATACTGCTGCATACGGGCCTGCTGCGCTGCCTGGCGCAGCTGCTCGCGCTGCGTAGTGCGCTGCGCCAGCCACGCGCTGGAATCGGCGAGCCTACGTCCCAGCAATTCGATGATGAAATAGCCGCCTTCCCCCTTGATCACGCCGCTCCGCTCACTGACCCCGAGACCAAATGCCGTTCCCACCACCGCCGGCTGCTGCCCGAGATAGCTGGGAGGATGCAGGCGGGTGAACGAGGCGAACTGCTGGACTTGCAGGCCGCGCGCCGAGGCTCCCGTCGTCAGGCTGGGGACGCCCTTCAAGGCTGCGGCGAGAGAATCCGCCCGGTGCTGCGCGAGAGCCTTTTGCTTGTCGAGCCGAACCGCGGTCTCCACGCGGTCGCGGATCTGATCGAGCGGCGGGACGCCTTCGGGCGCGACGGAGTCGACGCGGAAGACATAGTAGGCGGGGACGGCTTCGATCACCGGGCTCGTCTCGCCCACCGGCGCCTCGAACGCCCAGATGCTGACGTCGGGAATGACGTAGCGGCCGAGAGTGAAGCGGTCACCCTGCACCAGCGGGTAGGTCGGCGAGACCGGCAGGCCCAGCTTTTTCGCGGCACTGTCGAGCGTTGCGGGATCGGTGCGCTCCGCGGCCAACCGCTCCAGCGTGTCGGCGCGCGCTTCGACCTGCTCCAGATGCGTACCGGCCAGCGCGACCGGAATGAGGATGTGGCGCAGCTTGATCGAATCGCCCTTTTCCTGATCGATGCGAATCAGATGGTACCCAAACTGGGTTGCGACCGGCGCCGAAATCTGGCCGGCTTTCAAGCCGCGCAGCCCCGCCAGGAACAGTGAATCGAAGTTCGAGCCGTTGCGTTTGATCCAGCCGAGGTCGCCGCCCTTCTGCCCGCTGACGCTGTCGCTCGATTCGCGCTTGGCGACGTCGTCGAACTTCGCACCCCGGACGAGCTCGGTGCGCACCTGCGCGACACGTGCACGCGCCGCGGCGCTGTCGGCGGCATTGGGGAGATGGGGCAACGCGATGAAGCGCACGTACGCGATCGCGGGCCGCTTGTAATCGTCGCGGTGCTTCGCGACGTACGCCGAGAGCTCGGCGTCGCTGATCTTGGTAGAATCCTCGATCGAGTACGGCCACACGGCGAGCGCGGCGATGCGCACGGAGTCGTGCTGATCCTTGTAGATGCGCCACAGCTTCGCGTCGGACACATAGACATCGCTGGTCACGTACTGCATCAGCTTGACGCGCGGGATCTGGTCGCGGTACAGCGCTTCGAGCTGAACCAGGAGTCCCCGGTCGGACGTGTTGTCGAGGAACTGATTCCATTTCCGGCTGTCAAACTGACTATCGGTCTGGAACTGCGGGTCGCGCATGACCTCAGGCGGTGGCGACGTTCTCACCGCCTCTCTGATCTCAGCGTCGCTGACGCGAATGCCCAGCCGGTCGTATTCCTGCTGCAGCAGCGCTTCCGAGATCATCTGATTGATGACCTGATCCTGGAGCTGCTTGTCGTCTTCCCGTGTGGTGGGTGCGTTACCGGTTTGCTGGCGGTACTGCTCGGAGGCTGTTTGGACGCGCTGCTGGTACTCGGTAACCTGATACTCTTTGCCGTTGACTTTCAGAACGACATTGCCGCTGGGACCGAGAATGCTGGAGACTTGTCCAACGGCGAGCCACCCGATGAACGCGATCGCGAGGATGTAAAAAATCCACTTAGCATTGGAGCGCATTGTGCGCAGCATGGCAACTTCCGACTCCAATCAAAAAGGAGGGGTGAAGGGGCATAAGTCTAAGAACGACAACGAACAAACTCAAGCGCACAAACTCCCCGGTCATTTGACAGCGGCGCCGGCCAAACACTATCTTCGTCCAATTCCCACATAGACTTAGGCCGTGGCATATACCAGCGAGATCGAGAAACTCGAAGCGCGTTTCAATGATAACCCCAAGGGCCGCAATTTCGCCCCCTTGGCCGACGCCTATCGTAAAGCAGGACTTATAGATAACGCCATCGCCCTCTGTCAGAACGGCCTGCTGCTCCACCCCGATTACGTCAGCGCCCACATCGTCTACGCCCGCTGCCTCGTCGACAAGAAGGACGATCCGGCTGCCCAGGGCGTGTTCAAACGCGTGCTCGAGCTGGATGGGGAGAACATCATCGCCCTGCGTGCCCTGGCCGATCTCGCCGAGCGGAATGGACGGTCCGAGGAAGAAGTCGAGTGGCTGTCGCGCCTCCTGAACGCCGATCCGATGAACGGCGACGCGGCGGAAGCACTGACGCGGGCCAAGGGGAAAGTCGCTGCCAAGCCGGCCGCTGCGGCCCCCCCACAGCCGCGGGGGAAGCCGGACTTCGCCATCGAGCACGAGGAACGTGAATCCTCACTTACCGATCTATCGAGCAAACCCCGGCGCTCGCTGGGTGCGCCAATCGTCGAAAACGCCGAGGATGCGATCAGCTTCAACCCCGGGGCGCACGCCGCCGCCAAGGCCGATGGCCTAGAGTTTCAGGAAGAAGTCGAGCTCAACGCACAGGACATCGAGCAGGTGGAGGTCGAAGGGCTGGCCCGAACGCAGTACGAGGGCAGTGGGATGTTCAGGCTGGACGCGACGCCCCCCGCTCGCGATTCCGGGCAAAGCGCACCCGATCTGGACGAGTCGCTCCCGCAGGTCGATCTGCCGTTGATCATGCCTGACGAGCCTCCTGCGCGCTCGTCCGCTCAGCCGCCGCCCCCTCCCAAACCTCCACCACCGCCTCCACCCGCTCCGCGCGTACCGGCAGCCGTCGCGCTGTCGGACGACGACGGCGCGGCCGACACGGCAACCCTGTCGCGGGCCGAGCCGGTGCTGACGGAGACGATGGCGGAGTTGTACCTGAGACAGGGGCATCAGCAGGACGCGCTGAGAGTGTATCAGGCGCTGCTGGCGCAACGGCCAAACGACGCCAGGCTGCGGAGCAAGGTCGAGCAGATGTCGCCGGGCGGGAAGAAGCGTTCCGGGGTCTCGGCGCGAGGATTTCTCAAGGGGATTCTGGCGGGACGCGGAGCGCCAGCGGAGCCGCCATCCGAGCCACAGAGCACGTTGGCGGCCGCGTTCGATGTTGCCGGCTCGGTCTCCGGTGGGTCGCCCGGCGAGCCGTCGCATCCGGCACATGACAGCATCTCGCTCGATGCAGTGTTCGGTGAGGAGGTCGCGCGTCGTTCGCCCGCCGCGCAGCGGGAAGCGAGGTCCGGCGACGCGCCTCGCGGGCCCGGCACATCGGCTCCCACCGACAGCGCGAAGACGGGCAGCCCAGGCTTCTCGTTCGATGAGTTCTTTGCTGGCGGGAAACAGGCGGCCGGCCAGGGCGGCACGCCAGCGGCGGGTCCTGCAGATACGGGCTCCGCAAAAATCCCAGGTCGTCCTTCTGGCCGCTCCCAGCGACCACCGGAGGATGAGGCCGACGCTGATCAATTTCAGCAGTGGTTGAAGAAGCTGAAATCGTAGCCGCCAGTGCCCCCTCATATCGCCGTGCTGAACGGGCCCAATCTGAATTTGCTGGGTGAGCGCGAGCCGGAAGTGTACGGACGCACGAGCCTGGCCGAGATCGAGCGCGCCACGCGGGAGCAGGCGCGTGGGTTGGGCGTCGAGTGCAGCTGGGTGCAGACGAACCACGAAGGGGAATTGGTCGAAGCGATCCAGGGTTTGACAGGCCGTTCGGATGGGGCAGTGATCAACGCGGCGGCGTTCACGCACACGAGTCTGGCCGTGCGCGACGCGCTACTCGCCGTGCGGGTGCCGTTTGTGGAAGTGCATCTCTCGAACATTTTCGCACGCGAGCCGGAGCGCCGGCGCTCGCTGCTGGCGGATATCGCGGTGGGTCTCGTGACGGGTTTCGGGCCGGACAGCTATCGGTTGGGGCTCGAGGGGATCGTCGGTTATCTCAAAGCACGATAAGCGTCCCGAGCGCCATGCTGCGCTGGCTGCGGTGCTCGAGGCGGAAGGCCTGGACGCGCTGCTCGTCACGTCGCGTCCCAACATCCGCTATCTGACAGGATTCAGCGGCTCGGCGGGCCTGGCGCTCGCCACGCGCAACACCCTGCTCGTGCTGACGGATTTTCGCTACGACGAGCAGGCGCGGCAGGAAAGCGGTGCCGTGGCGCGCGTGGCAATCGAAGCGACGAGTGTGTGGGACCGGCTGTTCAAGGAGCTTCCCACTCTGGGAGGCAGCATTGGGGTGATCGGGTTCGAAGCGCACTCGGTCACCGTAAAGGAAGCGGAGCGATTCTCCAGCGCCGTCGCGGCCGCGTGGCGCTGGAAGCCGGCGGGCGAGCTCGTGGAGCGGCTGCGCGTGCGTAAAGATGCCGGCGAAGTCGCCGCCATCCGCTCGGCCGCCGCGCTGGCCGCCGAGGCGCTGCGCGAGACGCTGGCATCCGTGCGACCGGGACAAACCGAGCTGGAGATTGCGGCGCGCCTGGAGGGTGCGCTGCGGCGCCGCGGCAGCGAGGCGCATCCCTTTCCGACGATCGTCGCCAGCGGTCCGCGCAGCGCGCTGCCGCATGCGCACACGAGCAGCCGGACGGTGGCGGTGGGGGAGTGGCTGTTGCTAGACTTTGGCGCCGTCGTCGACGGGTACTGCGCCGATATCACGCGCACGGTCGTCGTGGGCGCGCGCGCCGATGAGTCGCAGCGCGCGTTGTACGCCGTGGTCCAGGAGGCGCAATTGCGCGCGCGCGCAGGGGTGCGCGCGGGCATGACGGGCCGCGACGCGGATGCGCTCGCGCGCGAGCCGATCGAGGCGCGCGGGTTCGGCGCGGCCTTCGGACACTCGACGGGTCATGGCCTCGGTCTCGAAGTGCACGAAGCTCCGCGACTCGCGCGCACCGTTGCCGAGCCGTTGCCTCAGGATGCCGTCGTGACGATCGAGCCCGGCGTGTATCTCGCGGGACGCGGCGGCGTGCGGATCGAAGACGACGTGCATCTGTCGGCGGACGGTCCGGTGTTGTTGACCGATGGCTGCACGGAACTCGTGGAACTGGTGTAGGGCCTCTTGGGGGGTATCTTCACGGTATGAAGCTCGACATCATCGCCCAGATCGTGCAGATCCTGAAAGACGCCCCGGACGTGGGCGCCATCGAGATCCGGCGGGGTCTGTTCGGGGCGTGGTCGTCGGTCAGAGTCTCACGGGCGGGGCACGGGATGAATGCGGGGGGGGTGGGAGGGCACGTCATCGTCAGCCAGCCCACGGGAGCGGGAGCCTCGGAGGGCGCCGCCCCAGCCCAGCCCCCTGCAGTCCCCAAGCTCCAGCTCCTCGAGATCAAATCACCGATGGTCGGCACGTTTTATCAGTCGCCCGAGCCCGGCGCGCAGCCATACGTGAAGGTGGGCACCAGGGTGAACGTGGGGCAGGTGGTCTGCATCATCGAAGCGATGAAGATCATGAACGAAATCGAGTCCGAGGTCTCCGGCGTCATCCGGGAGGTCTTCGCGCAAAACGCGCAGCCCGTGGAGTTCGGACAGGTCCTTTTCCGGGTGGATCCGCATGGGTGAAGCGACGCAGAGCAATCTGCCGGCGTTCAACTTCAAACAGGCAATCACACAGATGGTGCAGCGCAACGGCTCCGACCTGCTGCTCAAAGTCGGGCGGCCGGCGACTATCCGTGTGAACGGCGACCTCGTGGCGCTCGAGACGGCGCCGCTCAAGCCCGAGGAGCTGAAGTCGCTCGCCGAGCAGATCATGACGCCGCGCCAGGTCAAGGAATTCGCCGAGCACAAAGAGGCGGACTTCGCGATCGGCGTGCCGGGCGTGGGGCGGTTCCGGACCAACGTCTACCAGCAGCGCGGCACCGTGGCCTTCGCCTTCCGGGCGATCCCCTACGAGGTGAAGCAGATCCGCGATCTCAATCTCCCCTCGGTGCTCGAGGAGCTCGCGCTCAAGCCGCGCGGCCTCGTGCTTGTCACCGGGGTCACTGGATCGGGGAAGTCGACCGCCCTCGCCGCGATGATCAATCACGTGAACACGAACCGGCGCGTGAACATCATCACGATCGAGGACCCCATCGAGTTCTTGCATCGCGATCAGCACGCCAACATTTCGCAGCGTGAGGTGGGCAATGACACGCTGACGTTCAACTCGGCGCTGCGGCACGTGCTGCGGCAGGATCCCGATCTGATTTTGATCGGCGAGATCCGCGACATGGAGACGCTGGACACGGCGCTCAAGGCCGCGGACACGGGACACATGGTCTTCTCGACGCTGCACACGACCGACGCGACGCAGACGATCAGCCGCGTGATCTCCTTCTTCCCGCCGCACCAGCACGACGAAATCCGCCACCTGCTCTCGACCGCGTTGCAGGCGATCGTCTCGCTGCGCCTGGTGCCGCGCAAGGACGGCCGGGGTCGCGTACCGGCGGCGGAGATCCTGATCAATACGGCCGCCGTCGCCGACAACATTCGTGATCTCTCCAAGCAGCTCAGCATCCCCGATCTCATCGCGGAAGGCTCCATCCAGTACGGCATGCAGAGCTTCGACCAGTCGCTGTTTCACTGGTATCAGCAGGGCGTCATCAGCTACGAGAGCGCGATCTTCTACTCGACCAACCCGAGTGAGTTCGCGCTGAAGGTCTCGGGCGTCGACTCGTCGGGGAACCGGCTCGGGGGTGACCAGGCCGGGATCGAGCTCACGCCGTAATGTTCAAGAAAGTGCTGATCGCCAACCGCGGGGAAATTGCCCTGCGGGTGATCCGCGCGTGCAAGGAGCTGGGCGTCGAGACGGTGGCCGTGTATTCGGAAGCGGATCGGGAGTCGTTGCACGTCCGCTTCGCCGATGACGACGTCTGCATCGGCCGCCCGCCCAGCCGCGACAGCTATCTCAATATTCCGCGCCTCATCGCCGCCGCCGAGATCACCGGTGCCGACGCGATCCATCCCGGCTATGGCTTCCTCGCCGAGAACGCGGAGTTCGCCGAGAAGGTCGCCGCGTCCAACATCACGTTCATCGGGCCGAGTCCGGAGCAGATCCGCCAGATGGGCGACAAGTCGGCGGCGCGCAAGCTCGCGCAGGAGGGGGGCGTGCCCACTGTCCCCGGCTCACCGGGGCCGGTGGAATCGCTGGAAGAGGGGCAGCAGGTCGCCGCCGACATCGGTTTTCCGGTGATCATCAAGGCCGCCGCCGGCGGGGGCGGGAAGGGGATGCGCGTCGCGGTCGACGCGGATCAGTTTTCCCAGTCGTTCAATCTCGCCAAGCAGGAGGCGCTCGCCGCGTTCGGCTCGGACGAGGTGTACATCGAGAAGTATCTGGCGCGGCCGCGGCACATCGAGATTCAGATCATGGGCGATACGCACGGCAGGGTGATGCACGTGTGCGAGCGGGATTGCTCGGTGCAACGCCGCCACCAGAAACTCGTAGAGGAAGCGCCGTCGCCCGCGGTGGATCAGACGCTGCGTGAAGACATCGGCGAGGCCGCGGTGAAGCTGGCGCAATCGATCCGCTATGTAGGCGCCGGGACGATCGAGTTCCTGCTCGATACGGACGGCTCGTTCTACTTCATGGAGATGAACACGCGCATTCAGGTCGAGCATCCGGTGACTGAAATGTGCACGAACTTCGACCTCGTGAAGGAGCAGATTGCGGTGGCGGCCGGCGCGCCGCTCACGCTCGTGCTGAACGGCAATCGCCTGCGGGGTCATTCGATCGAGTGCCGCGTCAACGCGGAGGATCCCAGTCGCAATTTCCAGCCGTCGCCGGGGTTGATCACCACCTATCATCCGCCGGGCGGGCCCGGCGTGCGCGTCGACACGCACATCTATGCGGGCTACACGGTGCCACCGTACTACGATTCGCTGCTCGCCAAAGTGATCGTGCACGGCAACTCCCGCACCGAGGCGCTGGCCCGCATGCGTCAGGCGCTCGACTCGTTTATCATTGAAGGCGTGACCACGACGATTCCGTTTCTGGGCCGAGTCATGCGCCACCCGGACTTCGTGGCGGGCAAGATCGACACGAAATTCCTTGAGCGCGAGCCGCAGCTCCTCAAAGACCAGACATGAAGATCGACGTTTTCTATACGCCACTCGGCCTCAATGCGGGGGATCTCACCGGCCGGGCGGTTGTCGTCATTGATGTGCTGCGCGCGACCAGCACGATCGTCACGGCCCTGTCCGCCGGCGCGAAGGCGGTGGTCCCGGCGGCGAGCTCCGAGGAGGCAGTGCGCCTCACGTCGAACCTCGAGAAAAACGGCATCGTGCTGGCGGGCGAGCGGCGGATGCTGAAGATCGAAGGGTTTGCGCTGGGCAACTCCCCGCGCGAGATGACGCCTGAAGCGGTGGGCGGCAAGACCCTGTTTCTGGCCACCACGAATGGCACGCCGGCACTGCTGGCGGCGCAGGGAGGGGACCCCGTATTGGTGGCGGCCGCGCTCAACTTCAGCGCCGTGGCGGAACGGGCCCGCCACCTCTTCACGGAGCGGGGCGAACTGGTCGTCATCTGCGCCGGCCGCGAGAAGCAATTCGCGCTCGAAGACGCCTATACGGCCGGTCGCCTGATCAAGGCCGTGAAGAAAGGAGTCCCGCCCAAGAAGCTCGTGCTCAACGACGCGGCGCAGGTGTCGCTCGACCTGGCGGCGCAGCAGGGCGGCTGGCTGGATGCGTTCGGCGCGAGTGGCGCCGCGCGGCAGCTCAGCGAGGTGGGGCTCGGCGACGACGTGAAATTCTGCGCCCAGCCCGATCGCGTGGCGATCGTTCCCGTCTACGCGGATCGTCGTATCGCGGCATGAATCCCAAGGCGCGGCAAGAGCTCATCGGCATAGCGGCCCTGCTGGTGGGTTTCTTCCTGGGTCTGACGCTGCTCCCTCCCCCCGTTGCTCTCACCGGCAGCTGGGGACGAACGATCGGCGGAACGTGCTGGCAGCTGTTCGGACTGGGCGCCGTCGTGCTGCCGGTCCTCGGCGTCGTCTGGGCGCTGGCTGCCTTTGAACGCCTCGGCGCACTCTCCTGGGGCCGCGTGGCCGCCCTCGGCACCGGCCTGATCCTGCTGCTTCCCTACGGCATCGCCGTTGCGACAGGCCCTCACTTTCCGCCCGACTACAGCGGCTGGAGCCGCACCGAGCGACTTGCCGGCCTGTTTCCCGGATTCCTCGCGAATGGCGCGCAGAGCGCGCTCGGCACGGCGGGGGCGGTGCTGATCGGTCTGTTCGCTTTTTCGGCCCTCGGGATTCTCACTATCGGATGGCATCCGCTGACGATGTTGAGGCAACGAGAGCAGGGAGCACGGGGCAGGGAGCAGGAGAAGCCGAGCCCCCGGCGTGTGGCAACGCCGGACGACGAGGAACCCGTGCAAACTGCTCCGAGCTCCGTGCTCCGTGCTCCGACTGTGCGCAAGCCCAGACCAACCCCGCCGCCGAGGCCAGCGCCGCCTCCTCCCGCCGGATCGTTGATCCCTCCCATCGAGCTCCTTACCGAAGGCCCTGGTGCGGTCGAGGACGCCGATGCCGCTCAGATCGAGGAGATGGGCAAGCGGTTAGTCGCGACGCTCGAGACGTTCCGCGTCGGCGCGCAGATCATCAATAAGACAGTTGGTCCGGTCGTCACGCGCTTCGAGCTGGAGCCGGGTCGCGGCGTGAAGGTGGGGCGCGTGTCGTCGCTCGCTGACGACCTCGCGCTCGCGATGCGCGCCCAGTCGCTGCGCATCGTCGCGCCAATTCCGGGGAAGGCCGCGATCGGCATCGAGGTCCCGAACCCGACGCCGCGCCTCGTGCACGTGCGCGACATGATCGACAGCGCCGAGTTCCGCCGCGCCGCGCGGGTGCTGGCCGTCGTGCTGGGTCGCAATCTGGAGGGCGACGAGGTCGTGGATGATCTGACGAAGATGCCGCACCTCCTCATCGCCGGCGCGACGGGGTCCGGAAAATCGGTGTGCATCAACGCCATCATCACGAGTCTCATCTACGCGCACGGGCCCGACAGGCTGAAGCTGCTGATGATCGACCCGAAGATGGTCGAGCTGTCGATGTATAGCGCGCTCCCGCATCTCGGCTTGCCGGTCGTGACGAGCCACCACAAGGCGGCGAACGTCTTGAAGTGGGCGGTGTGGGAAATGGAGCGGCGCTACCGCCTGCTGCACGCGAATCACGCGCGCAACATCGGCGATTTCAACAAGAAGGTGGAAGCGAAGGCGGCTCTCAGAGGACCGCGCGAGACGCTCGCCACGCAGGCGGGAATCCAGAAAGAGCTGCCGTTCGACGCCCCGTACACCGGCGGCATTCTCCCCTATATCGTCCTCATCGTCGACGAGCTCGCGGACTTGATGCTCACGGTCCAGGGCGAGATCGAGACGCCGCTCGCGGTGCTGGCGCAGAAGGCGCGCGCGATCGGCATCCACCTGGTTCTCGCGACGCAGCGGCCATCGGTGAACGTCATCACCGGCTTGATCAAAGCGAATTTCCCCTGCCGCATCGCGTTCCGCGTTTCCGCCAAAGTCGATAGTCGCACGATTCTCGATCAGAACGGCGCCGAGACGTTGCTCGGCAACGGCGACATGCTGTTCCTGCCGCCGGGCAAGAGCGAGCCGATGCGCGTGCAGGGGGCGTTCATTTCTACTGACGAGACGGAGCGCCTGATGGAGTGGTACAAAGCGCACGCGCTGGCCGCCGCAGCCGCGGTGCCTGGGAGTTCGATCGATGAACAGGTCACGGCGCTCGAGAAGGCTGAGAAAGAGGGAGAAGACGGAGCAGGGGGCACGGAGCAGGGAGCAGGTGAGCGGGACCCGCTATTCCGACAGGCCGCCGAGGTCTGTATCCAAAATCAGCTGGGATCCACATCGCTGCTCCAGCGGCGTATGAGCATTGGGTATGGCCGCGCTGCCCGAATTATCGACCAGCTCGAGTTGGCCGGTGTCTTGGGGCCTGCCAATGGGTCAAAACCGCGCGATGTCCTCGTGGGATTGGAAGAACTCGACGACCTTGCAAGCCCCGGAAATGGGAATAGCGCGATGTAAAAATGCCCCGACACGCAGAAATCGGGTTATGGCAGGTGCGCGATGGGCGGTAGGTTGTCGCCATGCCAGACGGCGTTCATAGTGATCCATCGAGTTGGACCGATCCGCGCCATCAGCGCGGTCTGGATGCCGAGCAGCAGGCAATCCGCTTTCTGCAGTCGCGTGGTTGGGAAATCATCGCGCATCGGTTTCGTGTCGGTCGCATCGAGATCGACGTCGTCGCCCGGCGAGGGGCACTCGTCGCCTTCGTCGAGGTGAAAGCGCGGAGGGGTGTGGCCTTCGGTAGTCCATTTGAGGCGGTCACGGGCGGGAAGAGACGGGAAATCGTGAAAGCGGCGCGGGTTTGGATGGACCGGTTCGGACGCCAGTCGGACGTCTATCGCTTTGACTGTATCGGCATTGTTGACAATAAGTTAGAGCACTTGGAGGACGCCTTCCGTCCTGGATGGCGGTAGGATTGGTTTCGGTATATATTCGGGCCTCAATAAAGAGGAGGCTCGCCACTCATGTCGAGGTCAATCATGGCAGATCAGCCGACCCAGCCGACCCAGCCGACAAAGATCTCCGACGACCGCCGCAAGGCGCTGAATCTCGCCATCACGCAAATCGAAAAGACCTGCGGGAAGGGATCCATCATGCGGATGGGTGCCGATGCGCCGCAGGTGCGGGTGAGCGGGATCTCAACCGGGGCGATCAATCTCGACGCAGCGATCGGCATCGGTGGCATTCCGCGAGGTCGAGTGACCGAAATCTTCGGGCCCGAATCGAGCGGTAAAACCACGCTTGCCCTGCACGTCGTCGCCCACGCGCAACGGGTAGGCGGCGCCGCCGCCTACATCGATGCCGAACACGCCCTCGATGTCGAATATGCCAAGAAGCTGGGCGTGGACATCGAGAATCTGCTCGTCTCGCAGCCGGACACGGGCGAACAAGGCCTCGAAATCTGCGAGATCCTCGTCCGCTCGGGTGCGGTCGATGTGGTTGTGGTCGACTCCGTGGCGGCGCTCGTGCCCAAGGCCGAAATCGAAGGTGAGATGGGCGACTCGCTGCCGGGTCTACAGGCGCGTCTCATGAGCCAGGCGCTGCGCAAGCTGGCCGGCGCGATCAACCGCTCGCGCACCGCGGTGGTCTTCATCAATCAGCTACGCGAGAAGATCGGGGTCATGTTCGGCAATCCCGAAACGACGAGCGGCGGTCGGGCGCTCAAGTTCTATGCGTCGGTGCGTCTCGACATGCGGCGCATCGGGCCGGTGAAGGAGCGCGAGGTGGTGATCGGCAACCACGTGCGGGTGAAGGTCGTGAAGAACAAGGTCGCGCCACCGTTCCGGCAGGCGGAGTTCGACATCATGTTCGACGAGGGGATCAGCCGCGAATCGCTGCTCGTCGATATCGCCGCCGAGGCGGGCATCATCGACAAGTCCGGCGCCTGGTACACCTACGGCAAGGACCGCATCGGCCAGGGCAGGGAAAACGCCAAGCTCTACCTCAAAGACCACCCCGACATGGCGCTCGAGATCGAGGGCAAGGTCAAAGAGCACCTCGGCGTGAAGGCCGTCGTGGTGGCGGCCGACGAGGAGGCGTCCCCCCCC
>DASZCG010000085.1:0-1985 GCA_035943355.1 Gemmatimonadales bacterium
AGTATGCGGTTCATGGTCAGACCCTCCGTTCGTTCAGGAGCTACCCCGGGGTCTGACCAATGGTTGCGGGTTTCGGGGGTTCAGATTGCAACCGGGCGAGCTCACCACGCGCGTTCAATGGTGCCGCTCAGTTCGGAAGGCCCACCGCCCAAACGTCATAATCACGCCGGCGTTATGTGTCCCAGGATCCGCGGTCCACGGGCCCCAGTCGCCGCCGGGAGATTGCCCGCCTTCCCGGTCACCGTTTGATGGCCCAGAAACGCGAACGCGACCGCCTCTTTCGCCTCGCCGTCGAAGAAGACCTGATCGAACAACACGACCGCGCGCGGCTGGATTTTCGCCGCGAGCCGCTCGACCAGCGCCGGGTTCTTGGCCCCGCCGCCTGAGATCACGACCTCGGCCGTGTCGTCCTTGCCCCACGTCGCAATCGCGCGCCCGATCGTCTCCGCCGTCAACGCCGTGGCGGTGGCCACCGCGTCGTTGTCCGAGCCGCCCGCTTTCTTCACGCGCGCGAGCAGCTTGTCCGCATACTCGATCCCGAACCGCTCGCGTCCCGTGCTCTTGGGGGGCGGCTGACCGAAATACGGATCGGCGAGCAGCTCCTCGAGCAGCTTCGCCACTGGACGGCCGCGGCGCGCGCGCTCGCCATCCTGGTCGAACGTGGCGTCGGGATCGACGCGCCGCGTGATCGCGTCGATCACCGCGACGCCGGGTCCTGTGTCGAATGCGAACGCGCCCGCGGTCACGCCGCGGCGCGGCACGTACGTCACGTTCGCCATCCCGCCGATGTTCAACAGCCAGCGGCCGCGCTGCTCGTGCCCGAACAGCATCACGTCGGCGAGCGGCACGAGCGGCGCCCCCTGCCCTCCCGCCGCCACATCGCGCGCGCGGAAGTCGCTCACCACCTGCACCCCGACGCGCTCCGCGATGACCGCGGCGTCGCCGAGCTGGAACGTGGCCCGGCCGGGCTCATGCCAGATCGTTTGGCCGTGCGACGCGACGAAGCCGAGATCCTTGGGTGCGACGCGCGTCTGCGCGAGCAGCGCGAGGACGGCGCCGGCAAATCGCTCGCCGAGGGCGACGTGCAGGAACGCGATATCCTTCGGCGTGCCGCGCGCCATCGAATCGATAATCGAGCCGCGCTCGGCACTGCTGTAGGGCTCCTGCCGAAACGCCACCAGCTCGACGCGGTCGTCTGTGAGTCGCACCAAGGCTGTCGAGATGCCGTCGAGCGACGTGCCCGACATGACACCGACGGCGAGAGTCACCGCGGCACCGGCGGTGGCTCACCAGCCACAGGACGCACGAAGCCGCCCGCGGCCTCGAGCAGCTTACGCGCCTCGGCCGCTCCGACGCCGCGCCGCGCCATCACGATCGCCAGCTTCACGCTGCCCTCCGCGCGCTCGATCGCCGCGCGCGCCGCTTCGCGGCTCACGCCGGTGCATTCCATCACGATCCGCTGGCCGCGATCGATCAGCTTGTTGCTCAACGCCATCAGGTCCACCATCAGGTTGCTGTAGACCTTGCCCAGGTGGATCATCGCGCCGGTCGTCAGCGTGTTGAGGACGAGCTTCGTCGCGGTCCCGGCCTTGAGTCGCGTGGAGCCGGTGAGGGCCTCCGGTCCCACGACGGGGTTGATGACGACGTCACAGGTTTCGGCGAGGACCTTGGGAGGCGGCGAGCAGGTAAACAGCATCGTGCCGGCGCCGATGGTCTGCGCGCGCCCCAGCGCGCCGCGCACGTACGGCGTCGTGCCGCTCGCCGCGATGCCCATGACGACGTCCTGCTTGGTCACGCCCGCGGTGTCCATCGCCGCCATGCCGGCGTTCACGTCGTCCTCGGCCCCCTCGGCGCTCTTCACCAGGGCGCCATAGCCGCCGGCGATCACTCCCGTCACCAGGGTCGGCGGCACCCCGAAGGTGGGCGGACACTCGGCGGCGTCGAGCACGCCCAGCCGGCCCGACGTGCCGGCGCCCACATAGAAC
>DASZCG010000086.1:0-13582 GCA_035943355.1 Gemmatimonadales bacterium
GAATGACCCTTCCGCGGTCGCTGCTCGTACCAGCGCCGGCCCGGCCGCCGGCACCGCTGGACCGAGCCGACCGAACTCGTTGCGGAAATGCCCCGACGAAACCACGCGGCCTTCGTCGTCCTGGATCTGCAGGAACTCGAGACCGGCGAGCCGCATTGCATTCGTGGCATAATCGAGGACGTACCCGCTATCCGCGTCGCGCACCGCTGTCCGGAGCGTGTTGTCATCCTTGATCGAGCTCTTCAACGCCGCCAGCCGCGCCGCGGTGCGGTCGCTCTCGCGCGCAATGTCCGCGTTGATGACCGCGACCAGCGCATCGACGCGGCGCTGGTATTCGGCCGTCACCCGCCGCGCCATCTCCATACGAATACCGAGGCCAAAGACGAGCAGCGGAATCAGCACCACCACCCCGAATGCGATGAGGAGGCGGGTGCGAAACGTCATGGGGCGAGGTGCACCGTGCCGTCCTGATCGACGGTCCAACGAGCGACACCTCGGCGCACGATCGCCGTCGGGCGTGTATCGACCAGCGCCGTCATCGTGGCCGACCAGGCGGGCAGCAGATCCTTGGCGACACGGCACGGATCAGACGCGCTGCGCGGCAGCGCGACGATGTATCCCCAATCCTTGCCGGCGGTGACGGCGTCGCCGAGGTCATCGGGGCCCCGGGGCGTGGCGACGGCATGACTCAGCGCCGCGAGTCGGCCGGCGAGCTCTCGGGCCGTCGGATCCGTGCGACTATAGAGGATCCGCCGCTGCCCGGTCGATGCCGGCGGGGAGTTGCCCAGCCCCCCCGCCCCCCCCGGCCCTCCGATGCCGCAGGGCCGCAGGTCGAGCCACCAGAAACCACCCTCGGGCCGCCGGGCTTCGGCGCGGACGGCCTGTTCCAACCCATCGAAGCGCGTCCCGCCCGCTTCAGGCGTGACGAACACATAGGTGCGGTCCCACGGCAGCGGGACGACCGTGTAGTTCTTGAGCGTCGCGGCGTAGTCGCGCAGCGCGCGGTCGCGCGTCACGACCAGGTCGACTCCGGCGTCGAGCAAGTCGCGGGCATCACCGCTCGCGAACCGGAACACGAGCGTATCGCCGCTCCGCGTGTGGGCGCGGATCTCCTGCGGCGTCGTTGTGGCACTCGTCGCCCAGTACCGGCCAGTGCCGATGGGCCAGCTCGTGTCAGGAGCGGCCTTCGTCACCGCTAACCCGGCGTCGCCCAGCAGCGGCGGCACTTCATCTCTCGGTTTCGCGAGTGTCACCGTGACCACTCCCGCTTCGGGCGCCCCCAATGTGTAGCCGGCGCCGCTGCGTCCAAACACGACTTCTTGCGCCGTCACCGGCGCGCCGTCCCAGAACTGTGCGCCATCGCGCAACCGGAACGTCCAGCGCCGGCCGTCGTCGTCCCGCACCCACGTCTGGGCCAGCTCCGGTTGCACGTGTCCATCGCAATCGATGCGCACCGGCGTCTCGTAGAGATGGCGGAACACGAGGCGCTCGCCGTCCGTGCGCGGTGTCGGGGCGTGGCGCGGATTCACGGCATCGGTGAGGCCGATCGTGATGGTCGCGGCATGGGTCGTCACGTCACCGGTCGAAAGCAGACAGGCCTCGTTCGGCGAGGCGCTCGGGCCCCCGCCCGACGGGATGCCGCCGATCTGCGGGCGCGCGCAGGCGCCAAGCAGCACGATCGAGGCCACGAGTATGCTGCGCGGTGCTGGCATGAAATAAGGATACACTACACTATCTCTCCATGGGTCTGGCACGCAGCCTCCTCCTCAAGGCGTCACGCAGCGAATGGCTGGCGCGGCAACTACGCGAGCGGCGGTTCTTTCAGCGCGCGGTCCGCCGCTTTATGCCGGGCGAGACACTGGATGCAGCGCTCGAAGCGGCCGGCGCATCCGCGAAGCAGGACATCGGCAGTGTGCTCACCGAGCTCGGCGAGCAGGTATCCAGCCGGGCCGAAGCCGCCGAGGTGCGCGATCATTACCTCGGCGTGCTCGAGAAGATCCAGCGGCGCAAGCTGCCCGCGCACATCTCCGTGAAGCTCACCCACCTCGGAGTCGATGCGAGTCGCGAAGGCTGCGTCCAGGACGTGCTGAAGCTGGCGGCTCGGGCCGAACAGGCGCGTTCCTTCCTCTGGATCGATATGGAGGAGTCGCGCTACGTCGATGCCACGCTCGAGGTGTACCGTCGCGCCAAGGCCGAATGGTCGAACGTCGGCGTGTGCCTCCAGGCATACCTGCATCGCACCCCGAAGGATCTCGAGGGCCTGCTGTCGATTTCGCCCGCCATTCGGCTCGTGAAGGGAGCGTACAACGAGCCGGCCAATGTCGCGCTCGCCAAGAAGCGCGACGTGGACGACCGCTACCGCCAGCTCGCCGATCGCCTGCTTGCCGAGGCGGCGCGGCAGCGGGCCAGGCCCGTGTTTGGCACGCACGATCTCGGTCTCGTAGAGGCGATTCGCAAGTCGGCGACCACACAGCGCGTGGACCCCTCTTCATACGAGTTTCACATGCTCTATGGGATTCGCGCCGACGAACAGCGCAGGTTGGCAGCGATGGGTGCCGAGGTCCGTGTTCTAATCAGCTACGGCAGCGCCTGGTTCGCCTGGTACATGCGTCGCCTTGCCGAACGGCCCGCGAACCTGTGGTTCGTCCTGCGGAATGTCGTGTAGATTATCAGCATGGTTACATCCGCCATTACCCGCCGCTCCGGACGCGAAACGCGCGACTCGGTCGTGATTCGTTTCGCGGGGGATTCGGGCGACGGGATGCAGGTCACCGGCAGCCAGTTTACCGTGGAGACCGCGCTCGCCGGCAGCGATTTCTCGACGTTCCCCGATTTTCCCGCGGAAATCCGCGCGCCCGCCGGCACGACCTTCGGCGTTTCGGCATATCAGATCCAGTTCGGCGGCACCGACGTGATGACGCCGGGCGACGCAGTGGACGTTCTCGTCGCCATGAATCCGGCGGCGCTGACCGTCGAGCTGAAGGACCTCAAGGTCGGCGGCACGGTGATTGTCGATACCGACGCCTTCAACGAGCGCAATCTCACCAAGGCGGGATACACCAAGAGCCCGCTCGAGGACGACTCGCTGGCCCGCTATCAGGTGCTGAAGCTCGACATCGCCAAGCTGACGGCCGACGCGGTGAAGCCGCACGGTCTCTCCTCGCGCGAGGCGCGCCTCTGCCGGAACATGTGGGCGCTCGGCTTGCTCCTCTGGATGTACGGCTACGAGCGCGCCGCGACGCTCGAGTGGCTCAAACGGAAATACGGCAAGAAGCCGGCGATCGCGGACGCGAATATCGCCGCACTGAATGCGGGGCATGCGTTCGGCGAAACGGCCGAGATGCCCGAGCAGCTGGTAGGTTATGTGGTGCCCAAGGCGCACGTCCAGCCCGGCCGGTATCGCACCATCAGCGGAACCGAGGGCCTGGCGTGGGGACTCGTCGCCGGGCTGCGCGCGAGCGGCATCGGGAAGATGGTATTCGCGGGGTATCCCATCACCCCCGCATCGGCGCTGTTGCACACGCTCGCCAATCTGCGCGCCTACGGGGTCGTCACCTTCCAAGCCGAGGACGAGATCGCCGCGAGTGGCGCTGCGTTGGGCGCGTCGTACGCGGGGGCGCTGGGCGTGACGTCGAGCTCGGGACCGGGCATTGCACTCAAGACGGAGATGCTGGGTCTCGCCATCGCGACCGAGCTGCCGCTCGTCGTGATCGACTCGCAGCGCGCCGGCCCCTCGACCGGCATGCCAACGAAGGCCGAGCAGTCCGACCTGTTCCAGGCGGTGCACGGCCGCAACGCCGACGCGCCGCTCGCGGTGCTGGCGCCGGCGACGACGGCGGACTGTTTCGACATCGCGATCGAGGCCGTTCGCATCGCGACCAGGTATATGACTCCGGTCATCGTGCTGAGCGACGGCTACCTGGCGCACGCGGCCGAGCCGTGGCGGATTCCACAGGAAGCCGACCTGCCACGCTTTCCCGTCACGTATCGCACGGATCCGAGCGGCTTCCATCCGTTCTTGCGGGATCCCGAGACGCTCGCCCGGCCCTGGGTCAAACCGGGCACGCCGCAGCTCGAGCACCGCATCGGCGGCCTCGAGAAGGATTACGATTCGGGGCACATCTCGTACGATCCTGACAACCACGCCCGCATGACCAAGGCGCGCGCGGACAAGATCGCCGGCATCGCGCGCGACATTCCCTTGCAGGGCGTCGCGCTTGGCGAGGACGACGGGAAGCTCGCGCTCGTTGGATGGGGATCCACCTTCGGCCCGATTCATCAGGCGGTGAGGATCGCGCGTGACGAAGGGCGCGACGTCGCGCACATTCACCTGCGTTACCTGAACCCGTTCCCGCGCAACCTCGGCGATCTGCTCAAGCGCTACGAGCGTGTGCTCGTGCCGGAGATGAACAACGGGCAGCTGGTGAGGCTCTTACGAGCAGAGTATCTGATACCGGCCGAACCACTCGCCAAGGTTACGGGCAAGCCCTTCAGGGTCACCGAAATCGTCCAGGCGATTCGGAAGGTGTTTGGGGAAAGAAAGTGATCATGCCATGACGGTCACCACGATCACCGACGCGCAGCTCGCGCCCAAGGACTACGCCTCGGACCAGGAGGTCCGCTGGTGCCCTGGGTGCGGTGATTACGCGATCCTCAAGGCGGTGCAGAAGGCGTGCGCCGAGCTCGGCGTCTCGCGCGAGCGCACCGTGTTCGTGAGTGGGATCGGCTGTGCGGCGCGGTTCCCGTATTACATGTCGACCTATGGATTCCACACGGTGCACGGCCGCGCGCCCGCGATTGCCACGGGGATCAAGCTCGCCAATCCCGACCTCGACGTATGGGTGATGACCGGTGACGGCGACGGGCTGTCGATCGGCGGCAATCACATGCTCCACGTGCTGCGCCGCAACGTCGATCTGCAAATCATTCTGTTCAATAACGAGATCTACGGCCTGACCAAGGGTCAGTACTCGCCGACGTCCCGACGCGGCACCCGCTCGCCATCGACGCCGCAGGGCTCGATCGAGTATCCCGTCTCCGCCTGCTCCTTCGCCCTCGGCTCGGGCGCGCGCTTCGTGGCGCGGTCGATCGACACGCTGCAGCCCCATCTCGTCGCGACGTTGAAGCGCGCGCACACGAACACAGGGGCATCGTTCGTCGAGATTCTGCAGAACTGCGTCGTATTCAACGACGCGGTGTTCGATCACATCACCGGCAAGGAAGCCGCTCCCGATGCGCAGGTGCTGCTCGAGCACGGCAAGCCGCTGCTGTTCGGGAAGAACAAGGACAAAGGCCTGCGGCTGAAACCCGGCAAGCTGGAGCTGGAAATCGTGACCGTCGGCGCAAACGGTGTAACGACCGCCGACGTCCTGGTGCATGACGAAACCAATCGCCCGCTGGCGCAGCTACTCGCCGCCGTGGAGCCGCCCTTCCCGGTGGCGATGGGCGTGCTGTATTGCAGTCCGGCCGCGTCGTACGAGCAGGAAGTCCATGCCCAGCTCGCGGCCGTGCAGGGCAATGGCGACCTTGACGCGCTGCTGAACAGCGAACGCACCTGGGAGGTCACCCCATGACCGTTGCGAATCGCAGGCGGGGCGCGGACCGGCGGGTCAAGACTGTGCAAGTGCAGATGGAACGGCGCAGCGGCCTCGATCGGCGCATGATCGTCGAGTCGGCGACGGCGCAGATCCACGCCGTGCTCGAGCTGCTCACCCAGTTGGCCGACCTGGGCGCATTACGGGACGACAGCCGCCGGCTGCTCGACACCGCGATGCTGCGGCTGCGGTATGCATTGGAGAAAATGGAGCCGGACTAGCACCCCTTACGTTTCTACTCGCATGCCCGACCGCCCCGCCGTTCTCCTCGATCTCGACGGCACCCTCACCGACAGTGTGTACCAGCATGCCATCGCCTGGTGTAAGGCGCTCGAGCTGGGTGGCATCTCGTTATCGGTATGGCGTATCCATCGGCGCATCGGCATGAGCGGCGGATTGCTGGCCGAGAGCCTCGCGCGCGAAACGGGGCACGAGCTCAGCGACACGCAGGCGGCGCAGCTCAAGCAGGACCACGCGCGGCTGTTCGCTGCACAACTCGCCGACGTCAGGCCGCTCCCGGGCGCCCGGGAATTGATGCGCCACCTGACGAAGATGAAGGTGCCGTGGGCCATCGCCACGAGCGGCGCGCTCGCAAGCGCGAGTCCCCTGTTGAAGCTGGTGGACGTCCCGGCTGGCGTCCCGATAATCACTCGTGACGACGTCGCGCACGCCAAGCCCAACCCCGATCTCTGGCTCGCAGCCGCCACACGACTGGACGTGCCACCCGAGTCGGCGATTGCCGTTGGCGACAGCGTGTGGGACCTGCTCGCGGCGCGGCGCGCCCGTGCACTGGGGGTCGGCATGCTGTCGGGCGGCTATGGCCAGGAGGAGCTGGAGCGCGCCGGCGCCTACCGGGTCTATGAAGACCCGGCGGACCTGCTGCTCCACATCGATGAGTTAGGAATCCGCGCGGGCTAACGGCTGAGCCAGTACGAGAACTTGATGAGGAACGTATTGAGCGGACGAGAGTCGAACAGCTTCCCGAAATCGTCGGTGAACGTGTCGCCGGGGGTGGTTGGATCGGAATTCTGGCGTCCCTGATTCCAGACGAGATACAGCGTCGAGCCCGGGCGATACTCCCAGCGCACCACCACGTTCGAATTGAAGAATTTGCTGTTGAAGTCCTGCGGAATGCTCCCCGCGTACGGTTGGAATCGGTCAGTGTACGACGCAGCCCGCGGCGTCGCCGACAGCTCGCGCAGATTCGACCATTCCCCCTTACTCACGAACGGCGAGGCATACACCTGCAGCGTGAGCGTATTCGTGGCGGTGTAATCGACCCGAAACGTCATCGACACCGTTTTCTGATTGATATGCGCGAAGAGGTAGTGTGTTCCCGTGGAGTCGGTTTGCGGGTTTATGTCCTGCCGGTCGCCGACGTAATGCGAGAGGTTGAGAACCACCGATCCGCGGAATTGCGAGCCAGCCCGCAGATCGATCTCCGGGCTCGCGCTGACCTGTGTCGAGCGGCCGCCGTCAGACTTACCGAGGTTGACGAACATCACCGGCGTGATGGGCGGGCGAGGGTCGCCGACAAAGCCGAACCACGGGTACACGGCCTGATCGACCCGGAAGGCCGGGCCACCCCGCGCTAAACGGTCGCTGTACACATCGCCCAGGCCGGCGATAGTGCCGCCCATGTGCACGCTCCACTGATTCTTGAAGGTCGCGTGCACGTTGGTGTTGAACGCCCGCTCGGTCGGCAATCCCTCCGCTGTCCAGTACTGCCACCAGTTGAAGTTCCAGTTCAGCCGTTGGAAGGCGCCCAGCAACGGCTTCCTCCAGTTCATCGACGCCCAGTTGTTCCAGCCCTGTTGGTCGGACTGATAGAGAAAGCCGAGATCGTTGATCTCGAAACCCGGCGACCGCCGCTGGTAACTGGTCTGGAAGTTGATGAAGCCGTTCTGCTTGGTGAACAACAGTTCCTCGGCATTGCCGCCGAGTGACGTGCGAGTGGGGTCGAACTGGACGTTGTCGTCGGGTCGCTGGAAATTGTGAGTCGAGTTCTGCTGCGTTGCCGCAATCATGGCCGGCGTTCCGGCGACGGTGCTGAGATCGAACGAGCCAGTCAACTCGTACATGCCTTTCGCGAAGCGGTGCCGGAAATCGACCGCCCCGACGTAGGCATGGCTGTGAAATGCATTTTCCGTCCAGAGATCGTTATTTCGATTCACCGCCGTCGCCATGAAACCGATGGCGCTCTGGCCACTGCGGAAGTCCTGCGTCAGGCGCAGGGCCGCGTAATTCGTGACCGGCTCGAGGGTGATGTCGCCGCTATCGCCCACGGTGCGCTTGGTCAGGCCCTCCAGGGCACCCACCGTCAGGCCACCGGGCAGGTGGCCGGTAATCTTGGCGGCGCCGATGATGCGGGCAGGATCGTGGCCGATCCGCCGGGAATAAAACAGGTTTTCGCCGCTGCAGTTCACAACATTGCAGTTGACGCTGAAATTGAAGATGCCCGTCCCTTCCACGAAGAACGGCCGCCGCTCCTGAAAGAACGTTTCGAACGACGTGAGGTTCACCACCGACGGATCGGCCTCGACCTGCCCGAAATCGGGATTCACAGTCGCGTCGATGGTAATGTTCGACGTCAACCCGTATTTGACATCGCCGCCCGCCGTAGCCGACTGGGTGTGCGCGTAGCCCACGGGCTCATTCTTGGTGAGCGCATAGGGGATCAGCTCGAGCCGGGTCGGCGCAGCCAAGCCGTCCAAGCCGACGACCTCGCCCAGTTGTGAGGAAAACCCGCGCTGCGAGACGCGGTACAGCGGCCAGCTCACGCGTTCTCCGCCGCGCCGGTCGATGTCACGCCAGATCCCAAATCCGAAGGTGTTGCTCGCCGCATGGGGATAGCGGAGCTGGGACAGCGGTATACGGAATTCCGCGGTCCAACCGAGCGAATCGATCAGGGTGGCAACATCCCACACGGCGTCCCACGCATCGTCCTCCTGGTCGCCGTCACCGTAGATCGCATAGTCGCGCTTCACACCACCGGGATTCACGGCGAATTCAAAACCGGTGCGGCGGTCGTGATAAGAGTCGATGACGATTTTGATTTGATCACAGCAGACGCGCTGGTCACGGCGCGCGAGGAGCGACTTGATGCTGTCAGGGTGCGGGTCAAAAGCCCGCACAAACACGTAGAAGTTGTGGTCGTCGTAGGCCACCTTGGCCTCAGTCTGGACGCTCGGCTCTCCATCCTCGCGCGGAATCATTTGCCGGAATGCCCGAATGGCCTGGGCTGTACGCCAGACCTCGTCATTGTCCTTCCCGTCGATCACAATGGCCGTGGGGGTTCGCTTCGCCACCGCCGTCGTGGCAAGCGACGGTGTGACTGGAGTGGGATCAACCGAACTCTGCACCGCAAGGACGACGACGACGACGGGCAATAACAGCATCATGATGTTCCCGCGAAGGGTCCAGGTACTTGGATGTTACGAAACCAGAAATGGTTGGTTTCTGATAGCAATTGCACCTAGCTGAAACACAGTTGGGGCTATAGCTTCGGCGGGCCCAAACCGGGGACTCCCCATGTACAAAGCGATCCGCCTGGCACTCCTCACCCCCGGGTGCGGAGCCGCCCACGCCCCCGCTACCGCGTGGGCGCAGGGGCTGCCAACCTCCCAGAAGCCGGCCAAAAAGCCCTCGTGACGTCCACACGGATTTGGTCCGATCGTCGCAGTGGCGTCGACCGCCGCGCGGAGGCGCGGCGGCATGTGGTGAGCGCAGTGAACGAGGAGCGGCGCCACGTGGTCGATCGCCGGCGCGGCGCCGAGCGGCGCAGCACAGTCGACCGGCGCGGCCGCTCGTACCGGCGCACGAGCGGCGAGCGGCCGGTCGAGCATGTGCGGAACGCGCTGCAACTGTTGAAGGAAGTTGCCCTGGTCGGTGAGCTCTCGTCCGGACCGAGCGAGGATCTCGGCGCGGCCATCGATCGCCTGCACCGCGCCGTCGGTATCCTCGACCGGCAGTCGGCCCGCTAGCTACTTCTTGAACAGGGCCAGGTACTGGGCGTAGCCTTCTGCTGCGAGACTGTCCACCGGAATAAATCGCAGCGACGCCGAGTTGATGCAGTAGCGCAACCCCGTGGGCCTCGGCCCATCGGGAAAAACGTGGCCCAGATGCGAGTCGGCGTGGACCGAGCGAACCTCGGTGCGCTCCTCGAACAGCGAGCGATCGGTCTTTTCCTTGATGTTTTTCTGATCCAGCGGCCGCGTGAAGCTCGGCCAACCGGTGCGTGAATCGTACTTGTCGGTCGAGCTGAACAGCGGCTCCCCCGACACGACGTCGACGTAGATGCCGTCTTTATGGTTGTCCCAATACGCGTTCTGGAAGGGCCGCTCGGTCCCCTCGTGCTGCGTCACCTCGTACTGCAATGGCGTCAACTCGCGCCGCAATTCGGCGTCGCTGGGCTTCGGCTTGGTGGTATACATCGCCAGTGTGACCTCTGTCGTTGCTGTTGATCCCGACATGCTGACCTTTCCTGCTTCATCACCCCAAATCGCCCGGAGCCGCTGGTCACGGCCGCAGCCGGCGCGATACATCCCGTAGCGCTCCGGGTTTTTCTTCGCGTAATCCTGGTGATACTCCTCGGCCGGATAGAATAGCCCGGCCGTGAGAGTCTGCGTGGCGACTTCCTTGTGGAATCGCTCGACGATCTGCTGCCGCGTCGTGCTGGCCGCGCGCCGCTGCTCGCTACCACGGACAAAGACGGCCGTGTGATAATTCGGTCCGGTGTCGCACGCCTGCCCGTCCGCCTGGAACGGGTCGATGTTGTG
The DNA here is from genome assembly GCA_035943355.1 of Gemmatimonadales bacterium. Classification (GTDB taxonomy): domain Bacteria; phylum Gemmatimonadota; class Gemmatimonadetes; order Gemmatimonadales; family GWC2-71-9; genus 20CM-2-65-7. The sequence continues at coordinate 10,373 of DASZCG010000086.1, forward strand.
CCAGTACGTCCAGAGCAGCGTCTCATAGCTGATCTTGGCGGGATCATAGACCACCTGCACCGACTCGAGGTGGCCGGTATTCCCTTCCACGACCTGCTCATAACTCGGGTTCTTTTTGGTGCCGCCCATGAATCCGGAGATCGCCGATATCACGCCCGGCAGGTCGTCGTAGGCGTGCTCCATCGTCCAGAAGCAGCCACCGGCGAAGGTGGCGGTATCGCGCGGAGCCGGCGCCATGGCCAGGCTCAGCGCCAGAAGGATTGCGGTGTTCATGGAAAGGAATGTGACGGAACCGCCCACCGCAGGGAAGTGGATAACGCGTTTCTTAGAGGTTTCTCATCGACGTCACATTGCCCGCCGGCTTTGGACTGCCGTAGGTTAGCGTGGTGCAGATACTTCTGGTCGAAGACGATCGCGACCTGCGTCGCTTCCTCAGCAAGGCGTTCCGCGAGGAGGGCTACGGCGTCGCGGAGACCGATTCGGGCGATCGCGCTTTGGAACGAGCGCTCGAGGGCAGCTTCAGCTGTGTCGTTCTGGACGTGATGCTGCCCGGCCGCGACGGGTTCAGCGTGGTCGCCGAGCTCCGCAAACGGGGGGTCGCCACACCCGTGTTGCTCCTCACCGCCAAGGACGAGCTCGAATCGCGCGTGCGCGGTCTCGAGGGTGGCGCCGACGACTACGTGACGAAGCCCTTCGATTTGCCGGAGCTGCTGGCACGCGTGCACGCGTTGATCCGGCGAGCGGAGCTGCGGCATAAGGACGCGACGCTGCAGGTCGGCGACGTCACGCTCGATCCGTTGTCTCGGCGGGTCACCCAGAGCGACCGCGTCGTGGATCTCTCGCCGCGCGAGTTCGCGCTGCTCGAGTTCCTCATGCGCAACGCCGGCCGCACGGTATCGCGGTCGCGGATCGCCGAGGCAGTCTGGAATTACAAGTTCGATCCGGAGACGAACGTCGTGGATGTCTACGTCAATTACTTGCGCAAGAAGCTGAGCTTTGGCGGGCGGACCGCCCCGATCCGAACCGTCCGCGGCGTTGGATACCGGCTGGAGGCAGGCGGCGGTGAGTGAGCGCACTCTCAGTCAGGTGCTTACCCGGCGCTTCAGCCGCATCGCGTGGACGGCGCTCGCCGGCTACGCGCTCGTCGTCGTCCTGCTATTCGCCGCCGCCGCCGAGATGGCGCTGCGCCGCTCGCTCGAACACTCGGCCGACGTAATTCAGTCGCTGCTCGGTGCCTACCGCGACTCGACGAGCGCGCCCGGCGGGGTGATGCCGTCCGCACTCGCCGATCAGCTCGTGGGCATGGGTGGCCAGGTAGTGATCACGCGCACGACCACGAACGCGGGGGGCATGCCGCAGGTCTACTACCTGTCCCCGGGGATGCCCGCCAAACGGCTGGAGGGCTTGCCGCCCGACGCGTCACCGGAGCAGATCCGCACTGCGTTGGTGGCGGCGATTACGCAGAAGGCTCGGTGGCAGTATCGCGTCCTGCATCGCGCGATGGGCGAGTTCGACATCTACGTCGTCGCCAGCCGGCAGTCGTATCTCGTGCCGCTCGGCGTGCTGGTTGCCGCCGCTGCGTTGCTCCTCCCGCTGGCCGCATTCGCCGCGGCGCGCGGCGCCCGGCAGGGAGTCGCGGACGCCCTCCAGCCACTCGATCGCGTCACCATGGAAACGCGCGCCATCGGCCCCTCCGAGCTGGGGACCCGCCTGACCTCGCCCACCGGACAAGCCGAGGTGACGGAGCTCGCGGACAGCGTCAATCGCATGCTCGAGCGCGTGGACCGGGCGCATCGCGCCCTGCAGTCGTTCACCGCGGATGCGAGCCACGAGCTGAGGACGCCCCTAACCCATCTGCGCGCGCAGGTACAATGGGCGTCCGACGAGAGCCGCACTGAGGCGGAGACTCGTGACGCGCTCGCGGCGGTGGAGCGCGAGATCGATCGAACGACCAAGCTGATCGAAGAGCTGCTGCTCATCGCCCGCGGTGAGAATCGGCAGTTGGTGCTCGCGCACGCGCCGTTCGACCTGAAGGCCGTGGTGGACGATGTCCGCGAGATCACCGAAGCGATGGCGATGGCCAAGCAGCTCGCCGTGCTCGTAGAACCCGGCGGGGCGGGGGGGGCGGGGGGGGCGGGGGGTGTCAGCGCCATCGGCGATGCCGACCGCACGCGCCATATCCTTCTCAATCTCGCCTCCAACGCCGTCCGGTATACGCCGGCGGGCAGTATCACCTTCACGCTCGTCCGCAACGGCGCGGAAGTGGGAGTCGGCGTGCGCGACACCGGCCCCGGCATCCCGGCCGAGCACGTGGACCGGATATTCGACCGATTCTTTCGGATCGATCAGTCGCGCAGCCGTGAGTTGGGAGGAACCGGCTTGGGGTTAGCGATCGCACGCCTGCTCGCAGAGCTGCAGGGCGGCAGGATCACCCTGGAGACCACGGCAGGCGCGGGAAGTACGTTCACGCTCTGGCTGCCGAATGCGGAGGGATCGCGTCCCTGAGAAACGTGTAGGGGCGCAGTCTGCTGCGCCCCTACATAAACCCACCCTCTTTAGAAGGCCGCGAGTCCTCGGGTCCCCGCCGGCAGACCACCGACCGGACCCAGAGCCGTGAGGCTGCCATCCTTCTGAATCCGGAATGCGTAGATCGCCTGCTGGCTGCTGGTGCCGAGCGCGTACAGATACCGGCTGTTCCCACTCAATGCGATGTCGTTTATGCCGCCGCTGATGACGGCGGTCGCACCGCTCGCGTCCAGCAAACTGATCGAGCCGTCGCGGGTGATGCGGAACCCAGAAACCGATCCCGAGCCGTTGCCAGTGAAGCCGAAGCGCCCATCCTGCGTGACGACGGCCCAGCACGGTGCACCCTGGTGCGTGAGTACGGCTCCGCTGGCGACCTGCAGGCTACCGCCCTTCGTCAGCATGTACGACGAAGCGGAGCCTGGGGCCGAAGCTTCAGAGACCAATACGAGATCGTGTGATCCAACCGCGAAGCCGAACGGCGTGCCGCCAGCGGACGCGAATGACGTCCGCGCGCCCGTCACACCGTCCTTGTCCACGGGATAAACATCCAGCAGGTTGGTGTTCTTCTCCGAGACGATGAGCTGGCGCCCGTCGGCGCTGAACGACACCTGCGCCGGACCGGCCGCGGTGCTCGAGAGCCCCTGCGTGGAGCCGACAATCGACGCAAGTGCTCCGGCAGCATCG
>DASZCG010000087.1:0-9529 GCA_035943355.1 Gemmatimonadales bacterium
GCAATAATCACAAATGAAAACCTATCACATTGGTGTTCGAGTGGGCATCCGGAGCCCTTGGGGACGGGCGCCGGCAGCTTCAAGCGCGTGTTAGGCCGCCGACGCGCCGACCGCTGGATCCGCACCGCGCAGAGCCAAGCCCGTCCATGCCGCCCCGAGGACGTCGACCAGTCCGAAGATCAGGAGCGGAGCGGGCATGGCCCGCGTGAGCACCAGAGCAGTAAGGCCAAGCGCAAACGCGATGCGCACCGGCACCGTGGCTCGGATGTACGGCAATAACTCAAGCCGTGCGGCGAGGATGTGATAGGCACCTACACAGATGGCAAGCACGCCGACCACGCGAACCCAGCCATCGGCGGGCGTCGGGAATTGAAGGACTTGGAGCAGGACCGCGGGCATCAGCACGAGACCAAGGCCGGCAAGGACGGCGTAGATCCCGAAGACGAACAGGCTGCGCGCAGCTGGACGCATGGGGCCTCCGGAAATTGGGGGATCCCGCGACCCTTCAGAGTCTGTCGCGCTACGCAAGAATCGGGAAGGCGGCCTAACGTGACTTCGACAGAACTGTCATAATATTTCGCCCATCATTCCTCGCAGCCTAATTCGACATTTCCGTGCTCAATGAATGAAATAGGCCGGTCTGCCTAAAAACAATACTGCAGCATGCCGGCACGGTGCGACCTCGAATACACATTGCCCCCCTCCCACCGCGGTGCTAGCGTTTGCACAGCGCTAGGGGCGCATCCAGTCCGCGGAAAGGGCCGTGCCCACCCACGAGTCGTAACAATCGACAGGACGAACTTCTTTCAGCCCAGACACGCGGACAACGGGCGAGCAATGAAAGGAGCTTCGTGTGTTTCCCAACCCGCAAGACGCTCTCCCGCTTCCGTCTCGTCCCAACATCGAGCAATACCGCACGCTGGCCAAGGATCTCGTCAAAGCGTGTAAGGCCGGCTCGCCCGCGATCGCGCAATGGGCCGACCGCTGGATCGCTTCCCTGCTCGTCGGATGGGACCGCAAGCACATCGATCGCGCGGCGACGCAGGTCGAAAACTTCGCGCAGCGCACCCTGACCCGCGAGGAACGTCGCTGCGTCCTGGCGGATGCCCAATTCGTGCTCGCCCGCTCACACGGTTTTGTGAGCTGGCCGGCGTTCGGTGCGCACGTGGATGCGCTGCAGCACACCGGCACGGAGACAGCCGCATTCGAGATGGCGGCCGATGCCATCGTCCGCGGCGATGAGGCGGAGCTGCAACGGCTGCTGCGCGAGCATCCGGAGTTGATTCGCGCGCGATCGGCACGGGAGCATCGCGCCACGCTGCTCCACTACGTCTCGGCCAATGGCGTCGAGAACTATCGGCAGAAGTCGCCGCCGAACGCCGCGCGCATCACCGCGCTGCTCCTCGCAGCCGGCGCGGACGTCGACGCCGAGGCGGAGGTGTATGGCGGTGGCTGTACGGCGCTGGGACTCGTGGCAACCAGCACGCCGCCGCGCCAAGCGGGCGTGCAGCTCCCCGTGATCCAGGTGCTGCTCGATCATGGCGCGGAGATCGAGCACCCGAATCTGGCCGGCAACGGTGCAGACGCGCTGTATGCCTGCCTGGCCAATGGTTGTCCGGAAGCGGCCCAGTACCTCGTCGAGCGCGGCGCCCGATTCGGCATCGTGGGTGCCGCAGGAATCGGGCGGCTGGACGTCGTCCGGCAGCTCGCCGCAACCGCCGACGCGTCGCGCCGCGAGATGGCCCTGCGGTACGCAGCCGGATACGGACAGCTCGAGGTGACCCGCTTCCTGCTCGATCATGGCGTGCCCATCGACGCGCACTCTGGTGATGGCGAAACCGCCCTGTTCTACGCGATCCTCGGCGATCATGTCGAGGTCGTGCGCGTGCTGCTCGAGCGCGGGGCAAATCCGAACATGCGCACACCATGGGGCGATCTCGTCGGCGGCGCCATGTGGCGGGCGGCGCATGGCGGCAACCCCGATCGCTGCGCGGAAATCATCGCCGCGCTCATTGCGGCTGGTGGGATACCGCCGGAGCGCCACCCGCCCGTGAACGGGCAGATCGACGCCCTGCTACAGCGCTACGGGAGTGTGGCCGATTCGACGCGATACTGGCGCGGTGAAGAGCCGCGGACCGCGTAACGGTCGCCGGCAGTTGAGAACGCCCCAAAGGCTGCTATCATTTGCGGCCCGACCCCTGCACGCTAACTCGGGAGGTGTTTCGTGGCCGACGCGACTCGTAAGAACCAGCAACGGATCATTGCCAATCAGAACAGGATCCTGCGCACACTCAACGCGGTGGTACGGAATCAGCGAAGGATCCTGGCCAATCAGCGGCGGATCCTCGCCAAGTAGACGGCCGTGACAACCTTCCGCGAAAAGCTCAACGTGCAGTGGCACAAGCGTGCGCTGCAGATCTTCATGGTCATCATCCTCGCGCACTGGGCCGAACACCTCGTGCAAGCCTATCAGGTGTACGTGCTCAAGTGGCCGATGCATGAGGCCCGGGGCGTCCTGGGACAGGCGTTTCCCTGGCTGGTCCACTCGGAGGCGCTCCACTACGGCTACGCGGTGATCATGTTGTTCGGGTTGTGGCTCTTCCTGCCGGGGTTCGTGGGCAGATCCCGAACGTGGTGGCTGGCGGCCCTGGTGATTCAATTTTGGCACCACATCGAGCACGCTCTACTGCAGGGCCAGGTGATCGCGGGGCGGACGCTGTTCGGCGCCGCGGCTCCCACGAGCATCCTGCAGCTCCTCATCCCGAGGCTCGAGCTCCATCTGTTCTACAATACGGTGGTGTTCGTTCCGATGGTGGTGGCGATGTATTACCACGTGTTTCCCGGCGCATCAGATCGCGCGGCGATGCGCTGCTCGTGCGCGCTCCATCTCGGTTCGGCGACTGCTTGATGTTCTCCTACCCAGGCTTACTGGCGCCGCAGGTGTAATGGGGACAGAATCCACGCCGTGAATCTGCTCCCCTTGCTGTTGCTCGCCCTGCAGGCGCCTGTGCTGAACCAGAACGGGCAGCAATTCAGGGATCTGAACAGGAACGGCGTGCTCGATCCCTACGAGGATTGGCGCCTCACCCCGCAGCAACGCGCTCGCGATCTCGTCGCGCGGATGACGCTCGAAGAGAAGGCCGGGACCATGATGCATGGCACCGTGCGCAGCACGGGCCCTGCCGGCAACGTGGGTATGGGTGCCGCATACGACACCGCTGCCAACCGCCGGCTCATCGATAGCGCAAAAGTCACCAACCTGATCACGCGGCTCACCGCGGATCCCGCGACGATCGCCGAGCAGAACAACGTGCTGCAGCGCATCGCCGAAAACACCCGGCTCGGTATTCCCCTCACGATTAGCACCGATCCCCGCAACCATTTCCAGAACGTCGTCGGTGCGACAGCCCAAACCAATCGCTTTTCGCAATGGCCCGAGCCGCTCGGCTTCGCGGCGATCGAGGGGGGCGATACCGCGCTGACGCGCCGCTTCGGCGACATCGCGCGCCAGGAATACCGGGCTGTCGGCATCCAGATGGCGTTGTCGCCGCAAGCCGACCTCGCGACGGAGCCCCGCTGGCCGCGCGTCACCGGCACGTTCGGCGAGGACGCCGCGGTGGCCGAGCGGCTCGTGCGCGCCTACGTCGCCGGATTTCAGCATGGCGAGAAGGGTCTCGACACCGGGAGCGTGGTTGCGGTCGTGAAGCACTGGGTCGGCTACGGCGCGGCGAAAGACGGCTGGGACAGCCATACGTATTACGGACGGTACGCCAGCTTCCCCGGCAACAATCTCGAGTATCACATTCGCCCGTTTGTGGGCGCATTCGCCGCCCAAGTGGGCGGCGTGATGCCGACCTACTCGATCCTGCAAGGCGCGACCTGGAATGGGCAGCGGATCGAGCAAGTCGGCGCCGGCTACAATCGCCAGCTGCTGACCGACATGCTGCGCGGCGCGTACGGGTTCCGTGGGATCGTGCTGACGGATTGGGCGATCACGGGGGATTGCAACGAGCGCTGCGTGAACGGCGCGCCGGCGGGCGAGCGGCCCTCGTTTGCCGACGTCGGGATGCCCTGGGGCGTGGAGAACCTCACGATGCGGGGCCGCTTCGTGAAAGCCGTGGGTGCCGGTGTCGATGAATTCGGCGGTACCGAGCGCGCCGATATGCTGGTCGAGGCCGTGCGCCGAGGCGAGCTCACGGAGGAGCAGCTCGATAGCTCGGTCGTCCGGATTCTCACCCAAAAATTCGCGCAGGGGTTGTTCGAGCATCCATTCGTCGATCCCGCTGCTGCGGAGCAACTCGTCGGCAACGATGCATTTCGAGCGGCGGGCCTCGACGCGCAGCGCCGCGCGCTCGTGCTGCTCGAGAACAAGGACGCGATCCTGCCGCTGAAGCAGCCCCAAGGTCGGGCGCTGCGCGTCTTCCTGCACGGCATCGCGCCGGAAGCCGCGACACACGAAGGGTGGACCGTCGTCGAGGACCCGAAGCAGGCGGACGTCGCGATCATGCGTCTCAACGCGCCGTTCGAGCGGCTGCACCCGCAGTACGTGTTCGGCCAGTTCTTCCATGAGGGCAGCCTGGCCTTCAAGGATGGCGATCCCGACTACGAGGTGTTCAAGCGCGTGAGCGCCACGCTGCCCACGATTGTGACCGTGTATCTCGACCGCCCCGCGATCCTGACGCCGCTCCAGGCTACCGCGCGCGTCCTCATTGCGAACTTCGGCGTGAGCGATGCAGCGTTGATCGACGTGCTGGCTGGCCGAGCGAAGCCCGCAGGGAAGTTGCCGTTCGAATTACCGTCTTCAATGGACGCCGTCGCCGCACAGCGGCCGGACATGCCGCACGACAGTGCGCGCCCACTCTATCCGTATGGATTTGGGCGCAGCTACTGACGTTTCCTTTGATTGGAGGTACACAATGCAGGTTCGATCCTATCTCCTGGCGTTTGCTGGCGCCGTGCTTCCCACGGCACTCGTCGCGCAGGCGACGAATCCCCCTCCGGCTCCCGCCGCGGCTGCGGCTGCGAAGGCAGCCGCCCCTGCCGCATCGACCAATCCCGTCAGCGACGCCCTGCGCCAGCAGGAGCAGCGCTTCGCGCGCATCCTGGTCGGGGCGGCCGAAGCGATGCCGGCGGAGAAATACAACTACCGGCCGACGCCGGCGCAGATGAGCTTCGCGCAGATTCAGGTGCACCTCGCGGAAGAGGGCAACGACCTGTTGTGCGGCAAAGTGGCCGGCATGACGCCGCCCCAGCGCCCCGCCGCCGATACGACGCAGAGTAAGGAGCAGCTCGTCGCCCGGCTCAAGGAGACGTTCGCGTTCTGTGAGCAGGCGTTTGCCAAGCTGGACGACGCGAAGCTGTCGCAGCCGATCCAGCTCTTCGGGCCGAACCCGTTCACGATGGCCGCCGCGATGTTCATCACAGTGGGAGATTGGGCGGATCACTATTCCCAGGAAGCGAATTACCTGCGCCTGAACGGCATCCTGCCGCCCACCGCGAAACCCCGCACGGGCATGTAACGTCACCAACCCCGGTCGGTAGGGGCGCAGCATGCTGCGCCCCTACCTCGGCGGAGACGCATGGAAGTCATTGTCCAACGGGATTACGCACAGATGAGCAAGCTCGCGGCGCAGATCGTCGCGGAGTTGCTCAACACCAAACCGAATGCCGTGCTCGGCATGGCGACGGGCTCCACGCCGCTCGGCCTCTATCAGGAGCTCGTGCGGCTGCACAAGAAGGAGCAGCTCGATTTCTCGCGGGTGACGACGTTCAATCTGGACGAATACGTCGGCCTGAACGTGAATCACCCCCAGAGCTATCACTACTTCATGCACGAGCACTTCTTCCGGCACGTCAACATCCCGGCGCAGAACATCAACATTCCGTCGGGGACGACCAGCAACTATCCGGCGTTTTGCGCGTGGTATGAGAAGCGCATCGAAGAGTGCGGAGGAATCGACGTGCAGATCCTGGGCATCGGCACCGATGGCCACATCGCCTTCAACGAGCCGACGAGCTCGCTCAGCTCGCGCACGCGACTCAAGACGCTGTCGAAGCAAACCATCGATGACAACGCGCGGTTCTTCGAGCGGCGCGAGGACGTGCCGGTCTACGCCATTACGATGGGCGTGGGCACGATCCTCGAAGCCCGCAAGCTGATTCTCGTGGCGAGCGGAACGAGCAAGGCGAAGGCGATCGCCCAGGCGGTGGAAGGACCGGTGACCAGCATGGTGACCGCGAGCGCGCTGCAGCTACATCGTGACGCGATTGTGATCGTCGACGAGCAGGCAGCGGCGGGTCTCGCGATGCGGGACTACTACGATTTCATCTACGCTGCGAAGCCGGCGGCGCCGAGGGACTAGGAGGAGCCACCCTCGTGATGATCGTCGTCGCCGTCGTGGTTGTCGTCCTCGAACGCACGCAGCGACGCGCGAATGTTGCGCTCGATCGCCCGTTGATTCTCTGGGTTCGTAGGATCGATCACGGCTCCGGATTCATCCGTAAACCAGCTGCTCACGTTCACATCGATCGTGAGGTTCGTGGTTCCAGAGCCGACCGTGACGGGGCTGTCGAAATTCATTCTCGTGCCCGCTTTTACGCCTGACGTAAACGTGAACGGGTGTTCCGTACCGCTCGTGTCCTTGAACACCCCGACGACCTTAACACTGAGACCCGCGAAGTCGGGATGCGCGGCGAGAAACTCGGCTGCGCCGTTGTCAGCGCTGTCCACGGCATCGAGTCTCGCCTTCAGGGCGGTGTAGGTCCCCGCCGGCACGAGCGCGTCGAGGACGACCTTGGTTGTCCCGTCGAGCGGCAGGTCGACCAACACCGGCCCAGCGCGTACGGGGGGACAGTCCGCATCGTCGTTGTGTTCATCGTGGTTCTCGCCGTTGTGCTCCTCGGTGCTGTCCTCGTCGTGGTCGTGGCCACTGGAGTCTGCGTCTCCAACATCTGCACTGTCATGAGCATCTGCACTGTCATGAGCCGCCGAGGCGCTGGTGCTGTCATGCCCCTCGTTGACATCATCGTCGGAGCTGTCCGCGCAGGCCACCTGATTATTCGCCAGCTTGAGACGAGACAGAACCATCTGCGCCGATGAGATGCTCAGCGACGCACCCGCACCACCGACGATCAGATTCGCATTGATCCCGGGTGACGGATGCACTCCCGCGGACGCGATCGCGGCCGACACGCTGATGCGATGCATGGCGTTCGGCTCGGTGGAGCTGCAGGCGGTGAGTAGGAGTGCGGTGGGCGCGAGGAGCAGCAGACAGCGAACGGGTTGCATACAACCTCCAGAGTTCGAACGAAGCCTCACATCGAATACTATCTCGACCAACGGCGGGCGATAGATGTTACTGTGAAACACTCGTCGCGCGGGCCAAACGAGTGTGATCGACGTCACGGGACCGTGGATCACGCGACGCGCTACCTCGTGTCCAGCGTCCGCGCAATGGACTTTGGTTTCATTGCGACCACGGTGCTGCACGGTAGGATGCGGGAGACATCCCATTGCCGCACACCAATCCAGGCAGAGGAGCGCCCGTGAGACAATCGGTACGCAGCAGCGTCGGGCTGATGGCGAGCGTAGCGGCGCTTGCCGGGTGGACACCCGCACACGCCCAACAGCTGAGCGAGCTGTTCCGCAAGGTCAGCCCTTCCGTTGTCCTCGTGCGCACTGTGGAACGGAGTGTCGGCCCAGAGCGGGCGGGCCTGACGACCATCCCCGGGCTCGGCTCCGGCGTACTGATCAGCGCGGAGGGGAAAATCATGACTGCCGCCCACGTCGTGCAGACCGCCGATCGTGTGGGCGTCCAGTTCCAGGATGGAAAGGTCTATCCCGCGCATGTCGTGGCGTCGTCGGTGCGCGCGGACGTCGCGTTGCTGCAGCTCGATCAGTTCCCCATGGCGCTGGCGCCGGCCAAGCTGGGTAACTCAGACAGCCTGGCGGTGGGAGACCAGATCATCGTGATCGGCGCACCATATGGCCTCGGTCACAGTCTCACGGTCGGTCACGTCAGCGGCCGCATTCCGGGGGGCGGCATGGTGAGCGGCGGGCCAATGGAAATGATTCAGACGGACGCCGCGATCAACATGGGGAATTCCGGCGGGCCGATGTTCAACATGAATGGCGAGGTGGTCGGCATCGTCAGCCGCATCCTGACGCAATCGGGCGGCTTCGAGGGCCTGGGGTTTGCCATCCCCTCCAAGGTGGCGGAGCGCGTGCTGCTCAACGCCAAGTCGTTCTGGAGCGGCATCGACTTCGTGGTGCTGCAGGATACCATGGCTCAGGTGTTCAATGTGCCGCAGCCGGCCGGCCTTTTGGTCCAGCAAGTTGCGGCCGGCTCCCCGGGCGCACTGCTGGGAATTCGGGCGGGAACCGTGCGCGCGAAGATCGGCGAGGGTGAGCTCCTCATTGGCGGCGACATCGTCCTCGAGGTCGCCGGCATCGCCATCACGCCGAACGGCGGGTCATTCGAGCAGATTCAGAACTACCTGAGCGGTCTCAAAGTGGGCGACAGCCTGAAGGTGAATGTGCTGCGCGGCGGCAAAGTCGTGCACCTCGCCGCGCCCAGAGCGCGGTGAAAGGAGCCTCGCGCAATTGACCTGAGCAAATCGTGAGATGCCGGCGAAGCAACTGTCGCGTTGACGATGCCACACGCCCGCCGTACGTTCATCGCCCCCCGATCGACCGGAGACAGCCGTGCTCGCAGCGCTGGTTCTCGTTACTACAATGATGTCCCTGCAGAATCCGCCGTCACCCGACCCACGGGTCGGATTGCGCGCCGGGCTGATGAACGCGGCGCAAGCTGCGTGGAATTTACGGCTGATCTCGACGACGCCGCCCCCAAGCGAGTTCGTACCGGCCGAGCCGGGCGACTTCAACTACATGAATTCGGACCTGGCGTTCAAAGGGAACTACGTCATCCAGGGCAATTTCCAGGGCTTCTCGGTATGGGACGTGACGGATCCCGCACATCCCAAGCTCGTGCACACCGACGTCTGCCCGGAGCAGCAGAACGACGTCTCCGTCTATCGGAACCTGCTCTTCCTCTCCGGTGAGTCGGGCAACGGGCGCGTCGACTGCGGCACACAAGGCGTCCCGGAGCAGGTCAGCCCGCAGCGCATGCGCGGTGTCCGGGTCCTGGACGTTTCCGATTTCACGCATCCCAAGATCCTCGCCAACGTGCAGACCTGCCGCGGATCGCACACCCATACGCTCGTGATCGATCCCAAGGACACGAGCGTTGTGTACATCTATGTCTCCGGCCAAGCGGGCGTGCGTCCGCCTGAAGAGCTGGCGGGATGCTCCAACGCGCTCCCCGACCAAGACACCGCTTCCGCCAAGTTCCGGATCGACATCATCCGCGTGCCGCTCGCTCATCCGGAGCAGGCGGCTATCGTGAGCCGGCCGCGGATCTTTGAGGCGCTGGTCGATCCACGCATGCACGGGATGGCGGCAGCCGACTCTGTCGCCGCGGCGCACGAGGCGGATTCCGCCCGCGCCACCGGCGCGTTCTTCGTCACG
>DASZCG010000088.1:0-4265 GCA_035943355.1 Gemmatimonadales bacterium
CACCTTACCAATCCACCAGTCGCCACGCCTTCAACGGGCGCGGGCTCGCGATCCTCCGGCCGGCCGGCCGGGGGGCGATGCGCGTGACCGCGGCCGCAGACGGCTTAAAAGCGGCGACGATGACTATCACGGTCCCATGACTCCACTCGCATTGCTGCTCGCCGCTCTCGTTCAGCAGCCCTCCCCCCAGGATGTCGCGCGCTGGGAACGCCAGGCACAAACCGTCACCATCATCCGGGACGATTGGGGCATCGCGCACGTGTACGGGAAGACCGATGCCGACGCCGTGTTCGGCATGGAGTACGCTCAGGCCGAAGACGACTTCAACCGGATCGAGACCAACTACCTGAACTCGCTCGGCAGGATGGCGGAGGCCGAGGGGGCGGATGCGATCTTCCAGGACCTGCGGCAGCGGCTCTTCATCGATCCCGATTCGCTGCGCGCCGAGTACCGGACGAGCCCGCCGTGGCTCAAGAAGCTGATGGATGCCTTCGCCGACGGCTTGAACTACTTCCTCTATAAGCATCCTGACGTGAGGCCCCGCGTCATCACCCACTTCGAGCCGTGGATGGCGCTGTCGTTTACGGAAGGTAGCATCGGCGGCGACATCGAGACCATCAGCGTCCGGGGACTCGCGACGTTCTACGGCGACTCGGCGGCGGCGAGCCGCACCAACGGAGACGCGGACGACTTCGAGCTCGACCCGTCGGGCTCGAACGGCATCGCGATCGCCCCGCGCCTCACCACGAACGGCCACGCGCTGCTGTGGATCAATCCCCACACCTCCTTCTACTTCCGCTCCGAGCTGCAGATGGTCAGCGACGAGGGACTCGACGCGTACGGTGCCGCAACGTGGGGACAGTTCTTTATTTATCAGGGCTTCAACGCGCACGCGGGCTGGATGCACACCTCGAGCGGCGTGGATAACATCGACGAATTCCTCACGGCCCAGCCCGGTCACGCGCGCCCGATCACGCTGTCGTACAAGACCGATACCGGTCTCGCGCGCCGCACGGTTACGGTCTACTACACGGCGCACGGCCCGGTCGTCAGAAAAGACGGCGACCGATACGTGAGCGTCAGCCTGATGAACAGTCACGTGAATGCGCTGATCCAGTCCTACACCCGCACCAAGGCGCGCGACCTCGTAGGTTTCCGGCAGATCATGGAGCTGCACACCAACTCGTCCAACAACACCGTCTTCGCGGACGCGTCGGGGAGCATCGCGTATTTCCATTCGAACTACATCCCGCGCCGCGACACCGCGTTCAACTGGACCGAGCCGGTCGATGGTGACAACCCCAGGGCCACATATCGGGGCGTGCTCTCGTTCGATGAGACGCCGAACGCGGTGAATCCGCCGAGTGGCTGGGTCTACAACTCGAACAACTGGCCGTGGTCCGCTGCGGGTGAAGGCGCGAGTCCCAAGCGCGAGAATTTCCCGCGCTACGTCGAGCGCGGCACGGAGGAGACCGCCCGCGGCTTCCACGCGCTGCGCGTCCTCGCCGGCAAGACGGGCTGGACCATGCAGTCGCTCAGCGCGGCGGCGTTCGACAGCTATCTCCCCGCATTCGAGCGCATGATTCCTCCGCTCCTTGCGGCCTACGACGCGGCTCCGGCCGGCGACTCCGTCAAAACCAGACTCGCGGAGCCCATCGCCCAATTGCGCGGCTGGGATTATCGCTGGGGAGCCGAATCGGTGCCGACGTCGCTCGCGGTGTTTTGGGCCGAACGGGTGGGCCGCCGCGTTGCGCCCGCTGCCCGGGCGGCCAGCATCTCGCAGATGCAATACGTGGGTACCAGCCGCGCGCAGGCCTCCGATCTGCTCGGCGCGCTCGCGGACGCCGTCGACGCGCTCACCCGTGACTTCGGCACCTGGCGGACGCCCTGGGGCGACATCAACCGCTTCCAGCGGCTCGAGGACTCCATCGCGCCGCATTTCGACGACGCGAAGCCCAGCATTCCCGTACCCTTCACGGCCAGTAGCTGGGGCTCGCTGGCGGCGTTTGGCGCGCGCCCCTATCCCAACACCAAGAAGTGGTACGGCTCGAGCGGCAACAGCTTCCTGGCGGTCGTGGAATTCGGCGACAGCGTGCGGGCTCGGGCGGTGACGGCCGGCGGCGAAAGTGGCTCGACACGGTCGCCGCACTTCAGCGACCAGGCCGAACGCTACACCTCGGGAAACCTGCGCGACGTCTACTTCTACCGCTCGCAACTCGTGGGACACACGGAGCGGGAGTATCATCCCGGAGCAAGCCGTTAGGGCGATCTTGCTCTGCGTCGCACTCGCGGGTGTAGCGCCGCGGGTGTACGCGCAGCGGGAGCTGATCTTCCTCGACTCGAGCGGCGTCATCCGTTGGCGGAATACGAAGCAAGAGGTGGCGCTCTTTGGGGCGAATTACGTGCTGCCGACGGCGTCGGACTATCGCGCGGCCGGATATGTCCACGGCGATCGCAAGCAGATGATCGACGAGGACATGGCGCAGTTCGCCCGCATGGGGTGGGACGGGTTACGGCTGACGTTCTGGGGCGACTGGGAGTCCTCGGACAGCGCCGGCAACCTGATCGCGAACGATCATCTCGATCTCCTGGACTACCTGATCGCCCGCGCGCGCGAGCGCGGCATCTACATGTTGTTCAGTCCCATCCAGCTCTACGGCTCCAACTGGCCCGATGCGCTCCGGGAGTCCCCCCCCGGATTTGGCCGGTACTACGGCAAGGGCCGCATGGGCACGGATTCGGGCGCTATCGCCGCGCAGGTGAACTACCTGCGCCAGATCCTGAACCATGTGAACCCGTACACGCACGTGGCGCTCAAAGATGAGCCGGCCATCCTCTTCATCGAGCTCGTGAATGAGCCGTGGCACCACCCCGAAGATTTGCCGGGCTCGGTTCGCTACATCAATGCACTGACTGACGCGGTTCGCAGCACCGGCTGCACCAAGCTGATCTTCTACAACGTCAGCCAGGATTTCCGCATCGGCACAGCCATCCGCCAGTCCAAGGCCCAGGGCGTGACGTTCGGCTGGTATCCCACCGGACTGAACTCGGGGCACGAGCTGGTGGGCAACTACCTGCGCGGCGCCGATGCGTATCCCGACATGCAGCGGCCCGAGATCGCCCGCCTGCCGCGCATCGTTTACGAGTTCGACAGCCCCGATCTCCGCACCGGGACCATGTATCCCGCCATGGCGCGCACGTTTCGTACGGTCGGCACGCAGTTCGCCGCAATGTTCGCCTATGACATGCTCGGCACCGCCTCGCGCAACCTCGGCTGGCAGACGCATGCCCTCAACATGGTCTACACGGCGCGCAAATCGATGAGCGCGATCATCGCCGCCGAGGCGATGCGCCGCTTGCCGCGGGGCCGCTCGTATGGCGGCTATCCGGAGAACACGCGCTTCGGCGACTTCCACATCTCTTACGATGGCGACTTGGGCGAGCTCGTCGCGCGCGACGCCTTCATGTACACGAGCAACACGACCGCCAAGCCTCCCGAGCCGACCGCATTGCGTCGTGTGTATGGCCACGGCTCCTCATCGACCGTGACCTATGGCGGGACAGGGATCTACTTCCTCGACAAAATTCGACCGGGCGTCTGGCGGCTCGAGGTGTATCCGGACGCGGTGCCGATCCGTGATCCCTTTGAGCTGCCGAGGGCCGACAAGATCGTGACTCGCGCCATCAGCCGGTCCTGGCCGATGATTGTCACCCTGCCCGACCTCGGCGCTTCGTTTACAGCGCAGCCCGTGACCGCGGGCAATCCAGAGGCAACGCAGGCCACCGACGGCCGCTTCACCGTTACGCCTGGTGTGTACGTGTTGAGCAAAAGCGGCGCGGTGGATTTAGCGAAAATGCCGGCAAAAGTTGGTCAGATCAGCTTCCCGGAGTATCACCCGCCGCCGGTCGACACTGTGCCGCTTACGGTGCTTTCTTTGGCGGCACCGCAATACCTCACAGGGCGCGATGCGGACATTAGAGTCAGAGTCGTCGACCGGACGCCACCCGACTCTGTCCTACTCTTTTACCGCCGCTCAGCTGGGGGGAGCGGGGGGGGCGGGGGGGGCGCCCCGTCATTTCAAGAATTCTTGAAATGTCACGTCGCTGGGTATGAGTGCGTCGCCACAATCCCTGCCGCCTCGCTCCGAGACGGGCCGTATCAATTTGTCTTGACAGTATTTCGGGGCGATACCGTCACGACATTTCCCGCCGGCTCGCACGGCAAGCCAACGGATTGGAATTACAATGATTCGGCGTCATGGAGA
>DASZCG010000089.1:0-2468 GCA_035943355.1 Gemmatimonadales bacterium
ATGCAGCATCATCATCGGGGGGAAGGGGAATGGCCCATGGTGCCGACGCCGCCCCAGCTCACGATGCTGCCGGCGGAAATGCGGCTGCGCCCGGATGTGACGCCGTTTCTACCGTCTGATAGCGCCGCGCCGCCCGCGCACCCCAGTCAGCGGATGCAACTCCACGACGGCGATACGCTCCGGCTCGCCGCGGGTGTCGTCACGCGCGCCTTCAACGGCCGGACCCACACGATGTACGCGTTCAACGGACAATATCCCGGACCGTTGCTCGAGGTCACGCGCGGCGCCGTAGTGATCGTGGTGTTCACCAACACGCTCACAGATTCCAGCACCATCCACTGGCACGGCATTCGACTCGACAATCCGTTCGACGGTGTCCCCGACGTGACGCAGCCCGCTGTGGCGCCGGGGGGCTCATTCACGTACCGGGTGCGCTTCCCGGACGCGGGGATCTACTGGTATCACCCGCACGTGCGCGAAGACGTGCAGCAGGAGCTCGGCCTCTACGGGAACCTGCTCGTGCGCCCGTCCGGCCCGTCTCGCCCGTCCCGCCCGTCGGAGTTCAATCGCGAGGAGATCCTGCTGCTCGATGATCTCCTGATCGGCGATTCCGGACCCATTCCGCTGGGGCGAGAATCGCCGACGCACGCGCTGATGGGGCGGTTCGGGAATCTGTTGCTTGTGAACGGCGCACCCGACTATCACCTCACCGTGCGGCGTGGGGAGGTCGTGCGGTTCTATCTGACCGACGCCTCCAACACGCGTACGTGGAATCTCTCGTTCGCCGGCGCGCGGATGAAAGTCGTGGCATCGGACGCGGGTCCGTTCGAGCGCGCAGCGTGGGTGTCCAGCGTCGTCATCGGACCGGCGGAGCGGTATGTGGTCGACGTGCGCTTCGACACGACCGGCTCGAGCGCGTTCCTCAACCGAGTCCAGGGGCTCGATCACCTCTACGGCCGCTTCTTCACCGAGGTCGATACCCTCGGAACGGTGGCGGTCTCAGCTCAGACGGTGAGCCCCGACCTGGGCGCGCGCTTCGCGACCATCCGCAGCGACACGGCGACACTGCGCGAGGTCGAGCCGTTGCGTCGCTACATCGCCCGGCCGCCGAATCAGGCGCTGATCCTGACGCTCGAGACGCACGACCTGCCGTTCGTCACCCAGCGTCTCATGATGCTCGATTCGATCTACTTTGCCCCGGTCGAATGGAGTGGCACGATGCCGATGATGAATTGGGCGTCGACGGCGAGGCAGGTGCGATGGATCCTGCGCGACCCCGCCACGGGCCGCGAGAACAGCGCCGTCGATTGGCGATTCAAGCGTGGCTCGTTCGTGAAGATCCGGCTGGTCAACGAGCGGCGCGCGTTCCACGGCATGCAACACCCGATCCATCTGCACGGGCAGCGCTTCCTCGTGCTCGCGGTGAACGGCGTGCCGCAGAACAATCTCGTATGGAAGGACACCGTGCTGGTGCCCGCTGGTTCTGTGGTGGATATTCTGCTCGACGCTTCCAACCCCGGCCACTGGATGCTGCATTGCCACATCGCCGAGCATCTCTCGGCCGGGATGATGACGCACTTCACCGTGGAATAACAGGAGCTCTCATGTACGCGCTCACTCTGCTGCTCGCCTTGACGGCCCAGCGTCCTGATTCATTCGCCGCCGGCGTGCGCGAATACATCACCGTCGATACGTCGGTGCTGGCGCTGACGCATGTCCTGTTGGTGGACGGCACAGGCGCTGCGCCGAGGGCCGATCAGACGATCGTGATTCGCGCGGGCAAGATCGCGGCAGTGGGTCCGGCGACGGCGGTGCAGGTGCCCGCCGGCACGCGCACGCTGGACATGAGCGGCTCGACGGTCATCCCGGGGCTCATCGGAATGCACGATCACCTCTTCTATACAGCCGCTGGTGGCCGCGCGGTGCAGATGTCGTATACCGGGCCGCGCCTGTATCTCGGCTCGGGCGTGACGACGATCCGCACCACGGGCAGCCGCGCGCCGTACGCCGAGATCAATCTGAAGGACGTCATCAATCGCGGCTTCGTCCCGGGGCCGCGCATTCATCTCACCGCGCCCTACATCACGGGATCCGAGGGCGGCGGCGCGATGGCGATCGTGGATTCGCCTGAAGCGGCGCGCCGCTTCGTGGCGTATTGGGCGTCGGAAGGGGCGACGTGGATCAAAGCGTACACGGACATCCGGCGCGCCGAGCTGGGCGCTGCGATCCAGGAGGCGCACAAGCGCGGTGTGAAAGTGACGGGCCATCTCTGCTCGGTGAGTTTCCAGGAAGCCGTCGCCCTCGGCATCGACAACCTCGAGCACGGCATGCTGACCGCGTCGGATTTCACGACCGGCAAGCAAGCCGATGTCTGTCCGGTCAATCTGATGACGCAGATCAGCGCGTCCGATCCGAAGGGAACCGCCGCGCAGGCCACGATTCAAACCATGGTGCAACACCATGTGTCG
>DASZCG010000090.1:0-32612 GCA_035943355.1 Gemmatimonadales bacterium
CCTTCAGGTCGACCGCGGACAGGGCCGCCTTGGCCTGTTCCGCGCGCTTTTGCGAGGAAACGCCCGCGTAGATCAGCGGCAGCTCCACGTTGTGCAGAGCCGTGGCGCGCGCCAATAGATTGAACGTCTGGAACACGAATCCGATTTCCTTGTTGCGGATGCGCGCCAGCTCGTCGTCGGTCAGGTCGCTCACCTTCTGGCTGTTGAGCCAGTATTCCCCGCTGGTCGGCGTGTCGAGACAGCCGATCAGGTTCATCAGCGTCGATTTGCCCGATCCCGACGGCCCCATCACGGCGACGAACTCGTTCTTCTTGATCTGGATGTCCACACCGCGCAGCGCGTGCACGACTTCCGCACCCATCTGGTACTCGCGCGCCAGGTGATGGGTGAGAATCACGATGTCGGGCGTCGGCGTGTCGCCCGTGTGGAAGGTCATCGCCTGCGCGGTTGTCACAGGGTCCGTCCCACCGTCGCCTCGAGCTGCGAGCGTGCGATCAGGTAATTGAACCGGGTCTGGATACGACTCACCTGCGCCTGCGTCAACGCGGCCTGAGACGTGAGTAAATCGAGAATCGTAGCGGCGCCCACGCGATAGCGCTCGTTCTGGACGCGCAGATCCTCTTGGGCCGCGGCAACGTTGGCGTCGGCGATCGTGATCTGCTCGAACGCAGTGGTGAGAACCGCCAGCTGTTGTGTGAGCAAAGCATTGGCCTGCCGGCGCGCGTCAGCCGCGCGTGCTTCCGCGATGTCGCGGTTGACGGAGGCGGTGACTTGATTCGCCTCGCGCGTAAACCCGTTGAGGATGGGCCAGGAGAACGCAAACCGCCACTGATACGTCTCCGGGTAGTTGCTGAACCAGGGCAAGTCGGGCGAGCCGTTTAGCGTTTCAGTCCCTTGACGATTGCTGCTGTAGCTCACGCTGACGGTGGGCCAGTATTGGGAGCGAGCGCTCCAGATTTGCGCGCGCGCGGCGTTTGCCTGGGCCTCCGCCTGCTCGACCGCCGGAAACTCCGCGATCGTCAGCCGCCGCAGCTCCGCCGTGTCGGGCATGGCCGGCAGGGTCGTGTCGGGGACGGCACGCACCAGTCCGTCCACACCGACCTGCCGCCCGAGATCGGCCTGCGCCGTCGCAAGATTCGCCTGCGCATTGAGCAGGTCGATGCGCGCGTTGCCGTATTCCACCGTCGAGCGGAGCGAATCGGAGCGTGTGGCCGAGCCCGCGTGCAGCTTCTCTATGGAGATCTGCAGCTGTTGCTGCGCGCGGGCCACCTGCGCATCGGCGACGCGAACCAGCGCCTCACTCGCAAAGGCGTTATAGAAGAGCTGCTTGGTCTGCAGGGTAACCTGGAACCGTTGATTCACGATTCCCGCGTCTGCCGCCGCACCCGTGGCCGATGTCGCCTTCAGGGTGGCGAATCGCCGGAATCCGTCGAACAAGTCGAGACTGGCGTTGAAGCTGCCCGTATACGAATACTCGGCCGGCACCGGCCGTCCCGTGCTCTGGTCGATGCGCGTAACGTTGGCGCGGGCAGCAGACGATCCCAGCGTAACCGACGGTATGAACGCGCCATACGCTGTTCGCTTGGACGCTCCCGCGTTGCGCTGGTCGCCGCGCGCCTGGATCATCGCGGGCTGCACGTCGAGCGACCGTTGAATCGCTTCGCTCAGGGTCACTTCGTACTGTCGTGGCGCCGCAGGCTGTTGCGTTTGCTGCGCAACGCCGGTCGTGGCACAGACGACGGCGAGAATCCCCCCCCCACCCCAGACCCAACGCATCAGTTCCGTCCCCCCCCCCCGTCGGCTTTCCCTTTGGTGGAGTCTTCGCGCTCCTTACGGTGATGCTCAGCCTGGTCGATCAGTTGCTGGTGCTTGGCACGCTGCTCGGGCGTCAGGACCGCGTCGATCTCGGCCCGCATCCGGGTCTTGATCGAGTCGAACCGGGGACGAACCCGCGCCCACAAGGAGTCGGTCTCGGGCCGGTGACGGGTGAAAATCGCACGCACGGAGTCGCGCTGCGCGTCGGAAAGCTTCAGCTCGTGGCTCAGGTAGGCGACCATCGCATCGGGCCCACGCTGGCCGCCCCGCCCCGGTCCGTCGTGATCGGCCGCTTCATGACCACCCCACCCCGCCAGACCGCCCGCCACAAACACGGCGGCCAACAGTCCGACGGCAGCGATCTTCGATCTATTCAGCATGATTCCTCTTCTCGTTTATCGTGGTTCGACGAGTGAAGTAAACACGACGCTCGCGTCCGGCGGATCGGGTGCCGTCACGAGCGCCGCCAACCCCGGTCCCTCGACCGGCGCCATCGCCATTTCGATCGAGGCTGTGTCCCCCGTATTCAAGACCATCCGTCCGAACAGAAAACCGGCGATGAGCGCGACGATCGCCGCGGCCACGCCGGGTCGGAACCACGACGCGAGTACTTCCCACGTCGGGACCGTCGCCCGCTCCAGTGCGTGATCGTAGTTCGCCATCACGCGTGCCACGAAGGCGGCGTGATCCGAGGGCTCGAGCGCCGCGCGCAGCGCCTTGCCGAGCTCGGGGTCGGGACGATGATCGAACAATTCAGGATTTTTCATTTCGCCTGCTCCTTCCAGTCTTCCAGCAGCGCGCGCAGACGGCGGCGCCCGTGAAACACCTCGGATCGGACCGTACCCTCCGGAATTCGCAGGATGCCCGCGATTTCGGCGTGCGAATAGCCTTCGACGTCGAACAGCACCACCGCGGTCTGCCGGCGCTCGGGCAGCTCCGCGAGCGCCGCGCGCAGCCGGTCGCCCAGCTCGCTCTGCACCGCCGCCGCGTCGGGTCTCGGCCCTCCGCCCACCAGCGCCGGATCCAGCGGCTCCGCGCGCCGCACGTTGCGGCGCCGCCGCCGGTCGGTCGCGGCATTGGCGACGATGCGCATCAACCATGGACCGAACGGCCGCCGGGAGTCGTACTGCACGAGCTTCACGAGGGCTGAGAGGAACCCGTCCTGCGCCGCGTCGTCCGCGTCATCGGGATCGCCCAGGACCGCTCGTGCGACCCGCCGCGCCTGTGCTGCGTAGCGCTCCACGAGAATTCCAAACGCGGCCCGGTCGCCCGCCAGCGTCTGGGCGACCAGAGCCGGGTCGTCTCCTGTTCCAATACGCGCTCCTCCCCCGGGAGGTTGGGAGGCATGCGGGGGCGGCGTATCCCGCTCAGCGGGCATCGCTGTCACGGCGGCGGCGCCGCCTCGCGAGAGCATAGCCGGCAAGGGTCATGGACGCCGCCAGTGCGGCCACCGCGAGGACCGCGCCGGCGGTCAGCGGGAAGAGAATCAACGCCACGCCGACCAGCGCGAAGGCCGTCGCGGCGACGCCGGCCAGCATCCGGCGTGCTCCACTCGTGGCCTGCATCAGCGCCATGGCGGCCACGACCCGGCGCTCGCGGAGTGAGCGCCGATGTGGTGCCGGTAGCGGCTGGGAGCCAGGCGCGGCGCTTATGCCGTGGGGTGGATACACGGCGACCGTATCGACGAGGCGCGGCGGCAGCGGCAGGCGGCGGCGCGCCATCATGACGATCTCACGGCTCTGCGCCATGTCGTGCAAGAACTGGGTGGCGAGCGTCGTCGTCAAACCATCCTGCTCGGCGACGAGGTCCAGCTCGTAGTTGCCGAGCAGGCTCGAGAAGTTGAGGTTGCTCGACCCGACTCGCGCCCAGTCGTGATCGGCGATCAGCGTCTTGGCGTGCAACATCGGCCCGCGATACTCGAAGATGCGCGCGCCCGCGTGCAGCAGCTCGCGGTACCCGCTGCGCGTGAAGATGCGCACGATCGGGATGTCACTGGTGCCGGGGAGCAACAGGCGCACATCGACACCGCCGCGTGCCGCGTCGACGAATCCGGCGTACAGCGACGGCGGGGCGACGAGGTACGCGTCGGTGATCCACAACCGTTCGGTCACTGCGGCGGCGAGCAGCTGCACCGCGCGATAGATGCGCGACTGTCCGGGGAATCCTTCGACCACGCGCACGGCGGACGGCCCGCACTCGTCCGCCGTCGGCGGAGCGCCTTCGTGGTCCGGCAGCGGCGTTCCCACGCGCGCCCACATGCGGGCGAACGCGCCCTCGAGCGCGGTGACGGCGGGCCCGCACACGACGACCATGGTATCGCGCCAGCACTCGCGTCCGTCGCCTGGATCGCCGGCCCATTCATCGCCGATGCACAGTCCGCCGGTCATTGCTTTCTCGCCATCGACAACGAGCAGCTTGCGATGATCGCGGCTGAACGCTGCGATCGGTCCGCTCGTCAAGATGGGACGGAATGGGCGCACGTCGACGCCGTAGCTCTTCAGCTCACGCCAAAACGCGGCGCTGGTGCTCCGGCAGCCGAACGCGTCGTACAGGACGCGTACGCTCACGCCGGCGCGCGCGCGCTCGGCCCAGGCGGTCGCGAACCGGCAGCCGGTGTCGTCGTCATGCACGATGTAGTTCTCGAAATGGACCCAGCGCTGCGCGCCGCCGATCATCTCGAGCATCGCGGCGAGCGCGTCGCTCGAGATCGCGATGTGGCGCAGCATGTTGCCTGGAATCGGCCGCGCCCCGGTGGCGCGATCGAGCGCTCGCGAGAGGGGATGCCCGGTGACGGTTGGGGAGGTCACCCTCCGAGGCCCAGCGACGGCTCCACGGTACGGAGCGACTGAATGCAAAAAGCGATGTGCTCATCCAAGGGGACGCCGAGCTCCTCCGCGCCCTGGCGCACTTCGTCGCGGTTCACCCCGCGGGCGAACGCCTTGTCCTTCAGCTTCTTCTTGACCGACGAGACTTCGAGATCGCCAAAGCTCTTGGACGGCCGGACCAGCGCGCAGGCGACGAGAAACCCGCACAGCTCGTCCACGGCGAACAGCGCTTTGGCCATCGGCGTGTCGCGCGGCACGCCCGAGTACGTGGCATGTCCGAGCACGGCCCGCAGCAGCGGTTCGGCGACGCCTTTTGAGCGGAGCAGATTCACGCCCCACGCAGGATGGCCATCGGTGGGGGAGTGATCCTGGTTGGGAAATCTCTCGTAGTCGAAATCGTGCAGCAGTCCGACGAGGCCCCAGGCCTCGGGATCCTCCCCGTACTTGGCCGCGTACGCGCGCATCGCCGCCTCGACCGCGAGCATGTGCTGGCGCAGCGAGGGGGACTGGGTGTGCTCATGCATGAGCGCCAGCGCTTCGTCACGATTCATGAGATCTGATATCCACGTTCCAGCGTTCTGCCCAGAGCTCCAGCATCAGCTGCGGCCACAGGCGGCGCGCGTGATTGCGGCGCAGCGCGCGGTGTTCGGCCAGCAGCGGCGTATGGAGCAACCGATCGGCCAGCGGCGCGAGTCCGGTGTTGAGCCAGCGCGCGACGGGTACGGAGAGGCCGCGTTTCTGCCGCTCGATGACGCGTTCCGGGACCAGCCCGCGCGCGGCTTGCTTTAATATCGCCTTGGTTGTGATGCCATGCACCTTGAAACTGGAGTCGAGCGGGAGCACGAGCTCCATCACCTCACGATCCAGGAACGGCGCGCGCGCCTCCACCGACGCGAGCATCGTGGCGCGGTCGACTTTCACGAGCAGGTCGTCCGGCAGATACGTGAGAAAATCGAACCACATCACACGATTCAACGGGTCGTCGTGCGGAAAGCGGTCGAGCTTGCCCTCGAGCTCCGCGATCACCCCGTCCTCGATGGTCACAGCGCCGAGCCACGTCAAGTGCCGCTCGAGCGAGGGGAGGTCCGCGGCGGCGAGGAACTGCTTGAGCATGAACTCGAGCGTCATCTTGCCTGTGGACGTCGGCCAGCGATCGACCGCCCAGCGCACGACGCCGCGGAGCGGCCGCGGGATACGCTGCCAGCGCCGCGCGAATTTGTGGCCCAGGTACGTCGGGTACCCGCCGAACAGCTCGTCCGCCCCTTCGCCTGAGAGAATCACTTTCACCTGCTCGCGCGCCGCCTCGGCCAGCAGCCAGGTAGGCAGCACCGCCGGATCGCCGAGCGGTTCCGCGAGCGAGCGCGACACGACCTCGAGCGCGCGCCCGAGCGACTCGTCGTCCGCCGTGACGACATGATGGACCGTCGCGATGTCGTGCGTGACGGCTTCGGCATAGTCGCTCTCGTCGTATCCGGGCTCGGTGAAGCGCATGGCGTAGGTGTGGATCCGCTCGCCGGGCATGGCGCGCGCGGCCGCGGCAACGAGCAATGAAGAATCGAGACCGCCGCTCGTGAAAACGCCCAGCGGCACGTCGGACATCAGCTCGCGCTGCACCGCGCGCAGCAGCACCTCGCGCAGCTCGGCCGTGCTGTCGAACGAGAGCCGCGAGGGCCGCTCGGCCGCGGCTGCCGCGCTCCAATAGGAGTGAATCTCCGTCCGGCCACCTTCTGCAATCAACACCGAAGCCGGCGGCAGCTTGTGAATTCCTGCGAACATCGTGTAGGGCGCCGGCACGTAGCCGAGGGCATGGTACAACGACAGGGCTGTGCGATTCACCCGCCGCGGTTGGTCGGGAAATTCGAGCAGCGCCTGGATTTCCGATGCGAAGCGCAGCTCGCCGCGCACGTCGGCCCAGAACAACGGCTTTTCACCCGCGCGATCACGCGCCAGCAGCAGCCGGTTGCGGCCATCGTCCCACACAGCGAGTCCGAACATGCCCTCGAGCCGCGCGACGGCGTCGGCACCATAGCGCTCGTAAAACGGAACGATCGTTTCGATGTCGCCACGGGAGCGAAACGGATACTTCCACCCCGGTCCCGAGGCTTCACGGCGCAGCTCGTTCGCATTGTAGATCTCGCCGTTGCACACCATCCAGATCTTGCCGTCGGGGCTCTTGAACGGCTGGTCACCGGTAGTGAGATCCATGATGGCGAGCCGGCGCGCGCCGATGCGCGCGCGCTCATGGCCGACAATGCACTCTCCGTCGGGGCCACGATGCTGCAGCGCCGCCGCCATGCGCGCGATGCAATCGGGGTGGCGCAGCGGAGCGCCGTGGCCCGCTATCGCGCCGAAGATGCCGCACATGGTCCGTACGCCGCGTACTGCCCCTCGACGGCGAGCAGCTGAAGATGAGGCTCGAGTGCCGCGCGGATCCGCGTGTCGTTGGCGCGAGCGATGAACACGGTCGGCCGGCTGCAGCGCGCCAGCCGCTCGCGCCATGCGTCGGGCGGCTCCAGCGGTGAGCCGGGAAGGGCAAGAAACTGCTCGTAGTGGTCCGCGATGTAATTGCTGGTGAGCTCGCGGCCGTTGGCCGTCGAGACCGGCACGATGCGGCGCAGGTAAAACGGCAGCGACGTCGGAAATGCACCGACGCCCACCACCTCGGTCGATCCACCTCCGGTATTCTGGATGACGCGCGCCAGCGTCGCCGCCGAGCGATCCTCACCGACAGCCGCAAGCAACCGCGAGGAGACGAGGGGCACCGTGATGACGACCAGCGCATAGCCCATGATGCCGAGCGCCGGGCGCGGACGCTCGGCGCGCCCCGCCTGCCATACCAGGGCGGCAGAAATCAGCAGCGCGATTCCCAGCGCCAGTGCCGTGAGCGGAATCGCGCCGCGCTCTGCCGGCGTGAGGCTGATCGGGGCAGGAAGCCACAGTGTCAGCGATGCGAGCGCCAGGCCCAGAAATGCGGCGATGGCGGCATAGGTGCGCCGCCCTTCGGCGATGCCGCCGCCTAACTCGCTCGGCCGGCGCGTAATCAGGCGCGCGGCGGCGAGCGCGAATGCCGGCATGAGCGGCAAGACGTACTGCGGCAACTTCGACTTGTTGAGCGTGAAAAAGAGCAGCGGGCCGAGCACCCAGCACACGAGCAGAATCGTGTCCTGCGCGTAGGGATTCACGCGCCGGCCCAGCCATGCCCAGCGCAGGTTCTTCCACCGTGCCAGCGCAGGTACGACCCACGGAAACGCGGCTACGGGAAGGATCGGCAGATAGTACCAGAACGGGGCCGTGCGGTGAAAACGCGTCGTCGTCACGCGCTCGAGCGTCTCACGCACAAAGACGTAATGCGCGAAATCGGGGATGCGATGTGACACGGCGAGAAACCACGGCAGCGCCACAATGGCGAAGACCGCGATCCCGGCGAGTGAAAACAGCCGCCGGACGGGTCGGCCGGTCAGCACCGCATACGGAATCAGTGTGATCAGCGGGACCAGCAGCGCGACCGGGCCCTTCGTCAGGGCCCCAACCCCCATCGCTGCCCAGGCGAGAATCGGCCGCTCCTCCCAGAACGCCATGATGGCAATCGTGGTACAGCAGGCGAGGGCGCTGTCGAAAATCGTCGTGCGCGCGTAGGCGAGGACGAGCGGCGTCGTCGCGAGCGCGAGGCCCGCGAGCCAGCCGGTATCCGCTCCCCAGCGGCGCCGTCCGAACCGGACGACGACGAGGATGGTGATGATCGTGAACAGAAACGCAGGCAGGCGCGCTGCGGTCTCCGTCGGGCCGAGGATCTCCATCACACCGGCGGCCGCCGCGAAGTAGACGACTGGCTTGTCGAGATATGGCAGGCCCTCGAGCTGTGGCAGCAGATAGTCGTTCGTCTGCGCCATCTCGCGCGCCACTTCGGCGTTGCGGCCCTCGTCTGGGTCGAGCAGCGGGTAGCCGCCGAGGTCGAAGGCCATCGCCAGCACGGCGGCGATGAGCAGCAACGGCAGCCGCACGTGCGCGCTGAGGGGTGGTGGCGGTGGTGCGTTAGGTCCCAGGAGCGTGTGGTGCCGGCGGCGCTGGCGGTTGTGGTGGAGCCGGCGCTGGCATCGGCGGCATCTGGGAAACGGTGATGGGCACCGTGGCCTTGCGCTCGCCGTCGACCGTGATCTCGAAGCGATACTGGCCGGCGTGCGGGAACGGCACGTCGAACACCAACACCGCCGCCGCTTCGATCTCCGTGACCCCCGCGGGAGGCTCGGCAAAATTCACCGTGCCTGAGCCTCCCAGGAGCTCCGCATCGTCGTTGTCCATCAACTTGATCTGTACCTGATGCTCGCCGACTTCCGTGCGCTTTCCTTTCAGACGGAGCACGAGATGCAGCCGTGGGTGCATCGCAGGAAACTGCGGCACCCAGATGTGCTGAAAGATGCCGAGCACCGACATCTTGCCCGACTGATCGACCAGCGCGTAGTCGGCGACGACCGCGAAATCGAGATGCACTTATTGCTTCGACACGGGGACGGAGACCTTCGTCTTGTCCCACAAGATGGTCAGGGCTGTGGCCGAGGCATTGCCGGGCGCCGGCTCGAAGCCGATGAACAGTTGTTCGACGGGGGCGGCAAGCGTTTCAACTTTGGCGTCGACCCGGGCCAGATCCTGCTGCTCGTGATACTCCGTGCCCCACTGTCCTGTCTGTTGGTTGAAGATGACCTTCCAGCCGGTCGGCGACGGCAAGGTCCAGAGTGTGTACCTGCCCGCCGGCACCTTTGCGCCGCCGATCACGAGATCGATCGGCGTGTTGAACTGCGTCGCGGCATTCGCCCCCGTGCGCCACACGGTATTCCACGGCACGAGGTCGCCAAAGATTACGCGCCCGCGCTTCATCGGGCGGCCGTAGTCCACCCACAAGTCGGCTCCGCCGAACGTGGTGCGGGCGGTGTCGCGCGGCGAAAGCAGGCCCAGCGGCCGGTTCGCGAACATCGTCCCAGCCTGCGCCATCGGGACCGACGCGACGCGCTGCACGTCGATTTGCACGGTGCTGCCCTTGCCGGTGAGCCAGGTGACGTGTCCCTGACGATCCAACCGGAACGTGAACGGTCCGACTCCCGCAAACGGTCCGTCGTCGAACATGAACACAAGCGTGTCGCTCGCCGCTCCGCCGCGCCGCTTGATGTAACCGCCGCTGGGCGCGGTAGCCGACGGTAACGCCGAAACGCGCACGCTGTCTTTGCCCGTGCCGCGCGCGTAACGCGCCATTTGCTCCATCAATCCGATGACATAGAACTGGAACGGGAAGGTCGCCTTGGGAACGGCGATCCTCGCCGTCACCGTGCTGTCACCGCGCGGCGCCGTCACGACCGCGCTGTCGCCCCGCAAATCGATCGTGGTCTTCGTCTCCCGCGGTCCCGGTTCACTGCCGATGTTGTGCGTGACGAGCTCGAACCGGCGGATCGTGCCGTCGGGATTCAGATCAGCCGTATAGATGCGATGCACGCTGCGGGGCAACCGAATGACGTACTCCCCGCGCAGCTGAGTTGCGGTCCGCCTGTACTGCTCCAGCGACAGCGTGTCCACACCGAGGCGCACCACGAACGCGCCCGAGTCCTGGACGGTCATACTCATGGCCAATAGTAGAGCGACCACAGGTCATCCCCTCCCTGACGGGTTACGAGACGCGAATCGACTTGATCTCGTCGTTGCCCCGGATGGCGTTCACGACATCCATCCCCTTCGTTACCTGGCCGAACACGGTGTGCAGGCCGTCCAGGTGGCGCTGCGGCGCATGACAGATGAAGAATTGGCTGCCGCCGGTGTCCTTTCCGGCGTGCGCCATCGACAGCGTCCCCGCCACGTGCTTATGCGTGTTCTTTCCCGTCTCGCACTTGATCGTGTATCCCGGTCCGCCCGTCCCGACCGGGCCTTTGCCGGTCTTGGAGTACGGGTCGCCGCCTTGAATCATGAAGTCGGGAATCACGCGATGAAACTTGGTGCCATCGTAGAACTTGGAATTGGCGAGCTTCTCGAAATTGGCAACGGTGCCAGGCACTTCGTCCGTGAAAAGATCCAGCTCGATCGTGCCGCGCGCCGTGTCGATCACTGCTTTCTTGTTCGGCATCAATGGTCCCGTATATAAGGATCTAGGAATGTAGTAGCTCTTTGAGCTTCTCGGTCGTCGCCACGGGGAGAGAGCACGTGGTGCCGACGCAGACGGTCGCCGCCGCTGCCGCGGCCGTCGACCGGATCACGGCCTTGCGCGGGCGATATTCCTGCAAGGCTGCGAGGTGCATGGCGCAGGCGGGGCCCTCGCCGCGAGGTCCTGCCACGGCGATGCGCGTAATCGGATTCACCGCCCAGTCGATGGCGCGCAACAGCGTTGCCCCATAGAGCGACAGCTCACGCGCGCTGCCCGCGAATGCGGCAAGCTGCTGGTCGAGCCGCGCGCGCCACTCGGCCATGTCGGTAAATGCCCAGAGGCGCGCCAGCACCAGCGCCGCGACGCCGTTCGGCGACGGCGTTGGGGCATCCTGAACCGGCTTGGCACGCGCGGCCAGATACGCGGTGCCATTCAGATTGGCGGCGATGTCGAAGAAGCCGCCACCCGGATCGGCATGCGCCGTGTCGCAGTAGCGCATGACTGCAATCGCCCGCTCGAGCCAGCGTTGCTCGCCAGACGCCTCGTACGCATCGAGGAATCCGGCCGCCGCTTGCACGTTGTCATCGAGCATGCCGCGCGGCTCTCGCCTGCCCAGCACGTGGGACATCCCCCCCTGCGTGTCCCACGCCTCCGACCAGATCCGTTCCAGCACCGCGAGCGCCAGGTCGTTGCACTCCGGCCGGTCGAGCACGGCGCCGGCCTGGAGAAAAGCGCCGGCCATCATCGCGTTCCAGTTCACGTATGCCGTACGATCCACAAAGGGCGCCGGCCGGCGGTCGCGCGCCGCTTTCAGTTTTCGCATCGCCTCGCGCAGCACCGGCCATTCGCCGTCGCCTTCCCCCACCGGATCCTGCTTCCACCACAACACGTTCTTCTTCGGGTTGTGATGCATCTCCCCGGTCTCCTCGATATCAAACACCCGCGCAACGACGGCAGCTTCCTCCGCCCGTAGCTCCGCCTGCATCTCGTCCAGCGTCCACGTCCAGTAGTCGCCGTCGTCGCCGAATGTGAGATCGGCATCCTGCGACGTTGCGAACGCGCCGTGTTCCTTGTCCGCCATCACTTCGAGCACCCAGCCGACGATGCCGGTGGCGACTTCTTTGAACAGCGGCGTGCCGAGGGCCTGATACGCGGAGAGATAGGCGCGCAGCAGCTCGGAGTTGTCGTAGGACATCTTCTCGAAGTGCGGGACGATCCAACGCTCGTCCACCGCGTAGCGATGGAAACCGCCGCCGAGATGATCTCGGACGCCGCCGCGCGCCATCCCCGTCAGGGTCTTGTCGACGATCTCCCGGTGCCACTGCAGACCGCCCGGGGCGTCGTACATGCGCGCCAGCAGAAACTCGAGCGCCGCAGGATGCGGAAACTTGGGTGCCGTACCGAAGCCGCCGTAGCGGACGTCGAACAATCGCGCCATCTGGTCCGCCACCGCGCTCACCAGCTCGGCGCTCACGGCGCCCGGCTTCGCTTCGTCGAGCGACTGGGTGACGTGCTCACGGATGGCGCGCGCATTCGTCGCGACGCGATCGCGCTCCTCGCGGAACGCGCGCGCGATTTCCATCAACACGCGGCGAAATCCGGGCCGGCCCAAGGTGTTTTCGTCAGGGGGGAAGTAGGTCCCCCCGAAAAAAACCTCGCCGTCGGGCGTGAGGAATGCCGTGAGCGGCCAGCCGCCCTGGCCGCTCAGCGCCTGCACCGCGCGCTGGTAGCGCGCGTCTACGTCTGGCCGTTCGTCGCGATCGACCTTGATGCACACGAAGTCCCGATTGAGGATCTCCGCGATACTCGCGTCCTCATAGGACTCGCCATCCATCACGTGACACCAATGACACCACACCGCGCCGATGTCCAACAAGATCGGCTTTTGCTCGGCGCGCGCTCGCGCGAACGCGGCGTCGCCCCAGGGCAGCCAGTGCACCGGCTGATGGGCGGCAGACGTGAGGTAGGGGGATTGTTCGGATGCGAGCTGGTTGGACATCAGGCCAAATGTAGTCGGGTCCGTGTGAACCCCGGCTTGCGTCCGGGGTCAGACATCACTGCCCGGGGTTCAAGAACGCAACGGCGGTCCGCGTCAACAATTCTGCGCCGATAACCAGCGACTCCTCGTCGATGTCGAACGTCGGACTGTGATGCGGCGAGGCCTTCCCGTTGGCCGAGCCCGAGCCCACGAATGCGAAGCAGCCCGGCACCCGTTGGAGGAAATACGCCATGTCCTCACCCCCCATGGTCCGTACGCCCTGACGCACATTGGCCGTGCCGACCAGCTCGGCCGCGACATCGCGAACGAGGGCCGTGAGTCGCTCGTCGTTGATCAGCGGGGCACTGAGGCGGTGGTAGTGCACCTCTATGTGCGCGCCGAACGCCGCCGCGATGCCCTGCGCCGTTTCCTCGATCAGCCGGGGCGCGGCGTTGAAGAACGCGCCACCGAACGTCCGCACCGTGCCCCGCACGTCCGCTCGGGCGGGAATCACGTTGAAGGCGCGCCCCGCGTGGACTTCCGTCACCGATACGACGGCAGGCTCGAGGGGATCGCGCCGGCGCGACACCAGGCCCTGTAACGCGCTGACGAGCTGGGCGGCGACGAGGACGGAATCGACCGCTTGATGCGGAGCGGCGGCGTGCCCGCCGCGCCCATGGATGACAATTTCGAATTGATCCACCGACGCCATGATCGACCCGGGCGTCACCCCGATGGTCCCGACGGGCAAGTCATTCCACAGATGGATGCCAAACGCCGCGTCGACGCTGGGCGCTTCCAGCACGCCGTCCGCGATCATCGCCTGCGCCCCATTCGAGGCCTCTTCCGCCGGCTGGAACGCAAACTTCACGCTGCCGCCCAGCGAGAGGGGGGCGAGCCGGCGCGCGACCTCGAGACCGATCGCGACGTGCCCGTCGTGTCCGCACGCGTGCATCTTGCCGGAGTGGCGCGAGCGGTAGGGAACGTCGTTGGCTTCCTCGACAGGCAGCGCGTCCATGTCTGCGCGCAGCAGCACGCAGCGACCGTCGCGCCCTTCATTTTTCTTCAAGGCCACCACGCCCGTCTTGCCGATGCCGGGGGTCACCGTGTAGTCGAACGCCCGCAGCCGATCCGCCACGAGTGTGGCGGTGCGCGTTTCCTCGAAGCCCAGCTCAGGGTGCTGGTGAATGTCGCGGCGCGTGGCTATGAGGCCCGCTTTGTCGACAGGTGGTAGGGCTGTGCTCATAGCATCACGTGCCGACGTGCCGACGTGTAATGTGGCCTCATACAGTCGAGCTCGGACATAACCGATTCAGCACGCACTCACCGCATCTCGGGCGTCGCGCAATACAGACGCGCCGGCCATGCTGAATCAGGGTGTGCGAGAACCACGTCCAGTCGTCCCGCGGCACGATCGCCATCAGGTCCTGCTCGATCTTCACGGGATCGTCCTGACGGGTCAGCTTGAGCAACCGGGCGAGACGATGCACGTGGGTATCCACCACGACACCCTCGTTCTTGTGAAACCACGTGCCGAGGATGACGTTGGCGGTCTTTCTCCCCACTCCGGGTAGCGCCGTCAGCTCCTCCATGGTTTGTGGGACCTCGCCGCCGTGACGCTCGACCAGCGCTTGCGCCATTCCGATGATCGATTTGGTCTTGTTGCGGAAGAATCCCGTGGATTGGATCTCCTGTTCGAGCACACGCGGATCCGCGGCCGCATAGTCGGCTGCCGTGCGGTACTTCGCGAACAGGTGCGGGGTGACCATGTTCACGCGGGCGTCGGTGCATTGCGCCGAGAGGATGGTTGCGACGACCAGCTCGAGGGCGTTGCTGTGGTGCAATGCGCAGGTTGCGTCGGGATACTCCCGCTTCAACCGCGCGACGATCTTGCGCGCCAGCGCCTGGCGCTCCGCCGCGGCGACTTTCGGACTCATAGGGATTGCGCGGAATCTACTCGACCTGTACGACGTGCTCCATTGCGCTCGGTATCCCCGGCGGATCCGGAGTCGGGTCAAGTGGCAAGAGCGGAAGCAGCCGGCAGGTGAGGAGCAGCAGCTCGCCTGGGTTGGCGATCGAATGGAGTCCGGCCGCCGAGCCACCCGCGAGCGTGGGCCCGAACGGAGCGCTCCCATCTTCGCGCGCGGCCGCGATCTCGATTTCATTCACGCCCGCGTCATCCGTGTCCGCGCGCCCCTCGAGGCCCACGGCACTGAATCCGGGCCGGTCGGGGCGCATGCCGAAGATGGCGAGTACCGCAACGCCGGCCGGTGGCCATTGGGTCACGAACATCCCATCGAGCGGCTCGGCGTGACCCTCGGGCGTGGGTGTGCCCCACACGCGGAGTTCAGGCAGCTGCAGATACAATGCGGGACGCGGCAGCCGGTCGGTTATGACGCGTTGATTGAAGGACCGCGAGAGGGCGGTCTCGCTGATGCTGTAGACCCAGCCGTGCGCGGCCCAATGACAAAACGCGTGATGGAGCAGCCGGATATGCGCCTCGAACACATCGGGGCTCGCGTCGGCCGGAACGATCTGCTGTAAGAGACGACCGACCGGCTCGAGCAGCGCAAACTGATCGCGGTCTGCCTCGACCGCTCCGGCGTGGTCCATCGCCTGGTCGATTGCCGGAAACTGGGCGTCGGCGAGGTCGCGAAAGATGTAGCCGAATGGGGTTGGTCTCATGTGCTCGGCAGGAACTCGTCCACGGCGCGCACGAAATCGTCGGTGGCTTCGACGTGCGGGCAGTGGCCAACCGGCAGCTCGACCAATGGTGCGTCGAGCAGCGTCGCGACCTCGCGAGAGCCCGCGATAGGGATCGGGTCGAATGTGCCGTGAATTACCCGGGATGCGGGGAGCGGGGTGCGCGATGCGAGGTCGCGAAGTTGAGGGCGTACATCGTACTCCCCTAGGCTATCCCAAACAGCCTGTTGCGTGCGCGCGGTGACACGGAATGTGGTCAGGTTCTTCGCGTCACGAAAATCGCGGAAGTAGCCGGCGACCGACAGCTCGAACGCTCTGCGCTGAAACGCAGCGGGATCCCGCTCGCGCAGGCCGCTGGCGCGCAGGGCCTCGCGCTCACGCTGGATCTCCGGCACCGCCATGCGACGGGCGAACTCGGCGTCGAACTGGCGCCGATACGCGACGGTGGGAGAGGCGGGCGAAACGAGGGCCATGTGCTCGACTCGTTGCGGATGCTGCAGGAGGTACAGCACCGCGAGCAGCCCGCCCCAGGAGTAGCCGCAGACCGTGATCCGCTCGAGGCCCAGCTGCTCGCGAATCGCGTCGAGGTCCGCGACTTGCTCCCGCCAGCCGACCGGCGTGTCGCGCGACACGGGTGATTGCCCCCCGCCACGCTGATCATAGTAGAACAGCTCGCGACGCCGTGCCAGCAAGTCGTATTGGGGCAGCAGGTAGTCGTGGTGCGCGCCGGGGCCGCCATGCAGCACAATGACCAGCGGTCCCGCTCCCACGCGGCGGGTGAAGAGCCGGACGCCGTTTACCTCAGAGAAGGACGGCGAGGGCGTCGGCAACGTCCTTCACGTCGGCGTGCTCGCGCTCGCCAAATCCGTTCGGCACATCCGAATCGATATCGATTTGCCCGAGAATGTGGTCACCCCGTCGAATCAGCACGACCAGCTCCGACTTGGTGAACACATTGCAGGCGAGATAATTCCCGATCGCCGTGACGTCGGCGACGTTTTGGTCGCGCTGCTCGGCGACCGCGGTGCCGCAGACACCTTGACCCACGGGAATCCGGGTATGATCGGTCTCGCGCCCCGCGTGCGCTTCGAGTACGAGCTCGTCGCCGTGCAGCATATAGGCGTACACCGACGTGTATGGCGGTCCCCACCCGCGGATGCGCTCGCACGCCATCTGGAGCAGCAGCTGCGGCCCCTCGTCGTGCAAATGCGCGGCGCGCAAGGCGCGCACCACCTTGCTGGCTGCGGACGCGGAGCTCGTGGTCATGTCCCGCGCTTTCCCAGCACCGTTGTCGCGCGCCGCTCCACGCTGCCGCGCCGGCTCACGATGACGACAGTGTCCCCGGGCTGGTGGCTGCGGAGCGCGTCGGTCATGTCGTACAAATTGGCGATGTGCTTGTCGCCGATGGCCGTGATCACATCGCCACCCGTGAGACCGGCCTGCTCCGCCGGACTTCCAGCCCGCACTCCGGTGAGGCGGACGCCATCCGAGACGCCGCCGCCGCTCATGTCGGGGATCGTACCGAGGTAGGCGCCATAGCCCGACCCACCGGTGCTCGCCTGCGGCCGGGGCGCGTCGACGAACGTCAACTGAGCCGGGCGATTCGCGAGCGCCCAGGCCAGATCGGCCACGAACTGCGCGACCTGAGCGAGCCCCTCGACGTTGAGTTTTTCCCAGTCGTCAGTCGAGCGGTGATAGTCCTCGTGCAGATCGGTGAAGAAATGCAGCACCGGATGATGCGCCGCGAAGAAGACGGCATGGTCGCTCGGTCCCCAGCCATCGCCCGAGGCGCGCAGATCGAAGCGCGGCGGAGTGTTGAGCGAATCGAGCAGTGCCGGGAACTCGCGCGCCGTCGCCGCACCCAGCGCCATCAGCCGCGCGTTCCGGAGACGGCCGACCATGTCGAGGTTGAGCATGGCGTACAGGGAATCGATCGGTTGCGGTACCGCGTGTTGCACGAAGTAGCTCGAGCCCAGGGTGCCAAGCTCCTCGCCGCTGAACGCGACCAGCACGATGGTCCGGGCGGGTGCCGGCGTGCGTGCACTGAGCATGCGGCCAATCTCGAGCAACGCCGCGGTACCGGACGCATTGTCGTCCGCGCCGTTGTGAACCCGTCCCGTGGAGTCGGGGTCGAGCGCCCCGAAGCCACCCATGCCGAGGTGGTCGTAGTGCGCGCCCACGACGATGAATTCGTTGCGCCACTGTGGGGAGCTGCCGGGAATCACGGCGACCACATTGCGGGTGGCGGTGCCGGCCAGGTTCGTGTGGAGCACAGCGGGGGCGTCAGCGGGGATCGTGAAATCCTGAAAGGACGCCCGCAGCCCGGCTCGGCCGAAGCCTTCCTTTATGTAGGCCCCGGAACGCTCCAGTCCCGCCGTCCCGACGCCACGGCCCTCCTGCCGGTCGTCTGCCAGAAAGCGGACGTCCGCCAGCACGCGCCGAGCGGCGGGCGACAGGGTGTCCTGCGAGAATGTGACGACGGTCGCTGCGAGAAGGACGGCGATCATGGGCGTACTCTAGCCGCGGCGGCGGGTCCCGGGAAGCGTATTACATTGAGGCCCCTATGGTAGGTCCGCAGGAATTTGCAGCCTTGCTCGCGCGCACGCTGGACCTGTTTCGCGACCCTAACGCGAAAGAGGATCAAAAGGTCCAGTTTCGGGCGCTGGTAATGCTCCTCAAGACTGAAGGGGCTGTTGTCGGGGCGCAGCATGGCCGGTTGGTGATCAACGGCCAACCCCTCGATCAACCAGGTCCTTACGATTCGCTGGTCCAGCGCCTGGAATTCCACGCGGTCAAAGAGATCGCGATTCCCGCCGATCCGCCGCTGGTCGAGACATTCGAGCTGTTGCGCGGGCTGGCCGATCAGCCTGGCGCCGATAGTCTCGCTCACCGCCTAGAGGCGACGGGAGCCAAACGGATCACGGTCGTCATGCAGCCGGTCGTGGTGGAGGCTCCCCCTCCCCGTCCCCCAACCCCCGCTCCACCCGAGCCGCCGGCGACCCCCGCCGCGTCCAGCCCAGCCACGAGCGAAGTGAGCTCAGAAGACGGTGCTGTGCCGCAGATCGTGCGCGAATCAATTGCCGCGACGTCGGGCTTTTCACCCGCCGCCGCCGCCGCTCAACCGGCCGCCAATCTGATCGCACAGCTGCAAGCCAAGCCGACGGGCCCACATGTGGGTGACCTGCTTGCGGTCCTTGGCCGGCAGCTCGAGACGGCGATGAAGAACAAGCGCGTCACCCAGGGGCTCAGCATCATGGTGGGGGTCGTTCGCGCTGAGCAGCAGGTGAGCGATGCGACGCAGCGGCGCCAGTACTCGATTGCCCTCAAGCGCATGTACAGCAAGGCGCTGCTCGAGGCGATCGCCGAAATCGCCGACCACCCGGCCGACCGGGAGGCCGCCCTGCTGGTGCTGCGCAGGGCAGGGGAGGACGGCGTGGAGGTGCTGCTGGATCTGCTCGTCGCGGCCCCGACCATCGAGGAACGGCGCGGCATTTTCATGGCGCTCAGCGGCATGAAGGAGGGCACCGATCAGCTGGTCCACATGCTGGGCCACCACCAGTGGTTCGTCGTGCGGAACGTGGCAGAGTTGGCAGGGGAGTTGGGGCTGGCTGAGGCGGTCCCCGCGCTGGGGCAGCAGTTGAATCACAACGATGAACGCGTACGCAAAGCGGCGGCGCTCGCGCTCGCGAAAATTGGGTCGGCTGCCGCAGCCGAGCCGCTGCGACGGGCACTGCGCGACAAGTCGCCCGAGGTGCGGATACAGGCTGCCCTCGGCGTCGGTGGGCGCAAGTCCAGCGCGTTGGCGATGCCATTGGTTGTGGCGATGGAAGAGGAAGAGGACGAAGCGGTCGAGCGCGAGCTGATGCTGGCGTTAGGACGGATCGGCAGTCCCGCGGCGGTGCAGGCGCTCATCAAGTTCGCGCAACCCGGGGGCCGCTTGTTCGGCCGCCAACCCACGGCTCGTCGGACGATGGCGGTGGAAGCACTCCGCATCGCGGCGACGCCGGCGGCGATTGGGACGCTCGAAGGACTCACCGACGACGGCGACAAGGGTGTGAGAAACGCCGCCCAATCGGCACTTGCCGATTTGAAGCGGAAATAGGGCAGGTTTTCCTGCCGAATTGTTACCATGCAAATCGCCTAAAAAGCCGCAAAACGCGCCGTCAAAAAATCGTCCGGTAGCACGGTCGATTTTCGTAGCATGAACGCGCTCTAAGCACCCAAATAACAATCACTTGTGCTGAGTTAGGTGAAACCGGTGCAGTTCTTGCCCCTGTGGGGTGTGCTGTTTGTGGACCACAACCCATGGTCAGGAGACGTAGTATGCGCGTCCCATTGTTAGTTCTAGCCCTCGTTGTGACGCCGTTGGCCGTCGGAGCGGCGCAGGGGCAGTCCGGCGGTAATGCGAATGCCAACGCCGACAACCGTTGCAAGAACTCCCCGCAGGCGGGCAAGAATGGCAACAGCCAGGCCGGCGCCGCGGCTGCTGCGCAGGCCCAGCTGCACAAGAACTGTTCTGATCCTGTTCCTGTGCCGCCGCCACCACCGCCGCCGCCTGCGCCGGTGCCGCCGCCGGCTCCTCCGCCACCGCCGCCGCCGGCTCCTCCGCCACCTCCGTCGGATTCGACGGTGACGGGGATCCATAAGGCCACGGGGATAGTGTTTAATGACCTCGACGGCAGCGGCAGTCGCGACATGTTCAGCGGTGAGAACGGCATGCCGGGGTGGACCGTTCAGTTATTCAACGCGTCGACCCATGCCCTGTTGGCGACGGCCAGCACGGATGCGTCGGGCTACTTCATGTTTTCGGGGCTGACGAACGGCACGTATGACGTGTGCGTGGTCGCGCAGACCGGTTACATGCAGACCTGGCCCACCATCGGGAACGCGTGCGACGGCTTAGGCTACGAGTTCTCCTTCGATAGTACGATTGAGACCTGGGCGACGAACAACGACTTTGGTGAGCTCGCGAGTGGGTTCTAAGACGAATCGGTAAGGTGAGCGCATACTACCGGTCAGCAGAGGGCCCCGGAGATCAAGTCCGGGGCTCTTCTGTTTTTTCTAGCGCGGCACAAAGTCGATCGTCGGCTCGAGCCGCCGGGCGAAAGCCGCGAGCAGGTCGGCCGCCCGATCGAGATCCTGGAGGGCAACCATCTCGTTGGGACTGTGCATGTAGCGGTTGGGCACGCTGACGAGCCCGGTCGGGATGCCACGCATGGCGTTGTAGATCGCGTCCGCATCCGTTCCGGTGTCGCGCGGTGCCGCCTGCACCGTGTAGGCGATCTTCGTCTGTTCCGCGCAGTCGACCAGTAGGTCGAACACAATCGGGCTGACCGACGATCCGCGACTCAGCACCACTCCGCCGCCGAGCTTATGGTCGCCGGTGTGTTTCTTGTCGGCGCCCGGGTAGTCCGTTGCATGAGTGACATCGACCACGATCGCGACGTCCGGTTCGATGCCGATTGCGCT
The DNA here is from genome assembly GCA_035943355.1 of Gemmatimonadales bacterium. Lineage (GTDB taxonomy): Bacteria > Gemmatimonadota > Gemmatimonadetes > Gemmatimonadales > GWC2-71-9 > 20CM-2-65-7. The sequence continues at coordinate 20,912 of DASZCG010000090.1, forward strand.
GGTGCGTGCGCCGCTGCCGGTCCACGCGATCTCCTCCCGTGTCGAGGCGACCGCGAACACCGCCGCGTGCTTCGGCCGCTGCGATGACAGACGGCGCAACGCCTCGGCGGCGACATAGGCCCCGATGCGGTTATCGAGACTGCGCGACACGATCCGCTCGTTCGGATACTCCTCCACCCGGCTGTCGATCACCCCGGCGTCGCCGACGCGGACGCGCGCGAGGGCCGCGTCGCGATTCGCCGCACCGATGTCGATCCAGAGGTCGATCACCTTGGTCACGCGCTCGAGATCTTCCTTCTTTAGCTGGTGAATCGCCTTCTTGCCCACAACCCCGTGGACCGGCCCCTCACGGGTCAGCAGCAACACCCGCTGGCCAACGAGGACCTGCGAATCCCAGCCGCCGATGCCGGAGAAGTAGAGGTACCCGTCGTCATCGATGTGCGTGATCTGGATGCCGATCTCGTCGATATGCCCCGCGAACATCAGGCGCGGCTTGCCCTTCGGATTCAGCGCGGCCACCGAATTCCCGTGGACATCGGCGCGGACGTCGTCGGCGAAGCTTTTGACTTCGTCGCGCCACACCCGGGCAGGAGCCTGCTCGAACCCCGAGGGCCCCGGCGTGTCGAGCAGCTTCTTCAGGAATCCGAGCGTCGGTGTCGCCATGATGTCTCTATAGTGTCGTTATAATGTTTACTGGCGTCGCAGGCCGGTTCGGTGCAGCAGCGTGGCGAGAACCGCGAACATGACGAGCCCCACGACAGCCGACGTGGCGAACCCGCCCAGGGTGTGATACAGCCCGATCTTCTCGGCGAGCCACTCGGCCGACATGCCCCGTGCGCTCCCCCAACCGGCAATCGCCGCCACGGCGATCCCGCAGATGGCGCCGCCCGCGATCAAGCCGCTCGCGAACAGGACACCAGGACCCGATTCGATTTCGGCGAGCGAGCGATTGTCGGAGCGAACTTTACGCTCCACGAGCCAGCGCACGATCCCGCCAGCGAACATGCCCGCCGATGTGGTGATGGGCAGATACACGCCCACGGCCACCGGCAACGACTGCACGCCCATGAGCTCGATCGCGATGGTCAGGAAGACACCGATCAGCACGAGGGCCCACGGCAATCTGTGCGTCAGGATGCCGTCGGTGATCAGCGCCATCAGCGTCGCTTTGGGCGAGTCGAGCCGCTTGAGCTCATGACCGCGGTACTCATGAATGCGCCCGCCGATGCCGGGGTCGACGACGTAGCGAATCTCGTGCGACGCGGGATCGACGAGGTATTTCCCCGGCGGCACGCCCTGCGTTTCGACGTAGACGCGGATGACCTGATAGCTGGTGTTGTCGATCGAATCGGTCCCGCCGACACCGAAATGCGACATCGTTTCGCTATGCACGACGACGTTCCCGTCCGCGCTGGAGCCACTCGCCGGCGCAACAAACCCCGGGCGGCTTTCAGGGACCTCGTAGCGGTAGGCGTTATTGAGGAAGGTGAGCGTCCACCCCACGGCGAGCGCGGATCCGATCGCGCCGATCAGGATCGCGATCTGCTGGCGCCTCGGGGTCGCACCCACGAGGAACCCCGTCTTCAAGTCTTGCGACGTGTTGCCGCCGTTGGCGACGGCCACGGCGATCACGCAGGCGATGGAGATGGCGCGCACACGGTCGTCGATGTGATTCCAGCCGAGTAGCAGGAAGATCAGCGAGATGGCAATGAGCGACGCGATGGTCATGCCGGAGATCGGATTGGCCGAGCTGCCGATCTGGCCGCAGATACGGGATGACACAGTGGTGAAGAAGAAGCCGAAGATGATGATCAGCACGCCGCCGAGCAGGTTGACCCCGATCTGCGGTAGAAACGCGAGCACAATCGCGAGGCCAATCGAGCCGAATACCGTCAGGCTGATCGGCAGGTCGTCGTCGGTGCGTAGCTTCGCCGCGATGGCTTGGCCTACGCGGCTCGCGCGCATATCGGCGAAACCCGCCCTGAAGGCGCTGATGATGGTGGGGAGCGAGCGGACCAGGGCGATGATGCCGGCGCTCGCGACCGCGCCGGCGCCGATGTAAAACACGAACGCCGCGCGAATCTCGCCGGCGCTCATGTCTCGAATCAGCTTGGTGGTCCCGAACATCGGCTCCGTCATCGCGCTGCCGAACAGCTTGATGGCGGGCATCAGCACGACGTAGGCGAGGCAGCCACCGGCGAACAGATAGCCGGCAATCTGTGGTCCGATGATGTAGCCGACGCCCAGCAGCTCCGGGCTCACCTCCACCCGCACCTCGGCGTTCTGATAGCCGCGCAGCACCTTGCCGGGCAGCTCCTGCCATAGCTTGAGCCCGGTCATCAAGAACTTGTAGACGAAGGCGATGCCGAAGGCCTGGAAGACGGTCTTGGCATGGATGCCGCCGCGCTCTCCCGCGATCAGCACCTCGGCGCACGCCGTGCCCTCCGGGTACGGCAGGTTGCCGTGCTCTTTGACGATCAGCGCGCGCCGCAGCGGGATCATCATGAGCACGCCCATCAAGCCGCCCGCGATCGCCAGGATGGCTACGCGCGAGATGTCGAGATCGTAGCCCATCAACAGAATCGCGGGGATCGTGAAGACGACCCCCGCCGAAACAGAGTCCGCCGCCGAGCCGGTCGTCTGGACGATGTTGTTCTCGAGAATCGTGGAGCGGCCGAACCAGCGGAAAATCGTGATCGAGAGAACCGCGATCGGAATCGACGCGCTGACCGTGAGCCCGATCTTCAGCGCGAGGTAGACGTTCGACGCTCCGAAGATGAGGCCGAGGATGACCCCCAGGACGATGGCTCGCGGGGTCAGTTCGGCAGGCGCTTGCGATGCAGGGATGTACGGTTGGTGAGGTGGCGCTTCCCGCGCGGCTGCCGGCGTCGAGTGTGCGGTCGAGATGCTGGTCATAGGCGGCCCAATTTGCGCTCAAAACGGCAAGCGTGTCCAGCAGCGATGCAAATCCCTGGGTCGCGCGCCACGAACTTCGGACCGGGTCTCCGGGTATGCAGGCATCATGGAAAAACTGCGTCATGCGCTGGCCGGCCTATACGACATCGAGGCGCCGCTGGGACGTGGCGGGATGGCACTCGTGTACCTCGCTCGCGAGCGGCGGCTGGATCGTCGTGTCGCGCTCAAAGTACTGTTGCCCGACCTCGCCGCCGATGAAACGTGCCGCCTGCGGTTCCTCAGCGAAGCGCGCACCATCGCGCGCCTCACCCATCCGAACATCGTACCCATCTTCACGGTGGACGAGATCGGCGGTTTTGTGTTCTTCGCGATGGCGTACGTGCCCGGGGAGACGCTTTCGCACCGAGTCGCGAGCCAGGGACCGGTCGATCCTCAGCAGGCGGGCCGCTTGATCTGCGGCATCGGAGAGGCGCTCGATTATGCGCACGCCCGCGGCGTCGTACACCGCGACGTCAAGCCCGACAACATCCTGCTGGATGCGTTCGCGGATCACGCGCTGCTGTCCGATTTCGGCATTGCGCACTCGAATCTTGCCCGCATCCCCTATGGATTACGGGGACGCCCCGCCGCGCCGCGGGGACATGTCGTCGGGACGGCGGCGTTCATGAGCCCGGAGCAAGCGAGCGGCGATGTCGTCGATGCGCGCAGCGACATTTATTCGCTGGGGGTGGTCGCATACTACATGCTCTCGGGACAGCTGCCATTCGACGCCCTCACCGACGAGGCCCTGCTGGCGCTGCACGTCAACGCCCCGCCGCCACCGCTCAGCACCGTCGCTCGCTCCGTGCCCCCCCGCCTGGCGCAGATCGTGGACCGCTGTCTGGCGAAGGCGCCCTGGGAGCGTTTTCCCGACGCAGCCGCGCTCGTCAAAGAGGTTGCGGAGGCAGTTGGTGCCCGGCCGGTGCCGCTGGCGGTGCGTGCGTTCCTGATACGGAGCACGCACCTCGAGGCACCCGCGCTCATTCATGCGGCCTTCACCGGTGTGGGTCTCATGCCGGCGACGGTCGCCGCCTGGTCTTCTCCGACCAGCGGTATGGTTCGAGGCAGCGTGACGGTCGTTCTCGCCGCGGCACTCGCGCTGCCTGCGGTCGTTCAGATTGTACGCGTTCGCCGCCTGCTTGCGGCGGGGCATCGGCGGGAGGAACTGGTCGCAGCACTTGCCGCGCGCCAGGCGCGGCGGCGCGAAGAACTCGCGTTCGTGTACGGCGCTGGCCCCACCAGCTTTGAGCGCAGTCTCGCCTGGCTCGCGCGTGTCAGTCTGCTGGTGGCGATTGCCGCCGGCCTCGGCGCTGTAGGCGCGTTCCCGGCCCCCGATGCGTTGGTACCGCTGCTCTCGCCAATTGCCGCGGCTGCAGTGGTGACCGCGCTGCTGGCGAGCATCGTGGCACGCGCTCGCACCGAACAACGCACCGATCCGATTGGCGAGCGGACGCTGCGGTTCTGGCGGGGCCCGCTTGGCCGGGCGCTGTTTCGCGTTGCGGGGCCCCGATTCGGGCCGGTGGCCCCAGTCGTGCGAATTCTGGATCGCCTAGAAACGCCTGCCTGACGCTGGGAGGGCGTTAGTTTAGGGGTGCTATGACGCATCCCCCGGCCCCAGATCGTCTCTTTCTCGACTTCCAAGCCGGTGTCGCCGGGCGCTACTCGCTGGAGCGAGAGCTGGGGCGGGGCGGCATGGGCGTTGTGTATCTCGCGCGAGAAGTGCGGCTCGACCGTCCCGTCGCGATCAAGCTGCTGCCGCCATCCAGGGCGTCCGATCCCAAGCTGCGCGAGCGCTTCCTGCGGGAAGCGCGGACCGCGGCAAAACTGTCGCACCCCAATGTCATTCCAATTCACGCCGTCGAAGAGATCGGCGAATTCGTGTTCTTTGCGATGGCCTATATCGAAGGCGAGACGCTGACAGAGCGCGTCCGCCGGCGCGGTCCGCTTCCGCCCTCGGAGGCCGCCCGCGTGCTGCGCGACGTCGCGTGGGCCCTCGCGTACGCTCACGGTCAGGGCGTCATCCACCGAGACGTGAAGCCGGACAACATCCTGCTCGAGAACAACGGCCGCGTGCTGGTCGCCGACTTCGGAATTGCAAGCGTCGTCGCGGGCGCGGGTGCGCTGACGAGTGAGGAGGTCGTCGGCACACCCGAGTTCATGAGCCCCGAGCAGGCGCTCGGCGAGGTGGTCGACGCGCGCAGTGACTTGTATTCGCTCGGGCTGGTAGGTTTTTTCGCGCTGTCCGGCACGCTGCCGTTCGAAGGCGAGAAGGCGACGGAGGTGCTGGCGAAACAGGTGACGGAGGCCGCGCCACCGCTCGCGACAGTCGCTCCCGGTGTGCCACGCCGGATCACGCAGGCGATCGATCGCTGTATCGCCAAGGATCCCAACGAGCGGCCTGAAGGCACGACGGTTCTTGCCGATCAACTCAGTCGCGCGCTGGAGCAGCGCCGCGAGCTCCCGCTCCCGCTGCGCGTGTTTGTCAAACGCGGCGCACGATTCGACGATGCCGGAGCGCTGCTGTATCCATTCGTCCTGCTCGGGGCAGTCGTGGCGGCCTCGCCCATCATCTCGGTCGCCCTGGGATACGCCTTATTCGCAGGGGGCATAACGCTCGTGCCCGCGGCTGTTCTTATTCAGCGCGCACGGCGCTTGCTGAAAGCAGGATTCGACCACAGCGACCTCGAGGTCGCATTCAGAGCCGAGCTGGATCGCGATCGCGAGGAACGCGCCGGCGGTAAACGGCTCGGCCCGTCACTACTCGAGAGAATCTTCAAGTCGATCGGGCTCGGTGGCTTCATCTCGGCCGGCGTGCAGCTGACACTTGTTCCACTGCTGTCGGGCGTACTCATGCCCGAAGCGGCGGTGATCGGCTTCGGTGTCGGCATGTGGGGGATGACGGGAGCCTTGATCCTCTTGCAGCGGCGGCGCGATGTCGACACAGAGTTTTGGGGCACGCTGTGGGCGGGCCGCGTTGGTCGCTGGTTGTTCAAACTGGCCCGCGCCGTAACGCCGGCCCGCGCGCTGCCAGCGTCGCTGACCCATCGGCCGACCGAGCTGGCACTCGGCATGGCTGCCGAGCAGCTGTTCGAGTCGCTGCCCAAAGAGACGCGAAACCGGCTGCGCGATCTCCCCGACGTGGTCCATCGACTCGAGCAGGATGCGCAGAAGATGCGGGCGCGTCTGGAGGAGCTTCAGGAGGCGCTGGCGGACACAGGCCAGCGCGGTAATGCCGATCCAGCGATCGCGGCGCGACACGATCGCATCGTCGCTGACCTCACCGCCGAGCGCGATGTTGGGCAACAGCGGCTCAAGGACGCCGTCGCAGCGCTCGAGACGATCCGGTTGAATTTGCTGCGACTGCACGCGGGGACGGGGAGTGTGCAGAGTCTCACCACCGACCTCGGCCTGGCGCGCGAAATCGTGAGCGACATCGGCCGGCACGTCGAAGGACTGCGTGAGGTGGAAGAGGGGCTCTAGTCGCGCACGCGCTGCAGGCGCTCGACGGCTTGCTGCAGCATGTCGTCCGTTTTACAGAACGCGAACCGCACCTGCGAGCGTCCCAGCTCGGGCTTCGAGTAGAAGCTCGAGCCCGGCACCGGCGCGACGCCGTGCTCTGCCGTGAGCCATTTGGCGAACTCGTCATCGGGCAGTTCGGAGATGCCGGAGAAGTCGGCCATGACGTAGTACGCACCCTCAGGCACCTGACATCTGAAACCTGCTTTTAGCAATCCAGCGCAGAGGATATCACGCCGCCTTCGGTAATCGCGCGCCAGTCCTTGGTAGTAATCGTCGCCGAGCGTCTCCATCCCGACAGCGACCGCCTCCTGCAGCGGCGCGGGCGCGCCCACCGTGAGGAAGTCGTGGACTTTGCGGATGGCGTCGGTGACGTCGGGCGGCGAGATGATCGTGCCGATGCGCCAGCCGGTGACGCTGAACGTCTTCGACGCGCCACTGATCGTGATAGTCCGCTCCGCCATCCCCGGCAGTGTGGCAATCGGGATGTGCTCTCCCTCGTAGTAGATGTGCTCGTAGATCTCATCGGTGACCGCAAACGCATCATGGCGCCGGCACAGCTCGGCGATCGCCTCGAGCTCCCGGCGTGCGAACACGTGGCCGGTCGGGTTGTTGGGCGTGCAGATGATGATGGCTTTTGTCTTCGGTCCGAATGCGGCGGTCAGACGGTCCAGGTCGAGCGACTGGCCGATTGCCATGGGGACGAAGACCGGACGAGCGTCGCACAGGATCGCGTCGGGGCCGTAGTTCTCGTAAAACGGCTCGAACACGACGACCTCGTCGCCGGGATCGATGATGCCCAGGAGCGCCGACGCCATGGCTTCGGTCGCGCCGCAGGTCACGGTGACTTGTGTGTTCGGATTGACCGGCAGCTGATACCAGTCGTGGTACTTCGCAGCCAGCGCGTTCCTGAGCCGTGCGGCACCCCACGTGACGGCGTACTGATTGACGTCTTCGCGGATGGCGCGAGCCGCCGCTTCCTTCAGGACGTCAGGGCAGGGGAAGTTGGGGAAGCCCTGCGCGAGGTTGATGGCCCCGTGCTCCGTCGCGAGACGGGTCATCCCGCGGATCACGGATTCGGTGAAGCCGTGGGTACGGCGAGCGGTGCGCAGTGTGGCCATCGTCGCTCTACTTGAGCAGCAGCTTCGCGATCGTGTTGAGCTGCATGTTGCTCGTCCCTTCGTAAATCGTGCCGATCTTCGCATCCCGGTAGAATTTCTCGACTGGGTACTCCTTGGTATAACCGTAGCCGCCGAACAGCTCGACCGCGAGTGACGTCACGCGCTCCGCCACCTGGGAGCTGAACAGCTTCGCCATCGCCGCCTGCTTGGTGTACGACTCGCCGGCGTCCTCGAGCCGCGCGGCGTTGTAGACCATCAGACGCGCCGCCTCGAGCTCGGTGGCCGCCTGCGCCAGCTGAAATTGCACGCCCTGGAATTCAGCGACGGGCTTGCCGAACTGCTGGCGCTCCCTGACGTATTTGAGCGACGCGTCGACCGCGCCGCGCGCTACACCGATCATCTGGGCGCCAATGCCGATGCGGCCGGTATTGAGGGTTTCGATCGCGACTTTGTATCCGTTGCCGACCTCGCCGATCAGGTTGGCCGCGGGGACTTCACACCGATCGAGAATCAACTCCGCGGTGGAGGACGCACGGATGCCGAGCTTGTCTTCCTTCTTGCCCACGCTGAAGCCCGGGAAATTGCGCTCTACCGCGAAGGCGGTGATCCCCTTGTAGCCTTTGGCGAAGTCCGTATTGGCGAAGATGACGAAGAAGCCCGCCTCGGCACCGTTCGTGATCCAGAGTTTGCGACCGTCGAGGATCCACTTGTCACCGTGCTTTGTGGCCTTGGTGGCAAGGCCAAAGGCGTCGGAGCCCGATCCCGCTTCGGAGAGCGCGTAAGCGCCCACGACTTTGCTCGAGAGCCGCGGCAGATAGCGGTGCTTGATGTCGTCGGAGGCCCACTTGAGCAGCAGCGCATTCACGAGCGTGTTCTGCACGTCGATGAAGATCGCGGCGGACGCGTCCACTGCCGACAGCTCTTCCACCGCGAGCACCGTCATGAACAGGCTGCCGCCGGCGCCGCCGAACGTTTCGGGAATCTCGATTCCCATGAGGCCGAGCTCGAAGAACTTCGGGATCAGGGCGGGATCGAGCTGCGCCGCACGCTCCATCGCCTGAACGCGCGGGCGCACCTCTTGCTCGGCGAAGTCACGCACCGCGCCCTGAAACATCCGTTCTTCTTCGCAGAGCTGGGTGAGCGGCTTCACGCCTTCTTGTCGGACGGTCCCGCGGTCAGCATGTCGCGGATGCCGCCCAGCGAGCCCAATACTGCCGTGGCTTCGTACGGCAGATAGACGACCTTGTTGTTCTGCCCCGACACCATCTCCTTCAGCGTCTCGATGTAGCGGATGGCGATGAGGTAGCGCGCCGGATCGCCGCCCGTGCCCTTGATCGCCGCCGTGATCCGCTCGATCGCCTGCGCCTCCGCTTCGGCGACTTTGAGCCGCGCGGCCGCCTCCGCCTCGGCGTGCAGGATTTTCGCCTGCTTGTCGCCTTCCGCGGTGTTGATCTCCGACTGCCGAATGCCCTCGGCCGAGAGGATGCGCGACTGTCGCTCGGCATCGGCGGTAATGATGGTTGCGCGCCGCTCGCGCTCGGCGCGCATCTGTTTCTCCATCGCGTCGCGGATGTCGCGCGGCGGGTTGATGTCCTTCAGCTCCACGCGGCTGACCTTGGAGCCCCATTTGTGCGTCGCTTCGTCCAGAATGGCGCGCAGCTTGGCGTTGATCGTGTCGCGTGAGGAGAGGATGTGGTCCAGCTCCATCTCGCCGATCACGTTGCGCAGCGTCGTCTGCGTCAGCTTCTCGATCGCGTCGGGCAGATTCGCGATTTCGTACGTCGCCCGCACCGGATCGGTGATCTGCGAATAGATCAGCGCGTCGATTTCGACGACGACGTTGTCCTTGGTGATGACGTTCTGGCGTGGAAAGACATAGACCGTCTCGCGCAGATCGATCCGCTCGGTACGGAAGCGGCGCGAGAAGCTGTCGCCCGCAGGCGTGATGATCGTCTGATGCCAGTCCACCGACCGCGGGCGGTCGATCACCGGCAGCACGAAGTTGATTCCCGAAGCAAGCGTCTTATGGTACTTGCCCAGGCGCTCGATGATCATCGTCTGGGCTTGCTGGACTACCCGGATGCTCTTCGAGATCAGGACGATGACACCGAACACCACCGCGCCGACGAGTATCGTGCCGGGACCCATCGCTATGGCTCCTTCTCGACCATGAGAGTCGTGCCGTCCACCTGAATGATCGTGACCTGCGTGCCGGGCTCGATCACCGTCGCGTCACTCGACGCACCACGCCAGTCTTCGCCCTCCACTTTGACTCGCCCCGTGCTTCCCGGCCCGATGCGCTCCGTGACGATGCCGGTCTTGCCGAGCAGGGCATCCACGCCGGTGCGCAGCTCGGAGCCCGGCCCGAGCTGGAAGTAGTGCATAAGCCGGGGGCGCAGCCCCGCCATACTGGCGATGCTGGCCGCTGCGAAGGCGATGCCTTGCGTCACGAAGCCCAGCCCGGGGATCAGCCCCACGAGGCCCGCGACCCCGGCCCCGACCGCCAGGCAGGCGAGCCAGAAGCCTGCGGTGAACATTTCCCCGACAAACAGCCCGATCGCCAGCAGAAACCAAAGCAGCCAATCTTCCATAAGGTTGAAAGCTGCAACCCTTGAACGCGTTCCGCTATCCAACTTGAGCCAACTCCTTGTGGAGCCGCTATGATCGCTCGCGCGCTGTTGCTCGTCTCCGGCGTTGCATTGTTGACCATCCCCGCTGCAGCACAAACCTCACGTCATATTCTCAAGGGCGACTCGGTCGCTGTATACAATCTCGTCGGCGAGCTGCGCGTCGAGGGCGGCTCCGGAAGCGACGTCGTGGTGGACGCGCAACGCGGCGGCGCCGACGCGGCAAAGCTCGACATCCAATCCGGACCGCTGCGCGGCCGTGAGACGCTGCGCATCATCTACCCCGACGACGTCATCGTGATGCCCGATTGGGGACGCGGCTGGAACACGTCGCTGCGCGTGCGCGACGATGGCACGTTCGGCGACGACAACGGCTGGGACGAAGGCGGACGGCACCACCGCGCCTGGTCGGGTGAGGGACACGAAGTGCGGATCACCGGGCGGTCCCGTGACGGCCTCGAGGCGTTTGCTGACCTGCACGTGACGGTTCCCAAGGGCAAGACGGTCGGGCTCTACCTGGGTGTCGGCAAGGCGTTTGTGACGAATGTCGACGGCACGATTCGCGTGTCCGTCGCTTCCGCCGATGTGGCCGCCGATCGCACGCGCGGCTTGCTGCGAATCCACACGGGGTCGGGCAATGTGAACCTGCGCACCGCGTCGGGCGATGTGGGGTTGGCCACGGGTTCGGGCGACATCACCGCGGGGGGTGTGGATGGGTCGCGGCTGCGGCTCGAGACAGGCTCAGGCACCGTCACGTTGCGCGATGCGAAGGCCCCCGACGTGCACGTCGAGACGGGATCTGGTGACATCGAGGTCACCGCGACGTCCGGCGACGATCTGTCGTTCGAGACGGGGAGCGGCGAGGTGAACGTCGCGCTGGTCTCCACGTTCTCCTCGGTCCACATCGAAACCGGCTCCGGTGACGTCACGCTCAAAGTGCCGCCCACCCTCGGCGCCGAAGTGGATCTCGACACAGGCAGTGGAGACATCGATCTCGGCGGGCTGACCCTGCAGGTGCGACGCATCGAGCACGATCATGTGAGGGGAACGCTGGGCGATGGGAAAGGGCGGGTGTCCGTCGAAACGGGCTCCGGCAACGTGCACCTGCAGAAGCTCTAGCCTTCTCCGTCCTCGAGCCGCTGCAGCTCGCGGCGTTCTTTTTTGGTGGGCCTGCCCTTGCCGCGGTAGGCAGGGGCCGGCGCGATTTTGTGCTGCTCCGCGAGCCGCTCGCGCGCCGCGCGCCCGTCCGCCGACTCGTCGTACAACAGCTGGGCATCGCGTGCTGAGCCGCGCCGCTCGGTGACGGCGCGAACGGTGATGATCCAGTCATACGGTCCGGCGCGAACGCGCAGCGTGTCGCCGATGCGCACGGGTTTGGCTGGTTTGGCGCGCGTACCGTTGAGCTGCACCTTACCTCCGGCGACGGCCTGCGCGGCAAGGCCGCGCGTTTTGAAGAAACGCGCGGCCCAGAGCCACCGATCC
>DASZCG010000091.1:0-3380 GCA_035943355.1 Gemmatimonadales bacterium
CGAGCGCACGAAGCCGGGCGCGACGTTGTTCACGGTGATGCCCCAGGGGCCCAGCTCGTGCGCGAGTTGGCGCGTGAGCCCGATTTGCGCGGCCTTGGCCGCGGCGTAGGCCTGGATGCCGGTGAGGCTGATGCCGAGACCCGCGCCGCTCGAGATGTTGATGACCCGGCCGTAGCGCGCGGCCTTCATGCGCGGCGCGACGGCCTGCGTACAGAAGAAGGCGCCGGTGACGTTGACGTCGAAGATTGCTTGCCACTCTTTCGGCGTGACCTCTTCCAGCGGCCCGCCGACCTGGCCGAGTACGCCGCCGGCGTCGTTGACGAGGATGGCCACGTCGCCGGCTTCGGCCGCGAACCGCTCGACCGCCGCCTTGTCGCTCACGTCCACGACCCGCGCCGTGCAGGCACCCGCCGCCCGGCAGAGCTTCTCGGTCTCGCGCAGCTCGGCTTCGATCACGTCGCAGGCGAACACCTGTGCGCCGCGCTGCGCAAATGCGAGCGCGATGGCGCGGCCGAAGCCGTGCGCGGCGCCCGTGACGATCGCGATGCGACCGGTGAAGTCGAAGTTCATGCAGCGAGCGCTTGCAGGGCGGCGCGGCCCATCGGCCGTTCGCCGCGCTCGAGCTCGTGGATCAGCTCGACCAGCCGGGCGGTGCGCGGCGTGGCGACGCGGGACTCGGCGCCCAGCGTCACGATGATCCCGAGCTGCGCGTCCACCTCGGTGGGCCGCTTGCGGACGGCGAGGTCGCGCCAGATGCCGGTGTGGGTCTTGGCCGACTTGCGGTTGTGGGCGACCAGGCTGTCGAGCGACCGCTCGGCCGCGCCGGCGGGCGCGTCCGGCAGATAGGCGGCGGGGTCGAAGCCGTCGAACGCTTCGGGGCGTACGCCGCGCGCCGCGGCGACCGCGAGAATCTCACGCGCCAGCGCGATATAGAGCCCGCGATGCTCGACACGCGCCAGGCAGTCGGCGATCGAGTCGTTGGTGAGGGCGGTGGCGAACAACATCGCGCCGTATGCTTCCTTGCCCCACAGGTAGCCCCAGATGTTGTCCGTCGCCGCGGCTAGGGTCTCGAAGCCGCGCCACGCGTCGCGAATGGCCGTCACGCGTGGCGAGATCCCGCGATCGCCGAACGCCTCGCCGACCATGACGGTGCCGCGCCCGCCGTAGAAAACGACCCCGGGCTCCATGTAGTCCGCGCCGAAGTTCACGAACGCGCCCACGGTGCGCGCCTCGCCAACGACCTCGGCGATGGTGAGCTCGTTCAAACCGTTCTGCGCCGAGATCACGCAACCGGTGGGTGTGAGATGCGGGAGCAGCGCGCGCGCGGCGGCCGGGGTGTGATGCGCCTTGGTCGCGAGAATGATCGTATCCCAGGTGCCTGTCAGGCGGCCAGGCGGATAGGCGGGTAGGCGGATCGTAAACTCGGTCACAGGGCCGGTGATGCGCAGGCCCGCGGCATTGATCGCGTCCACGTGCTCGGTGACGGCGTCCACCAGCGTCACGTCGTGTCCGGCGCGCGCGAGGCACGCGCCCAGCGTGCCGCCGATCGCCCCCGCGCCCCAGACCAGGAATCTCACGTTCCCCAGGAGCCGTCCAGCAGTGCGCGGGTCTCCTCGACGGCGACCAGCCACAGGGCCTGCATGTCGTCATCCGACCGCTGGTAGCGGCCGCCGAAATTGCCGTCGCCGAGGTAGTCGCGGAGCGCCTTGGGGTCGAGGGCACGCACCTTGGCCATGTCGGCCATGGGCCGGGCTGTTTTCGGCAGCTCGACCCCCGGCAGCCGCGTCCAGGGAAAGTTCTCCATCCACGAGCCGTGCGAGCCGTCGGGATCGATGGACTGGACCTTGGCCCAGGTCTTGGGCGCATTCCACCAGTTGTGGAAGATCACCTTGCAGTCGGGGTGGTCGGCGGCCCACTCCGTGGCCAACTGCTGGACCGCGCCGTTGCCGCCATGACCGTTGCAGATCATGATGCGCCGGAAGCCGCCGTGCGCCATGCTGTCCAGGATGTCCGCCACCAGGCGCAGGTGCGTCTCGACACGCAGGGTGATCGAGCCGGGGAATTCGCGGAAGTAGGGCGTCACACCGTAGGCGACTACAGGGAACACCGGGATGCCGAGCGGCTCGGCGGCTTCGACGGCGACGCGCTCGGGGAGAATGCAATCGACCGTGAGCCGCAGGTAGCTGTGCTGCTCGGTGCTGCCGATGGGCAGCACCGCGCGGTCGTCGTGTCGCAGGTAGTCTTCGACCTGCATCCAGTTCATGTCGCTGATGCGCACGCGATTCCGTTCGGTGAGAGCGGGGGGCGGCGAGAACATATCGCTTCGGTGTGCGGGTCGGGAGGTTTCCCTACAACAGCATGTTAGTCACCGTCTCCAAGCAGGTTGGGCTCCGTGTCCTCACGGCTGTCGGGCAACTCTCGCCTCGCCGCACGCCTGGCCACGGCGAGCGAACCAGCGGCGCAGCCGGCGCTCGCGAGGGCGAATGTGGTGTGGATCGCCAGCACCGCACCCCAGCCCAGGGACGCGCCACTGACGAAGAGGGTCGCGAGCAGCAGGCCGCCCGCAGCGCCCCACGCCGCGAAGCGCGGCAGCGACATCTGATCGAACCGGCGGCGGCCCTCGGTCAGGACGAGGAGCCCGGAGAATGTGACTCCGGCAATGAAGCCGAGTCCCCCGAAGAGGAGAGGGAAGGGGAGGTCGGAATTGATGCCAAAGATCCAGCGCGGGACGAAGCCCACCGCGGACCATGCGGCTGCCCATGTGATGCCCATCCCGAGCGCACCGCGAATACGTCGTAGCCACTTTCGCATGATCCGCTCCGGCTTTTACCCTCAGTAACCAAGTGCTTTACAAGGCAAGCAACGATCTAACCAGCCGCGATGCGCAACTCCCGGAATGCTTCTGCCAGCGCAGGAAGTTGATGATTCGCATTGAGCCCGCTCGGCTGCGGTAACAGCCACAAGCGCGCCGGGCCGAGAGGCTCCGGCTGCGCACCGATCACCGCTTTCGGACGCCCGAACGCCACGCGATACGCCCCGATCCCCACCACCGCGACCCACCTCGGCCCGTAGCGCTTCACCTGCCGCTCCAGCCGCCGCGCGCCCGCCAGGAACTCGGGTCGTGTCAGCTCAGCCGCCGCCGCGGTCGCCCGCGCCACGAGATTCGTGATCCCGTAGCCCAGCTCGAGCAGCTTGTGATCTTCCCACGGCGAGAAAATGCGAGGGGTAAAGCCCGCGCCATGCAGCGCGGGCCAAAACCGGTTGCCCGGCCGCGCAAAGTGGTGGCCGGTCGCACCCGAATAGAGACCAGGATTGATGTCGCAGAACAGCACGCGCAGACCGGACGCAATCACATCCGGTAACGTCCCCCCCGCCCCCCC
>DASZCG010000092.1:0-4489 GCA_035943355.1 Gemmatimonadales bacterium
GTGAACACGGTGAGCTCGCCGCCGTGCGGGACGCGCATCCGTAACGTGAGCTCGGCACCGGTCTTCAGTCGCTGAGGCGCACAGGCGAGCGCGGGCCGCGGGTTGGGAAACGGCCACTCGCCCGGCGCCACCAGCTCGAACATCAGAAAGCATCCCGCCAATGCCGCCGGCAGCACGAACGCGCCGCTCCATATCCATCCGTAGGTATTCAACGCCGTGTCGAACCAACTGTCCTCCTCTTCACTGAGCGCTGCCGCGCGCCGGTTCTCGAAAAAGCGCATCGCCTCCCAATACAGGACAAAGAGCAACAACGGAATGACGAGCCAACCGACGTCGTCGCGAATATCGGGATTGACGTAGGCGAGGAGAAATGCCGCGCAGGTGAGATCCGAAATCACTTGTCCACCGGCGTACGCCACACCCACTCGGCGGCGCAGCAGCAGGGCAATCATGGCCCCCGCCAGCAGCGTGCGCGCGCCGACGTACACCAGCGTGCTATTCCAGATTCCCATGGGGACGGACAGGGAGGGATTCGAACCCTCGATGCCCTTGCGGGCATACCGGTTTTCGAGACCGGCGGTTTCAACCGCTCACCCACCTGTCCAGCGGATAGGGTGGGATTCGAACCCACGTAACGGTTGCCCGCTAACACGCTTTCCAAGCGTGCGCCTTCAGCCACTCGGCCACCTATCCAGGCCCACCAAAGTAATCGGTGGCGCCTTCTCATTGTAGCCGCAGCTTCGCCCGATCGACCTTGCCCAGGTGGGTCCGCGGAAGCACAGACAGGAATTTCACCGCGCGCGGGGCCTTGTACGGCTCGAGCCGCTCGCGCGCGAAGGCCTGCAATTCTTCGGCGAGCCCCGGTCGCTCCTCGGTTGCGACAACAAAGGCGTGCGGTTTTGTCAAACCGGTCGCATCCTGAACGCCCACCACCGCGACTTCCTTGACCATCGGGTGCTGGAGCAAGCAGCCCTCCACTTCCTGCGGTGCGAGCCACTTGCCGCCGACCTTCAAGAGCTCATCGGCGCGGCCGCAGTAGGTGAAGTAGCCCTCGGCGTCGCGCCGGATCAGGTCGCCCGAGACGTACCACTCGCCGCGAAACGCGGCCTGCGTCTTATCCATCTGCCGCCAGTAGCCGATCGCGCGCGAGCCGCCGCGCACCCACAGCATGCCGACTTCACCGTCCGGCAGATCGTGGCCCAGGTCGTCGCGCACGCGGACGTCGAAGCCCGGCACCACGGTGCCGAGCGTGCCGGGCTTCACCGCACCGTGCCGGTTCGAGATGAAGATGTGCCACATCTCGGCGGTGCCGAGTCCGTCGAGCAGCTCGACTGCGAACGTCTTCTTCCAGCGGTCGTACAGCTCGACGGGCAGCGCCTCGCCGGCTGATGTCGCGAGCCGCAGCGAGGACAGGTCCTGCAGCGCGGCATCGGGGTGGGACACCATCTGGTTGACCATGGTCGGGACAGTGACGAGGACCGTCGGATGGAATTTCCGGATCTTCTCGAACAGCGTTTCGGCCGTGCTGTTCTCGGGAAACAACGCCGCCGCGGCGCCGACCGAGAACGGGAAGAACAAGTTCGATCCGAGCGCGTATCCGAAGAAGAGTTTCGGGACTGCGAGCGTGATGTCGCGTTGCGTCAATTCGAGGACGCGCTGGCCATAGCACACGGTCGTATTCACGAACGACGCGTGGCTCTGCACCACCGCCTTCGGCTGGCCCGTCGTGCCGCCGGAGAACAACCAGATCGCCGCGTCGTCCTTGTGACTCGGGAACGTCTCGAGCTCGCTCGGCGCGCCCTCGAGCGCGCGCGTGGTCGCCGCTTCGCCGGCGACGATGATTTCCTTGAGGTGCACCCCGGCGGCGCCGCGCGCCGCCTGGAAGACGGTCGCGACATGGCGATGGACGACCGCCACGACGGCGCGGGTGTAGCTGCAGAAGTATTCGATCGCGTCGAGGGCAAGCTGTGGGTTGACCATCACCACCACCGCGCCAACTTTGAGTGTGCCGAACAGCGCCGCGACGAACTCCGGCCCATCGGGCAGCGCGATGATGACGCGCTGCTCGGGCTCCACGCCGGCGCTCTCGAGCAGAGACCCAAATCGGTTCGCGAGCGCCTGCACGTCCCGGTAGGTGTATGCGGCGTGATCGGTCAGCAGCGCCGGTCGGTCTCCCTTCCCCTCCCGGACGCGCGCGTCCAGCAGCCAATCAGCGATGTTTAAGGTCATCGTGTCGTCATCTCACGTTAGTTGTCATATCGTCGTAAGGGATAGTGATGCCGGTACATGAATTGGCGCAACTGACCTGGGAAGAGGTGCGCGACCTGGACCGCGGCCGCACGCTCGTCGTGCTGCCCGTCGGCGCGCTCGAGGCGCACGGCCCCCACCTGCCCCTCGACAGCGACGTCGTGATCGCGACCGCGATGGCGCGCGCGGGGGCGAACAAGCTCGCTGCGCGGGGCCACGGCGTGCTCATCCTGCCCGCCCTCGCGTATACCGCCGCCCAATTCGGCTCCGGTTTCCCCGGCACCCTGTCGATCTCCGGCGTCACCGTGACCGCTCTGATCGTCGATCTGGCACGCAGTCTGACGGAGCAGGATTTCCGGCTGCTCGCGATCGCGAACGCGCACCTCGATCCCGAACACCTCACGGCCCTCAACGAGGCGGTGAAGCTCGGCCGCGCGGACCGCCTGGTACCCGTCATCTTCCCCGATCTCACGCGCAGGCCATGGGGCGGGCGCCTGGGCGACGAGTTCAAGAGCGGCGCCTGCCATGCGGGTCGATTCGAGAGCTCGATCGTGCTGAGCGAGCAACCCGAGCGCGTCCGCGAGCACGTCCGTCGCGCCCTGACACCGAATCCCACCTCGCTGTCGGACGCGATCAAGGACGGCAAGCGCACGTTCCTCGAGGCGGGAGGACCGCGGGCGTACTTCGGCGACCCCGCCGCGGCGAGTGCCGAGGAAGGCCGTCGCACGATCGACGTTCTGGGGGCAATTCTCGAAGAAGCGGTGCTCGCCGAGATTGGAAGCCGACAGTGAGGCTCTCCGGGGCGGTCGCCGTCGTCACGGGTGGCGGCCAGGGGATTGGAGCGGCGGTCGCACGAGAGCTGGCCGGCGCGGGCGCCACGGTTGTCGTGGCCGCCCGCACCAGGGAGAAGATCGATGCGGTGGCGGCCGAGATCAAAGGAAGGGCCGTGCGCTGTGACGTCACCGATGCGGCGAGCGTCCAAGCTCTCGCCCAAGCGGCCGGTCCTGTCGACATCCTCGTGAATAATGCGGGAGTCGCGCACAGCGCTCCGCTCCTCAAGATCACGCTCGATGATTGGAATCGCGTGCTGGCCGTCAACGCCACAGGTACTTTCCTCTGTACCCACGCGTTTCTCGCGGGCATGCTCGAGCGCAAACGTGGAGCGATCGTCAACGTGGCGTCGGTGGCAGGCCTCGCCGGCGCGCGGTATATCGCTGCGTACGCCGCGGCAAAGCACGCAGTCGTCGGGTTCACACGCAGCGTCGCGGCCGAGCTCGAGGGCAGCGGCGTAGTTTGCAACGCGGTGTGTCCCGGATATGTCGACACGGACATGACGAAGGAGTCCATCGCGCGTGTGTCCGCGAAGACCGGCAAGACGGCAGAGGCGGCACTGGCGGCAATGCTTGAGGCATCGGAGCAAGAGAGACTCATAACACCCGGGGAAGTAGCCGAGGCAGTGCTCACGCTGTGCGTCCTGACCGGTGAACGACCCAATGGAACGGCTGTGCGGGTCGGCTAACCCTGGTCGGCTGACCCCGGGCGGCAGCCCGGGGTTACCAAACGGTGAACGAGACAACATGACCTTCGAGATCATCAATCCTGAAGCATTTGGTGCCCGCCCGAGCGGTTGGAATCACGGCATGCTGGCCGAAAAGAGCGGCCGGATTCTGTTCGTCGCGGGGCAGATCGTGCCGGTGGGCGACTTCGTGACGCAGTGGGATGGCGCGCTGAGCCGGGTACTGGCGGTCGTGCGCGCCGCGGGCGGCAAACCGGAAAGTATCGGCCGCATGGTCGTCTACACGACTGACCGGCTCTCCTACCTCGCGAATCTCACTCCGCTCGGCGACGTGCATCGCAAACACATGGGGCGCCACTACTGCGCCATGGCCGTCGTGGAAGTGAAATCGCTGATGGATTCGAAGGCGCTGGTTGAAATCGAAGCGGTGGCGGTGCTATGAGCCTGCACCCGTCCAGCTTCGGCTATCAGCTCGACGCACAGACGTCCGTGGCGACGATTACACTCGATCGGCCCGAGCGGCTCAACGCGCTCACGTTCGAGGTCTATACCGAGCTGCGTGACACGTTCCGCGCGCTCGACAGCGAGCCTGGCGTCCGCGCCAGCGTCATCACGGGTGCCGGGCGCGCCTTCTGTTCCGGCGGCGATGTCGAGGACATCATCGGCGCGCTCTTGGGGCGCGACCACACGGCGCTGCACGATTTCACCCGGCTCACCTGCGATCTC
>DASZCG010000093.1:0-5458 GCA_035943355.1 Gemmatimonadales bacterium
CAATCGCACCAATGCCGACCGTGGTTTCCGTGGCAGTCCAGAAATGGAATTGGTGAGGCGTTGCCGGTTTCAGCTCGGTCGCGACGACGCGACCAATGGGGGTGGGTAGGGTGGGGGGGGCGTCCTTGTCCGGGCGCGCGATCATGTCCCTGTCTTGGGCAAGCGAGAGACTCGGCGCAGCTGCGGCTGCCGCGGGGCGAGGGCGTTCAGGTATTCCTCCACAGTATGTAAAGGATACAACAGCCGGTCCCACCGTGTGGCCGGTGTCGCGAGGGGCGCCCGCTCCGCCCAGAGCCAGCCGCTCACCTCGGTGGCTCGCGCGATGCTCTCGCGATCGGCCCGCGCCTCGACGCGCAGCAGGCCGTACAGCAGATCGTTGCCCTCCCACGGCCAGAGACGCACGTACCACGAGTACACCTCGGTGCGCGTGTGCCCGCCGCGCACCGCGAACACACTGGTCCGATGTCCGGCGGGCAACGTCAACGCGCGTTCAAGTCCGCGGCCTTCCAGGAACTGCGCGCCGTGACTCTTGATCACGCCGAGGGCGCGCGGATGCCGCGCGACCGCAGGGGATCGCGACAGCAGACCGTCCAGGACCAGCCACTCCTCCGGCGGCAGCCCGGCGACACAGGCGTCGGCGAGATCTCGTTCAATGCCGGCGCGCACTCGACGGACGGTGCTTTCGACCTGATCCAGATAGCGCGCCGGCTGTTCCACGAGGTCGCCATCGATCGGCTCGATATCAGGAGCCGTCTGCTCGAGCCGCTGCCTCAGCGCCGGCGTCATGCGTTGCAGCGGCGCAACCGCAAACGCGCGACTCCGGTCGCGCGTCGTATGGAGCCGGCCGCGCTCATCGCGCCGTCGGATGGCGGCGGCGACATAGGCATTCACGACCTGTACGACGCCGTCATACGCGACCACGCTCCACCGCGCGATGCCGGCGAGGAACGAGACAGCGGCGGGGATGCGTGCCGTGCTGCGATCGGGAAGCGGATGCGCCTGGAGCTCCGCGTCTTCGACGAGATCGGCGGGTTCGGTCCCGGTCGCGACGTCACTCCTCGCGCCCGCGCCGGGAGGAGGTACGTATGCGGCTGGAACCGCGCCGGCGTCGATCAGTGCCTGCCCCCAGGTCATGGCTTGTCCCGCGTCTTCACGCCAATGACGAGGCCGTCCCGCACCGGGATGATGGTGGCGACGAGCCGCGGATCACGCGCCGCGAGCTTGTTGAACTTGCGAACGCCTGCCGCGTTTGCGGAATGATCGTTGGGATCGATTGCGGCGCCGTGAAAGAACGCGTTGTCGCACAGCAGCAGGCCGCCGCGCCGGAGCAGCTTCATCCCCCAGACGAAATAGTGGGGCAACGGCTCCTTGTCGGCATCGATAAACACGGCATCGAACCCGGGCTTCAGGGTCGCCAAGACCTCGAGTGCTGGACCCTCGATCAGCTCGATGCGATCCTGCAGACCGGCGGCCGCGAACGCCGCGCGCGCGATCCGGGCGTGCTTGGGATCCTTCTCGATCGTGACCAGCCTGCCGTCCGCGGGCAACGCCCTGGCGAGCCACACCCCGCTGTATCCGCCCAGCGAGCCGATTTCCAGCACGCGCTTCGCCTGGATCAGCAGCAGCAGCAAATGGAGCAGCTTGCCTTCTTCGGGCGAAACGTTGATCGCCGGGAGCTTCTCTGATTCGTGACGCGCGCGGATTTGCGAGAGAATCGGGTCTTCAGCGGCGAACAGCTCGGTGACGTATTGCTCGAATCGCTCGTCCACTACGCCGTAGCTTCGACGTTCGGGAAGGGGGGAACCTCCAACAACCACAAGCCCGCGATGCGGGACAGTTTGTCGATCTCGACGAGCAAGTGATCGGCGACGCGCACAACCGTCGCCGGGCGCTGCCGTCCGACGCGGATGTGAAACACGGACTCCGCCGGATTCTTGTCCACGGTCAGCGCCGTGTCCAGCTCCACCGCCGCGACGCCGGGCTGGGAGCGCCGGGCGGGAAACGTTACCTGGCCTGCTTTCGTCGCGTCGGGCGGAGCCAGCGAAGCGACAGAGCGTACATCGTCGGGCCATGTCACGACGTCGAGTCCCCGCAGTGCGCCGCCCGCGACGTCGATGACCACGAACGAGCCGTCACCGCCTTCGAGATCGACGGTGCCGTTCATCCCGCTCCCCTTCGGGCCGCCCTTGCAGGCCACGGTCAGGATGTCGGTCTCGGGGTCCCAGCGGTACGTCACCTTCGGAAGCTTGCCGTTGAGTGGTGCGATGCGTGCTTCGAAGTGCATGCCGTGACGCGCTTCCTGTGCGAGAGGAGGCTGC
This sequence comes from Gemmatimonadales bacterium, assembly GCA_035943355.1. GTDB lineage: Bacteria > Gemmatimonadota > Gemmatimonadetes > Gemmatimonadales > GWC2-71-9 > 20CM-2-65-7. The sequence continues at coordinate 2,319 of DASZCG010000093.1, forward strand.
GTAATATAGCTGCACCATGGAACGACGCGAGTTCTTGACGGTGGCCGGAACCCTTGCGGTGGGGACCGCAATGCGAAATGCGGAATTGGGAATACGGAATGAAAGGGACGAGTCGCATTCGCAGGGTCCCACTCTGGGCCCCGCCGTCTTCGCCCAACGCATCACACGCGCGCAGGAAGAGCTCAAGACGCGCAAGCTCGATCTCCTCGTCGTCGAGCCGAGCACGAATTTCCAGTATTTCACGGGCTACAACCCGGGGCGCAGCGAGCGACTCATTCTGCTCATGATTCCGGTGTCGGGCACAGCGGCGCTCGTCTGTCCCTCCTTCGAAGTCGAGCGCATCAAGCGCAACACCACCATCAGCGATGTACGCGGATGGGAGGAGCAGGACGATCCCTGGGACCTGGTCGGTAAGGCGGGCCGGGACATGAAGCCGGCGCACCGCTACGGCATCGCGGCGGTCGAGCCGACGACGTCGTATCAGAGCTATCTGCGGCTCGACGATAAGCTGAGCGGCTGGAAATTCGTCAACGGCGGCCCGATCACGGAGCGCTTGCGGATCATCAAGAGTCCGGAGGAAGTCGAGCTGATCCGGCGGGCGATCGCCGCCACCGAGGCATCGATTGCCGCGACGTTTTCGCAGCTCGCCGTGGGTATGACGGAGCGGGACGTCGCGGCGCTGCTCTCGCGCGAGATGGCGAGCCGCGGCTCGCCGGGCGGTGGGCTCGTCCAGTTTGGGCCATCCAGCGCCCTGCCCCACGGCGGCCCTTCGGCCGGGCAACTAGCTCGCGAGACCGTCGTGCTGATCGATGCCGGCTCGCGCATCGAGGGCTATACCTCCGACATCACGCGCACGATCTGGTTCGGGGACGCCCCGTCAGACGAGTTCAAGAAGGTCTACAACATCGTGCACGACGCGCAGACTGCCGCCATCGAAACGGGTAAGCCGTTCACGACGCAGTGCCAGGAGCTGGACCGCGCGGCTCGGAAAGTCATAACGGACGCCGGTTACGGGCAGTACTTCACCCACCGGCTCGGCCACGGGATGGGCATGGACGGCCATGAGTCGCCCTACATGGTGGAAGGCAACGAGACGCGGATCGAGCCCGGCATGGTCTTTACCGACGAACCGGGGATCTATCAGCTCAACAAGTTCGGCGTGCGGATTGAAGATGACTGTCTGATGACGGACAAAGGCATCGAGGTGCTGTCGCACCGAACGCAGAAGCTCTAGTCGCCGAGTTTTCTCGCGAACCCCACGATGCGATCGAGCGCGTGCTTGATCGAATCCGTCGCCGCCGCATACGACAGCCGCACCCAGCGATCATCACCGAACGCCGCGCCCGGAACCAGGGCGACACCGGTCTGGGTGATCAGCCGAGTGCAGAAGTCCGTGCCGGTGATCTTGCCGAACGAATCCACTCGAAAGAAGAAGTAGAACGCGCCCAGCGGATCGACGAACTCGACGCCGGGGAGTTCCTGGCGAAAGCGCGACACGACCAGATCCCGGCGTTTGCGGAACTCCCCCACCATCCGGTTGACGTCCTGCTCCACCCTCTCGTCGCCGAGGGCGGCAGCCGCGGCGAACTGTGCGGGATGGTTCGCACCGGTGGTCGTGTGCGACTGCAAGGCGGCCATCGCTTTCGCAACCTTGGCGGGCGCGAGCGCGAAGCCGATGCGCCAGCCGGTCATCGCGTAGGTCTTGCTGACCCCGGTGATGAGCACGACGCGATCGAGCAAATCGTCCGGCAGATCGAGGAATGAAGGCGCCGGACCGGTGCCGTAATGGATGCGCCGATAGATCTCGTCCGCAATCACCCAGACATTTCTCGACTTGGCCCACTGCGCGATCGCGCGGATCTCCGCGTGCGTATAGACCGCGCCGGTAGGATTGCACGGCGAGCAGAGAATCAGGCCGGTGGCGCCCGGCAACATGCGCTCGAGGTCTTTCACGCTGGCCTTGAGGCTCCACTCGGGATCTCCCGCGATCATCACCGGCCGCGCCCGCGCGAGGTGCACGATCTGCGGATACGACACCCATGCCGGCGCCGGAATGGCGACGACGTCGCCAGGCCCGAACAGCGTGAAGCACGCGTTGAAGAGCGACTGCTTGGACCCGTTCGACACGACGACGTGATCGGCATTGACCGGCCGCCCACCCGACAGCAGCGACAGATGCGTCGCGGCCGCCGCGCGCAGCTCGAGAATGCCTTCGTTCGCCGAGTAGTGCGTCTTGCCGTCTTTGATCGCGCGAATGCCCGCCTCGGCGGGAATCGAAGGTGTCGGAAAATCGGGCTCGCCGGCGCCAAGGTCGATGACATCCTCGCCCGCAGCCTTGCGGCGCTTGGCTTCGGCGGAAATCGCGATGGTCGCGGACGTCTCGAGGTGCTGCAGGTTGGCGGACAGACCATCAATCATCGCGGGATGACTCCATAGCGCTTGAGGATCGTGAGCGTGGAATCAACGGGAAGAGCGCGCACCACGCCACGATAGCCCCGTACGGTCTCGGCGCGCAACAAGGAATTATCGATGGCTTCTTCGGTTGCGTCGATGGTTGCCTGGAACAATCCGGACATCGCGTCATTGCGGACGACCGCGACGGAGTCGATCAATCGGGCGGCCGGCCCGGCGGGCGGACGGCGTGTCGAGAACGCGATGACATAGTCGCCGCTGCCGTTGCTCATCGAGCTGCCGGTGCGCGCGAGGCCCGCGAGCGCGCGATTGGCAAGCCGCTGCAGCCGCAGATGATCCAGCGGTGCATCGGTGGCGACGACGATGATGATCGACCCATCCCCCGTCCCTCGTCCCTCTTCTCCTTTGCGCAATTCCCGGCCGACAGGCGCGCCAGCGATTACGAGGTCGCCGCCGAAGTTGGTCTGGACGAGCACGCCGACGGTCCATCCGCCAAACTGCTGCGGGAGTGTGCGGCTCGACGTCCCGATCCCGCCTTTCCACCCGAACGCCACCGTACCCCGCCCTGCGCCTACGGCGCCCTCGGCGACGGGGCCCTCCGCCGCGCCGCGGATCGCGCTCACGACGTCGGCTTCGGTAATGGGGCGCGCGCGGATGTCGTTGAGGTATCCGTCGTTCGTCTCGGCAACGACGGGATTGGCGGACCGTACGTCTTCGTTGCCCGGGAG
>DASZCG010000094.1:0-2506 GCA_035943355.1 Gemmatimonadales bacterium
CCGCAGGATGTCGTCGAAGCGGCGATCGTGGACGGTGCGGGCTTTTGGCGGCGGCTCTTCCAGGTCGAGCTGCCGCTCTTGCTCCCCGTCGTCGCCGTCGCCGTGCTGTTCGGCGTGGTCTATACGGCGACCGATCTGGGCGTCGTGTATATCCTGACGGGCGGCGGCCCCGCGAATACCACGCAGGTCCTTCCCACGCTCGCGTTCCAGCGGGGCGTGCTCGGCGCCGACTTGGGCCAGGGCGCGGCGATCGCGGTGTTTCTTGTGCCCTTCCTGATCGTCGTCGCCGTGTTGATGCTGCGGATCGCTCGCCGGACCGAGGTTGGTGCCGGGGAGGCCCGGTGAAGCGCGTGGCGCTCTACGCCGCGGCGCTCGGCTTCATGGCGTTCGCCGGCTTTCCGTTTTACTGGATGCTCATCACCGCGTTCAAGCAGAACCGCGACCTCTACGTCGGGGCATTCGACACCCGCCATGTCCCTTGGATCTTCAACGATCCACCCACGCTCGAGCACATAAAGTTGCTGTTCGGCCAGACAGATTTCCTGCGCTGGGTGGCGAACACACTGATCGTCGTCGTGGCGGTCGTGATCATCACGGTGGTCGTCGCCGTGCCGGCGGGTTACAGCCTGGCACGGCTCGCCGGGCGCTGGGGCGAGCGGTTGGGCATGGGCATCTTCTTCACCTACCTGATCCCTCCAACTTTGCTTTTCATCCCGCTCTCGCGGGTGGTAGCGATCTTGGGGCTCCAGAATTCGTTGGGCGCGCTCATCCTCATTTATCCGACCATGACGATTCCGTTCTGCACCTGGCTCGTGATGGGGTTCCTGCGGTCGGTGCCGTGGGAGATCGAGGAGCAGGCGATGATCGACGGGTACAGCCGGCTGGCCGTGATCTTGCGGGTGGCCCCCCGGCTCATTCTCCCGGGTATCTTGACCGTGGTCGTCTTCTCTTTCACGTTGGTAATGCAAGAATTCGTGTACGCGCTGACGTTTATCAGCTCGGTCGACCGAATGACCGTCAGCCTGGGCGTCCCCATCGCGCTGGTCCGTGGCGATGTGTACCACTGGGGCTCCCTCATGGCCGCTGCATTGTTCACCAGCATTCCGCTCGCCATCATATACAACCTCTTCATGGATCGGTTTATTCAGGGCTTCACCATGGGTGCGGTGAAGGGATGAGTTCCGTGCACGCCATTTCACCCGAGGGGGAAATCATGAGGACGCGACTTGCGTGGTTCTCCGGGCTCGCCGTGGTTGGCATCCTGACGCTCGGGGGCACAAATCGAGCTCTCGCCCAGCAAGGGGGAGGCCAGGTGGTGAAGCTGGGAGAGGGGGAGACGCTCACGATCAGCGGGTTCATCAATGGCACGTTGTACTCGAACAACGGGTTCTTCACCTTCGGCCAGGGACAGAACGCCGAGTGGGCCAACGCGGCGCAGCCCGCCACCGACAAGAATTACCTCGAAGGCGACGTGCGCAACACCCGCATCAACTTCACATTCCAAGGCTCTCCGGTGCTGGGGAAATGGTCCCCCAGGGGCGTCCTCGAAGCCGATTTCTTCGGCGCCTTTGCCTACGCTCCGCCGGCGACAACTGGCGCCCCGCCGTTCGCCGATGAGCAACCGCAGCTCCGCATCCGGTTCGCCTATGCCGACCTGACGAACGGCCGCACAACTATCCGGTTGGGCCAGTTCTGGTCTCCGCTGTTCGGGGAGGTCCCTGTATCAGTGACGCACGTCGCCTTCCCGCTGGGGTATGGCGCGACCGGGATGATCGGCTGGCGTTTCCCGGGGCTCTACCTCTACCACGATCTCAATCCGGGCAAGCCGACGGTCATGCAGCTGGTGCTCGGCGCCTTCGAAGGGAGCGGCCCCGAAGTCAACGCGGGAACGGGAATCGGGAGTGGCGAGGCGTCGGGCATGCCGCAGCTGGAGGCCCGCCTGAACTTCACGCACCGCAAGCCCAACCTCTCTTGGAGCGCGTACGTCGTGGGTCACGTGAGTTGGCAGGACACGACCGCCGTGGGGGTCGCGGGCGATAACCTCCAGGGCTCGGGCGTCGAGGTCGGCGGCAACGTGACCGCCAACAAGTTGACGATTCACGGTAACGCGTACACAGGGAAGGCAATGGGCCAGCAGTTTGCGCACATCACGCAGCAGGGGAACGTGAAGGGGTCGGGTGCGTGGGTGCAGGGCGGCTACGACTTCACGCCTCACTGGGGCGCCTGGGTTTATTATGGCCTGGATGATCCCAAGGAGGGCGCCGATTCGCCTGGCCTGACGGGCAACTACAGGTCCAAAAACGAGGACGTCTCGGGGATGCTGCGGTTCCGGGCCGGGCGCTACCAGGTCGGCCTCGAATATTTCCACGCCAACACCACGTGGGCGACCTCGGGCCAGCAGAAAGCGACGCAAGTCGCGCTGAGTGCGATGTATACGATCTGAGAGGTGCCAGGTGCCAGGTGTCCGGTGTCAGGGGCGCAATACCTGACACCCGACACCTGACAC
>DASZCG010000095.1:0-1527 GCA_035943355.1 Gemmatimonadales bacterium
GGGTTACGACAATGCTGAACGGCAAGGCTTTCGCGGAGGATATTTACTCGCTCTCCGCGGACGGAAAGACGCTGACGGACGAGACAACGGCGGTGGCAACTGGGGAAAAAACGAAGTCGGTGTTCGACCGTCAGTAGAGGAGATTTGCGGGGGGGGGTGCCCAAACGGCGCCTTAAGGGGCTGCGCCGGTAAGGGACAGTTAAGTCACACTCGACTGGTTCAGACCGCAAACAACTCAGCAGACATCGAGACTTCACTGCAAAGTGGAGGCGCGGGGAATTGAACCCCGGTCCGAGCATGACTCCGATACCGCTCCTACGTGCGTAGACAAAGCTTTGGTGGTCTCACCGCCTCGGCGCTTTGTCAGCCCTGGCAGTAACAAGCCTCTGAAAACTCTCGCGGCACCAGTTGAGGCCCCAGGTGCCACCAGCCCGACTTTGCGATACGTGAGCGCCGCCTCAGGCGGGCTGCCACTCACGCAGGTGCGTGAAGCCGAAGCTTACGCAGCCAGAGCCAGTTCAGAGTTGGCTTGTGTGTCTTTCCCAGTTGATTTACCAGGTGACTGAGAACCTGGGCACGCAACAGTACCCTCGCCAAACCCGTCGAAGCCTGTCGCCCCCCAAAAGCGTGTGGAGGGGTACGTTAGTCGGATCGGCCCGCCTTTTCAACTCGGTTGCGGCCTAATTCCTTCGCGCGGTACAGCGCCGCATCGGCCGCGGCGGGCAGATTGAGAATGTCACCGATCGGTTCCGGATAGGTGGCCACACCGCACGAGGCCGTCAGCGGGTATGCGGTGCCGCTCCAGTGCCACGTCGAGTTGGCAACCGAATCGCGTATGCGCTCCGCGACTTCCCATCCTTCCGCCACCTGCGCGTGCGGCAGCCACACGGCGAATTCCTCGCCGCCGATGCGCGCGACGAGATCACCCTCGCGCATCGCCTTCTCCAGGACGCGCGCGATGTGCGTCAGCGCCGCGTCGCCGGCCGCATGCCCCAGTGCGTCGTTGAGCCGTTTGAAATGATCGAGGTCCACGTAGATCAGTGAAGCGGGTGGTGGCTGCTCGCGCGCGCGATACGCGTCCAACACGCGTTGGAACTCGCCGCGATTCCTCAAGCCGGTGAGGGAGTCGAGCAGCGCGCGCTGCTCCGCATCATGGACGGCCTTGGCGGCCGCGAGTCGTGGCCCGAGCTCGGCGACGAGCGCGGTGATGCGATCGCCGGCGGGAGCGTGCTGACCCAGAATGACGAGCGCACCAGTCACGCTGCGGCCGTCGATGAGGGGATAGACGGCGCCGCCGCGTTCATGACGCCGGCGTTCCGGCATGCCGGGACCAAAGACGTCCTCGGTGCCGGTGGTGACGAGCGGAATGGCATCCTGGATGGCGCGCGCCACGGGCGCTTCCGGGTCCAGCCGGCGGCCGGTCAGCCGTTTGTCGGCAGCCGTCGAGACGGCGATGATGTGAATGGCGTCACGCTCGCGCACGCTGCGGATAACGACGGCCGCGCTGCGCTGCGCCAGCTGCTGCGC
>DASZCG010000096.1:0-12063 GCA_035943355.1 Gemmatimonadales bacterium
TGATCAACGCGGACGACCGGACCATCATCGGCAGCCCGCATCCCGACTTCGTTGCTGGACTGGACCTCGGATTCAAGATGGGACAGTGGGACTTCAGCGCGACCGTCTTCGGGTCGTTCGGCGGTCAGATCTACGACGCCCAGAAGGACTTCTACGTCTTCCGCGACTTCGAAACGAACGTCGTCTCGGACCGGCTGACCAACTCCTTCTGCATCACGGGAGATGAAGGCTGTACGCACCCGGGCGACCAGAGCGCCAAATACCCGCGCCTGAACATCGGCGACTTGGGCAGCGGTGACATCAGCAGCTTCTTCATCGAAAGCGCGACGTATGTGCGGCTGCGCGCGCTGCAGATCGGCTGGACGATTCCCGCCAACCTGATCCACTGGCTGCCGTCGGGACGCGTCTATGTCCAGGGAGAGAATCTGTTCACCATCACCGGATACTCGGGGCTCGATCCGTCACTGCCGGCGCGCGCGTTCACCGGCGCATCGGGGGACATCCGGGATCAGTTCCGGAACATAGACGTCGGCGTCTATCCGAGCAGCAGGATACTGACCGTCGGCATCAGCACCTCCTTCTAGGGGCTCGACCATGAAAACACTTCTAAGGTCCAGACTGGTGCTCGGCGCGGCGCTGCTCGTGGTCATTGGCATCGTCACGTACGCGTGCAAAGACTTTCTCAACACGCCCACGCAGGGCGCGCTTGATGCCAACTCCCTTGCGACAAAGGATGGCGTCGAGGGCTCGCTCCTCGCGGCGTACCGGTCACTCGATTGCAACAATGCCACCAACGGCAACTGGGGCTGCGCGGCCAGCAACTGGGCCTTCGCCAGCATCACCAGCGAGGACGCCTACAAGGGCTCGACCTTCGCGGACCAGTACCAGGCCCAAAACCTCGAGCTGTATAACTGGATCGGCGACCAGGCGCAGGACTATTTGGACAACAAATGGGCGGCGATGTACGAAGGCGTCGTCCGCGCCAACGCGACCATCCGGGGACTCGAAAAGGTGAGCGAAACAAAGCCCGGCGAGATTTCCCACGCGGACTCCATGGGAATCAGGGGCGAGGCGCTCTTCCTCCGTGCCCACTATCACTTCGAGCTGTGGCGCATGTGGGGCAACGTGCCGTACTACTACGAAACCGATCAAGATTTCCGGAAGCCGAACGATACCGATCCGGTCCGCGGCGCCGACTCGGTGGCGCAGAAAATCCTTGCGGATCTCGATGCGGCGATCAAGTTGTTAGGCCCCACTCCCCGGTTCGGGGAGAAGGGCCGGGCCTCGGCGTGGACCGCGCGAGCCTATAAGGGTCGCGTGCTCGCGTACATGCACCAGTATCCGCAAGCCATCGCGGTCTTCGACAGCGTGATCACCCAGGGCGTGTACGCGCTCGAGACGAGCTACGACCGGGTGTGGACCGGGTTCCACGCGTTTTCGAACGGCCCCGAGACCATCCTCGCCTACCAGGCGTCGGTCAACGACGGCGAGCCGAGCGGCAACAATTCGAACTACGGCGAGCGGCTCAACCTGCCGTACGCCGGCAGTCCGTTCAAATGCTGCGGCTTCCATCAGCCGTCGCAGAACCTCGCGAATTTCTTTGCCGTCGATCCCGTCCGGGGATTGCCGAAGGCTTTCACCGATTCGGCGAACTGGAACAACCGCGACTCCACGTGGGTCGCGTCCAAAACCGATACCCTCGATCCGCGGATCGATTGGACGATCGGTCGCGATTCCGTGCCCTACAAAGACTGGGGCATGCACGACACGCTGTGGATCCGGCTGATCGCGAACGGCGGCCGCTACAGCGCCAAGAAGAACGCGCAGGAGAAGGCGAGCGGCGCGGTGAGCAAGGTGGGTTGGCAGCCGGAGCAGGAAAACGCCGTGCACATCCACATCTTCCGCTACGCCGATCTCTTGCTGCTCGACGCAGAGGCAAAGATCGAGACGGGCGATCTGCCAGGTGCCTTGGCACTCGTCAATCAGGTGAGAGCCCGAGCCGGTCAAACGGCGCAAGGGTGCGGCGACGGGGCGACGGATGCCGCGCTGGTTGCGAGGTATCCTCAGTGTGCCAATGACAACCGGATCGCCGTGCCGATCGCCGATTCGTCGATCGGCTGGGCCACGTACAAAGTCGGACAGTACACCATCGCGGATTGGCCCACGGCGGCGCGTGCGCGCGCGGCAGTCCGCATCGAACGTCGCCTCGAGCTGGCGATGGAAGGCCAGCGGTTCTTCGATCTGCGGCGCTATGGAGGCGCGTACGCCTCGCAGACCATGGCCACGTTCCTGGCGAAGGAAAAAACGCGCATTCCCTACAAGGCGACGCAGATACCCTATGCCACACCGCTCAACGATCTGTATCCCATTCCGGTCGCCGAGATCGATCTGAGCATCGTCGGAGGTCAGAAACGCCTGACGCAGAATCCCGGCTGGTAGCGCCTCGCGCCCAGCCTAGGGCCGGGGGGACCCGGGTGGCCGGATGAGAAACGCCTGCAGGGAATCGCCGCTGTTCGCTACGAGCACGGCGAGCCCTGCAGGCGTTGTGATTGCCGCGAGCCCCGTGACGTCGTACGGCGCGAGGAAGCCGCTCTCGCCCGGCGGCACCGCCACGAAATGCCCGCGACCGTCACCTCTGAGCCACAGCCCGTTGCCGGCGTCGGCCGGGGCGGTGTTGGGAGCGGTGTCGTAGAGGTTTCCCGCCACGATGAGATCGAGATTTCCGTCGCCATCGACATCCGCAACAACGATGCCCCGCAGCGGCGAGAGCTGCGCCAGCGTGGGGAGCTCGACGGCCGTGAACGTCCCGTTCCCGTTGTTCTGGAGATAGAGGCTCGCGAACATATCCACTTCGTAATGCAGTGCCCGCGCGGTCATCGAGCCTCCGAGCACCGTGTTCATGTTCGCATGGGAGAATGCCGCGAAGGTCGGGAATCGCAGTGGAATCGTGTACATGCTCGGGCCGATTGTCGCGAGGCCAAAGAGAGGCACCGCCCGCCCCCCGGAATCCTGCGTCAGGAGCACGCCGGTCTGGCCGTTGCCCGTGAAATCACCGGCGTACACGCCGAGACGGCGCTGCACCGACGTCGTAAACGTGTGATTCAACCCAAAATTGCCGGCGATCAGGTCCGGGCGCCCATCGTGATTGACGTCGGCCGCGACGAGACTCGACCACCAGCCGCGCGTGTTCCCCAGTCCCATCGATCCTGTCACGTTGCGGAACCGCGAACCCTCGTTGCGGAAAAACTGGATGGGCATCCAGTCGCCCGCCGTCACGAGGTCGAGCCGCCCATCGCCGTCGAAATCGATCCAGACGGCGGCCGTGATCATGCCGCCGGGATGCACCAGCTCCGGTGCCCACTGTTCGGTGACATCGGTGAAATGATCGCCGTCGTTGCGGAGCAGGTAGCTCCGCGTCGGCGCGGGATAATTGCGAGGCAGCAACCGCCCGCCGACGAACAGATCGAGCTTGCCGTCTCCGGTGAAGTCGCCCGCCGCGACTGCGGCGGTCGCAGTGATCATGGGCGGCAGTGCCGCCGTATCGCGCACAAACCGCCCGCCGCCGCGATTGAGGTACAACCGGTCCTGCAGCAGCGCCGAAACCGGCGCCCGGCGATAGCCACCGCTGGCCAGGTAGAGGTCCGGCCTGCCGTCTCCGTTGGCATCGAAGAAGAGCGCACCGGTAACGTCGTATCCGGGCTCAGCGGCCCACGGCTGTGCGGGCGCCGCTATGAAGCGCCCGTCGGGCTGCTGTAAGAACAGGGTCCCCGCGACGCTCGCCGAACCGCCGATAAAGAGGTCCTGACGTCCATCGCCGTTTACGTCGCTGACGGCCAGAACCGGTCCGTGTTGGGAGAGCTGGAACGGCAGCAACGGTTGTAACGTGAAATCGTCCAATCCGCTTTCGTCGTGCTTGTAGGGTGGCGTGTGCCGCGAGTCGAGCGACTGGAAAAAGCGGTGCTGCGTGGTTGCCACGGAGCCGGCGGCGCGCAACGCCGGCGGCTCGGCGTCGTCCTGGGTGAGGGTGAGCACGCGGTCCACGGCGAGATGGGTCAGCACCTGCCGCTTCCCATCGGGCCAGGTGACCGTGAGCGTGTCGACTGCACTGGTCCGCCCCAGTCCAAGGTGCTCACGATCCGCCACCGATGACAGATAACCATGATCCGGCGTGTGATACAGGTATTGATGACGTCCGCCGGCGGCGAGTGTGAGCGTTGCGCCCAAGCCGCCGCGGTTGGGCGCGTGCCCCCGCAGGACGATGTCGAGATAATGCGTCGAGTCGTTCGCCGGGCGCAGGTTTTGGTAGATCGACGCCGGAGCATCGATGTTGTTTACCACGAGGTCCAGCCGGCCGTCGTTGTTCAGGTCGGCGAGGACGGCGCCATAGGAGAAACCGGGGGGGGGGTCGGCGATGCCCCACTCGCGCGCGCGATTGGAGAACGTGAGATCCCCGTTGTTGTGGAACAGGTAGTTCGGGACGCGAATGCTGGGTAGCGAATCGATGGTATGCAGTTGCCGGGGACTGGTCTTGGAGCCCTCGACGCGCCGCAGCCGGAACATCGTGGTCTGATAGTCGTAGTCGGTTACCGCCTTGGGGTAGCCGTTGCTGATGAACAAATCTTTGTATCCATCATTGTCGACATCGCCAAACAGGGCACTCCAGCTCCAATCGGTATACGCCACACCGGAGAGGCGGGCGATTTCGCTGAACGTGATGTTGCCCGCTTCGTCCACTCCACTGTTCAACTGCAACGTATTCTGGGTGTAGCCTCCCTGAAACCGGTGTCGCCGGCGATCCTCGTCGGCGACATCCGTCACGACACCACTCGTGCGTTTTCGCGCGGCCAGGTCCTCCGGCATCATGTCCGTCTGCATGATGTCGGGCCAGCCATCGTTGTTGAAATCGGCGGCGTCGATCCCCATGCCGGCGAAACTCGTGTGTTTGAGCCACTGGTGCGCCTTGTTCGTGAACGTGCCGTCGCGATTGTTGATGTAGAGGACGTCCTCGGCAACGTCGTCATTGGAGACGTAGAGGTCGGGCCAGCCATCCCGATTGAAGTCGCTCACCACGACGCCGAGCCCGAACTGGGCGTCGGCCGCGATCCCCGCTTGCTGTGACACGTCGGTGAACGTGCCGTCGCCGTTGTTGCGATACAGCTTGTCGGCGCCTGCGGGGTCATGCTGGCGGATGCCGGCCGGATGGATTTCCAGCTGGCTGCGCTCGAAATCCTGCGGTGAATTGCCCAGCAGAAAGACATCGAGATCACCGTCGCCGTCGTAATCGAAAAAGACGGCGTGCGTCGTGAAACCCGAATCATCGAGATGGTATTGCGCCGCGGACTCGGTGAAGGTGCGGTCGCCGTTGTTGATGAACAGAAGATTCTTACGCTGCGCGGGTGTCGACCACGGCGGCCCAGACATCGAGACGTAGATGTCGAGATAGCCGTCATTGTTGATGTCGACCATGCTGACGCCGCTGACCCACCCATGGGTCGTGACCCCCGCCGATTGCGTGATGTCTGCGAACCGCATGTCGCCCTTGTTGAGGTAGAGGCGACTGGACACCATGTTGCCGGCGAAGAAGATGTCCGGCAGACCGTCGTTATCGATGTCGCCGACCGCGACGCCGGCTCCGTTGTAGACGTACGGATTCGTCAGTACGTTGACGGAATCGGTGACCGTGATCGTATTGGCGAAGGTGATGCCGGTCCGCTGGGATCCCAAACGCTTGAACAGCGGAGCTGGACCCGCAGGACCGCAGCTCATCACACAGACTGCGGCCCATACGACGCGCTTCATGGCGCGACGCTGCGGGTGTTGTACTCCGCGACGTAGCGGCGATGCGCGGCGTCGTCGGGATAGGTTTGCCCGGGCGCGTAGGGATAGCGCTCCGCGGCGTGGAAGGGCAGCGGCTCGACTGTCTGGCCGGCGGCGGTATGGAGATCGGCGTCTTTCATCCAGGCGACATTGTAGAGGAGGAAATCGCGCTGCCAGCCGGCCGGCAGTGGCGGCGCGCCGGCTTCGGGGAATTCGACCGTCATTTCGTCGCCCGATGCGATGATGACGGCCTGGTCATCCGCGGCGCCGAGCAACGGCAGCACGTCGCCGTAGCGCGTGAAGTGGCCGCGGACCGGCCGCCACGGCGACTCCGTGGTCACGTGCGCATAGTCGAACCAGAACGGCCCGTAGCGGCCGCCCTTGCGGTACACGCGTGACCACCCGCGCGCGTGCAGGTCGGCGGCAACCGGCGCCAGCCGTGTGACCGTCACCGGCGCGGACTCGGCGCCGAGCGCTAGAAATGCATCGTCCCAGTAGATCTCCATGTTCGTGCGAATCCGCACGCGCCGGTCGTGCGAGCGCCACTTTCCCGTCATATCCACAATTATCGATTTGTCCTTACCGGCCGGGAACGTGAGGCTCGCGACCGTGCGCCACGAGCCCGCGGCATCCCGCACTTGCACGACCGGTCGAACGATGTGCACGGCGTGTGACTGAGCAACCGCGGCGTTGATGCTCGCGTCGGTCAGAAACAACCAGCCCTCGAGCACCAATCGCGCTGGTGCCTCAGGAAGCGGCCCAAAATCCAGCACGAGGTCGTGCATGGCGGTAATGCCCTGATACCGCCCGGGGCTGAACCCTCCCACATAGTCATCATCTTTCGCGCTGATCTGCTTCAGGAGGTCGCGCCCCCGCTCATCTGTGGCGGCGATGGGCACGCGCTGCTCGCGGACCTGGCGAATCGTCAGCTGTCCCGATCCCGGCGTCCCCGGCGGGACGAAGCGTTCGTCCACGTAGACATCGATCGTGTCGGGGTGATCGACCGCGAGGAGCTCGAGCTGGTCCACGTACGCCACTTCCCACAGCTCCTCGGTGAGCTGCATCCGGTAGCGGCCATTCACGGCTCGCAGCCGATCGCCCGGAACGCGGAAGTACTCACGCGCGGCCTGGGGCGGTCCGTACACCGTCTTCTCGCCCGCCATGATGCCCAGGGGCATGCCGAGGGCGCTGGCCCACGTGACGTCGGTGAGGAAGCGGTAGGCCTCGCCGTCCCAGGTATAGAGGAACGTGCAGGAGCCTTTCAGGACCTGCTGCTCCATGACGTTGCGGTCCTCGCCCGCCGCGCTGCCGCCCGGATAGTAGTAGCTCTGGGGCACACCGTTGGTCCATGTCACGCGCAGCACGTCGGCCTTCAGCCGGTTGCCGAGGCCGAAGTGCATGACCGGCTGATCCACCGTGCGCATCTGATAGAGATCTTTGGCGCGCAGCTCGAGCCGTGATCCGATGCCGAAGCTGTTGTTCTTGCCGCTGCCATCGCGCAGCGCGACGAGCGCCACGGTGACGAACTGATTGGCATTGCCGCCGTCGTTGCGCAGCACGTGCACGCTGCCGTCCAGGCCCACGATGATCAGGTCGAGGTCGCCGTCGTCATCGACGTCCAGGGGGATGATCTGGCGAGCGCCGTGGCTTGCTACTGCCGGGGGCAACAGGGCGCTGCGATCCAGGAACCGGCCCTTCTCATCGTTGTGCAGGAGGACGAGCCGTGAGCCTGTCGAGACAATGAGATCGAGCCAACCGTCGTTGTCGAAGTCAAAGAAAGCGGCGGCGCGCACGTCGGCACGAGGCACGTCGGCACGAGTGTCGCGCACCAGATTGCCGGTGCCATCATTGTGGTAGAACGCTCCCGCGTACAGGTCGAGGAACCCGTCGTTGTCGTAGTCCGCGGCGGCGACGACGGGCGACGCCGGGAGCGTGGCGAGTGTGTCGAAGCGGCCCTCTTCGAGACCGCGATAGACCGTCACCCCGCTCGGGCGCGCCACGGCGAGATCGATACGTCCATCGTTGTCGAAATCGCCGAACGCGGCGGCCACTGCGCCCGCCCCACTCAATCCGACGACCGCCGCCATCTCCCGGAACGTGCCGTCGCCGTTGTTGCGATAGTACCGATCCCCCGATGGCGCGCCGACGAAGAGGTCGAGATCGCCGTCGTGATCGAAGTCGGCGAAGACCGCGGCCCGAGCGTCAGGGACGTCGATCACGGTCGCGCGCCGGAACGTGTCGTCGCCGTTGTTGTGAAACAGCGCGCCGCGGTCGAAGTAGTCGAGGTGGCCGTCGTTGTCGTAATCGCCCGTTGCCGCATGCACCGCCGGTGGTTTCATGCTGCCGGTCACATCCGCAAAGCGCAGAGCCTTCACAACGGCCTGCGGGTCGCGTTGCAGCAGGGCGAGCCGCGGATTGAGCGTCAGCACGGGATACCCTGGCGGCGCGCCTGCAGGCGAGCGCAGCTCCGCCATGCCGGCCTGATAGACGGGCGTCGTCTCGAAGAATCGTGTGGCGCGCGCGAGATTGAGACGGGCGTCGTCGCCCCGATTTGCCTGAACGCTGGTCACCGCCGCCGCGTAGAACCGCTCGGCCTGGCTCGGCAGCGTGGGGAGGCGTTGCCGCAGCAGCTCGAGCTGATCCCGCGCTTCCGTAGTGGCGCCGCGCCCCAGCAGCGCCTCGGCGAACGCCAGGCGCGCGGGAACGTTGGCGGGCGCGGCGTCCACCACACGCTGCAGGTAACGCTCGCGGTTCGCGCTGTCGAGCTCGGCAAGCGCATACAACGTCTTCAGATGAGCAGGGGACGTCTTGAGCGACGCTTCCAGCGTGCGTCGCGCGTCTTCCGGGCGGTCGTGCAGGCGCTGCGCGGTGGCCTGCAGCAGGCGGATGTCGGGATCGTCGGGGGCAAGCGTGACGGCTCGATCGATTGCCCGCTGGGCGTCTTCGTAGCGGCCCATGCGGAGATAGACCAGACCCAGATTGGCGTGGCCGGACGGCTCCTCCGGCACGAGACGAATCAGTGTGACAAACTGCTTTTCCGCTTCCGGAAGACGGTTCTCCTCGATGTATGCGAGGCCGAGCGTGCGGGCGGTGAGGATCGCGCCGGCGTCGGCGGTCGTCTGTTCACGTTTGCCGCACGCTCCCAGCAGGAGGGCTGCAACGAATGGAATGCACCGACGAGTCATGGGTCAGGGAAGCTAACGCCCCATTGCGGCCCCGGATATTCTTTAGCCCATGCCTGCGATTGCGACGCGCCGTTTCATAGTGACGGCGGCTTTCGTGGCCGCCCTCGTTTCCGTCGTGATGCTCAACGGCCGCGCGTCGGGTAGCGCCGCACGCGCCGGCGAGACGATTCATCTCAGCGAAGTGGCGCACGCGAGTGGCATCGACTTCGTGCACCAGCAAGCCACCCTCGATCCCAAGATCGCGAACCTCGCGCCGCACGTCGGTGCGCTCGGCGCATGTGTTTCCGTCGCGGACGTCAACAACGACGGCTGGCCGGATCTGTACTTCACGACGTCACGCTTCGGCGCCCCGAATGCGCTCTACCTGAACCAGCAGGACGGCACCTTCCGCGACGTCGCCGCCGACGCAGGCGTTGCGTTCGTGAACCGTCCCGGCGAGGGCGTGTCGATGGGCGCGGTGTGGGGCGATTACGACAACGATGGCTACGAGGACCTGCTCGTCTATAAGTGGGGCTACCTCCAGCTGTTTCACAACCTCGGCAACGGCCACTTCGAGGACGTGACCGAGCGGGCCGGTCTCAAACGCTGGATGAATTCCACCGGCGCGGTCTGGTTCGACTTCGATCGTGACGGTCTGCTCGACCTTTACGTCACCGGGTACTTCCGCTCCGACATCGACTTCTGGCATCTGAAAAGCACCCGCATCATGCAGCAGAGCTGGGAGTTCGCGTCCAATGGCGGCAAGAACCTGCTGTTCAAGAACCTCGGCAATGGTCGCTTCCAGGACGTCACCGATTCGCTGGGCGTGGGCAGCACGCGCTGGACGCTGGCCGCGGTGGCTGCCGATTTCAACGACGACGGCTGGCCCGACCTCTATCTCGCCAACGACTACGGGCCGGAGGAGCTGTTCCTCAACCATGAGGGCAAGCGCTTCGAGCTGGCGCGCGCGGGTCTGGAAGACGATTCCAAGAGCGGCATGGCAGTGGCGCTGGGCGACGTCTACAACCGCGGCCGCCTCGATGCCTTCATCACGAACATCTCGGAGCGCGGCTTTCTGTTTCAGGGCAACAATCTGCGCATCAACTTCTTGCGCGAGCTGGGTCGCTTCGACGAAGTCGCGACCGGCGTCGTGGCCGACGCGGGGTGGGCGTGGGGCGCGCAGTTTGGCGACTTGAACAACGATGGCCTGCTCGATCTCGTCATTGCCAACGGGTTCATCTCGGCCGACAGCGGCCGGGACTATTGGTACGCGATGTCGAAGATCGCGGGCGCGCAGGGCAACATCTTCGAGGATGCGAAGAACTGGCCGCCGATCGGCACTGCCAGCCTCTCCGGGTATGAACGCTCACGGGTGCTGCTCAATCGTGGCCAGGCCGGGTTCGTGGATGTCGCCGAGCAGGCCGGGGTGACGGACCGGCTCGACGGGCGCGCGGTCGCGATGGCCGATCTGTTCAACCGTGGCTCCCTCGACGTCATCATTGCAAACGAGAGGGGAAAGGCGCTGGTGTACCGCAATGCGGGTGGTGGAGGCCACTGGGTCGAGTTGAAGCTCGTCGGCACGCACAGCAATCGCAGCGCCATTGGCGCGGCAGTGACGGTGGAGTTCGGCGGCGTGCGGCAGCGTCAGGTGGTGGATGGCGGGAGCGGATTCTGCAGCCAGAACGACCGCCGGTTGCACTTTGGCCTGGGCGATAACGCGCTGGGTCGAGTTACGATCCGCTGGCCATCAGGAAAGGAGCAGGTTCTGGATGGGCTGAGAGCGGACGCGTTGCACGTGATCACGGAGCCGCAGTGACCACCGCTCCGGCACAGGCAGCCACCTCGGGTTCCCCCTCTCCCCTGGGTCAGGGGGTGAGGACGGCGATCGACCCCAGGTATCTGATCGTCTTTCTCATCACGCTGGTGCTCGTCGCCGGCGAGGCGCGCTACAGCATTCTCGGTGGCTACAACCGGCTCGCGACCACGCTCGGCGTATGTGTGGTCACGGAAGTACTGCTCTCGTGGTGGCTGCGGGGCCGAGTCGCGAATCTCGCGAGCGCGTACATCACGGGGATCAGCCTGGCGCTGCTCACCAAGCCCCAGGCCAACATTCTCTGGCCATTCGCGCTCGGCGCCTTCCTCGCGATCGCGTCCAAGTACGCCCTCGTGTATCGCAACCGCCACCTGTGGAATCCGAGCAACTTCGCCATCGCCTACCTGGTGCTCGCGGCGCCGAGCAGTGTCGCGATCCTCAGTCATCAGTGGGGCAACGATCTGCGGATCAATCTCGTGATCTGGGCGTTTGGACTGATTACCGCCTCCCGCGCACGCGTATTGCATGTCACGCTGACGTATGTGGCCTGCTTTGTCGTGCTGGCCATCGGGCGCAACCTGATCGTCGGCGGGCCACTGCTCGCCGAGCTGGCGCCCATCACGGGCCCGATGTATCAGCTGTTCGTCTTCTTCATGGTGACCGACCCTCGCACCACCGTCAGCACGCGACGCGGCCGGATGATCGTCGTGGCGATCGTCGCCCTGCTCGAGAGCATCATTCGGATCTCGGGCGACTTCCAGCTGGCGTTGCTGCGCCCCTTCTACGTGTCGCCCCCGATTCTTGCATTGGCGATTGTCGGGCCCATCGCGATGTGGTGGGATTTGCGTAGGACGGGCAAGACGGGTGGGACGGGCCCGTCGCTCGACACCGGAATGGACCCGCGCGCGTAGATTAGGGCATCGTCTAACGCGCTCTCTGTCATCGGGAGACTGTCGTGACGTTCCTGACCGGACTCTTCATCATCATTCTCGCAGGCATCGGTATCGCCGCGATTACCGAAATCAGCAAGGCAATCATCGGACGCGGTGCGTCGACAAAAGAGCTCGCCGACCTGAAACTGCGGTTGGAGCAGCAGGATGTGACGCTGCAGGAGGCGCAGGACACGCTCTCCGACCAGTCCGCTCAGCTCGCGGAGCTGCAGGAGCGCGTCGACTTTGCCGAACGCCTGCTCGCTCAGGCGCGCGAGAAGCCCGCGCTCGGGGCCGGTCACCCGCGACTTTGAGGCCTTCCATGAGCCAACCCGCACCC
>DASZCG010000097.1:0-2294 GCA_035943355.1 Gemmatimonadales bacterium
CCGTATTCGCGCGCGGCCCCCCCGGCCCCCCCTCCCGTGGGGAGGCCGGGGAGCCGTTCGCCCAGCAGCGCCCACACCGCTTCAAGGGCGGGCTCGTCCTCTGCGAGCAGATAGAACTCGGTGCGGTTGCAGGTAGAGAGCAGCACGCCACCGTTCGCGCCCGCCGCCATCACGCGCGCCAGCGCGACGGGAACCTCATGTGCGCCATGGGCGAAGCGCTCGCGCACCTCGAGCGGCGCGGTCCGATGGTTCACGCCCACGACCTTGATGCCCATGCCGACGTGCGTGGTCACAGGAATCGCCCTACGCCGGGCTCGACCAGCTTCAGCGCGACATAGACGAGGAGCACGGCCGAGAACCCCGCGATGCTTGCGAGGGCGGCGCGCCGGCCGGCCCAATGGCGGACGACACGCACCCACACCGCCCATCCCAGGACGACCCACGTGAAGATGCCCCACACGATCTGCGCTTTCGCAGCGTGCAGGCCGCCCCCCCCCTCGGCGGAGAACCGCGCGCCGTAGCCGAGTGCAAGCAGCACACCGAGCGTGAGGGCCGGGAATCCAGCGACGAGCGCGAAGCGATTGAGCTGATCCAGCCGTTCGAGTGGCGGGAAGAGCTGGAAGATCTGGCCGAAGCGCCGCGCTTTCAACTCACGGAACTGGAGCAGGTACAGCGCGGCGGCGATGAACGCAAGCGCCATCAACGCGACACCCAGCGCGCTCAACACGACATGCATCACGAACCAGGCGTTGCGGCCGGGTGCGGCATCCGCTTCTGGCGTGAGGCCGCTGAGAATGGCGAGCCCGACGAGCCCGGTCGCGAGCGGCGCGGCGAAAAAGGAGACGGCCGAGCCGCGCAGCAGCCGCTCGCTCGCGAGCTGCAGCAGCACGAGACACAGCGCAAGCATCGACAGCGCGGGTCCCAGCCCAAACAGTGTGAGCTGCGAGACGGCGACGACGTGCGCAGCCGCTCCAGCGCAGGGAAACGCGATCGCGAGTGCGCGGGGCGCGGTACGCAGACCGATGAACGGCGCCAAGGCCAGCGCCGTGGCCAATCCGTAGAGCGCCAATGCGATGAGATGCAGGGTGACAATCACGGTACACAGAAGCCAGGCTCGCCCCCGCTGGCGCGAGCCTGGCCACCGATCAGGAGGGCATCTTCTTGATCAGCCGTACAGGAAGACCGCTGTCGAGTCCGGGATGCGTGATCTGAATCAAGAGACCCGTGGACGAATGCTCGCGGGTATGCACGATCATCATCACCGCACGGATTTCTTCCGACGCTGAGCCGAGGTAATCCCCGGCCGGCTTATACACCTCGAACACATCCCCCAGAGCTACGCCGTCGCGACGACCTTTGTCGATGAAGAAGTACTGCTGGGCGCCGGCAATCGGATGGGGATCACGTGCCTCGATCACCTTGGCCACCAGTCCCTTTTCGACCGGCGTGGGACGCACCTGTCCCGGATCGCGGAACGGCTCGAGCGGCATCGCGAGCTGGCCGTCATGCACGCGTTCATATTGCCCGACGACGCGCGCCAGCACCTGAGACTCCTCGATCGCCGTCACGCGGGCGATCCCGACCGGCACGATGACCTCGCCCCACCGTCCGAACTGCAGGACCCGGTCGATGCGGGCGAGCAACAAGGAATCGCCGACATGATACGACGCGTTGTGCGGCGGGCGAATCGCGATTTCTTCGTACATCGTCGCGCTGTTGCTCGTGGACAGCCGCATGATCGCCGACGTCGAGGTTGCTCCCACCACCTGGCCCCACGGCAGATCCTCACCCTCACTCAGGAATCCGGCGCCGAAGAACTCACCGGCGCGCAGGGGCCGGTAGGGCTGCTCGGCATACGCCCGCAACACATCCTGAACTTGCTGCTGTTTGGTGCGCCGCCGATCAAATATCGTTTCGTACGTCTCGGCGACCGTGGGCGGCGGCGCCTCAACGATGACGGTCGTATCAGCCGGGATCGTGTCGATCATCGCGGTGTCGGTCGGAATCACCGCAGCGATCGTGTCGCCCGGTGCGGCCCGGACGGTGTCCGCCGCGGCTTGGGATGTATCCGGACGAACGGCCGGGCCCTGCGCGACGTTCGTCAGCTCGGCGAGATTGAGCACCTCGCCGGGATAGATCCAGTGCGGGTCTTCGATCACAGCGGTGTTGAGCCGATAGATCTCGGGCCAGAGCAGCGGATCATTGAAATACATCTGGGCGATGGACCACAGGGTCTCACCGCGGACGACGGTATGACTGGATGGGACCTGTCCCTGGAAAGCGGCGGCCGCCTG
>DASZCG010000098.1:0-30442 GCA_035943355.1 Gemmatimonadales bacterium
CAGCACCCAGACCCAGCGCGCGGCGTGATACCGCACCAGATCCCTGGTGGGGACTCTCATCTAACCTTGCGCATCCTCGGCGTAGGCGCGGATGATGTCGCGCACCAACCGGTGGCGCACGACATCCGCGTCGCCGAGATAAACGAACCCGATGCCCTCGATGCCCGGCAGAATGCGTTCGACCTGCAGGAGGCCCGAGTCCTCGCGGATCGGCAGGTCGATCTGGGTCTTGTCGCCCGTGATCACGGCGCGGGAGTTCACGCCTAGGCGCGTGAGAAACATCTTCATTTGCATCCCGGTGGCGTTCTGTGCTTCGTCGAGAATCACGAACGCGTCGCCCAGCGTGCGGCCGCGCATGTAGGCGAGCGGCGCAATCTCGATGGTGCGCGTCTCGAGTGCTTTCTGCACCCGCTCGCGCGGCATCATGTCTTCGAGCGCGTCATAGAGCGGCCGCAGGTACGGGTCGACTTTTTCCTGCAGGTCGCCCGGCAGGAAGCCGAGGTTTTCGCCGGCTTCCACGGCGGGCCGCGCCAGGATGATGCGGCGCACCCGCTTGCGCGCGAGCGCATCCACCGCCGCGGCGACCGCGAGGTAGGTCTTTCCCGTACCCGCCGGCCCGATGCCGATCACGATGTCGTGCTCCGCGATCGAGCGGAGGTATTCGCGCTGGCCGGTCGTCTTGGGCTGGATGACGCGCCGCAAGCCGGGAAGAATGATCTTGACCGGATCGGCCGCCTGCCCCGCGCCGAGCTCCCCCTGTTTCTCTTCCGTGAGGATGCGCTCGACGTCGTGCACGTCGAGGTTCTCCCCCATGCGCGCCAGATCGATCAGGGCCTGCGCCACGGCACCGGCGCGCTCGATGGCGGCAGCGGGGCCGGCCAGCGACAGGCTGTCGCCGCGCAACGAGACCCGCACGCCCAGCCGGCGCGCGAGCTCCAGCAAGTTCGCATCGTTCACGCCGGCCAACGCCAGCGGATCTACGCCTTCCACGGAGAGACGGTGGACGACGTCATCGCTCATGGCACCACCTTGATGTGAAGAGCGGCGAGGTCCTCGGGCCGCGCCGGGGCCGGTGCGCCTTCGAACAGCGCCCGTGCCGCAGTCGTTTTCGGAAAGGCAATGACGTCACGCAACGATCCCGCGCCCGCGATCAGCATCGCCGTGCGATCGAACCCCACCGCAAAGCCGCCGTGCGGCGGCGCGCCCCCGGCCAACGCGGTGAGCAGAAAACCGAACCGCGCCTCGATCTCGGCGGGAGACAGGCCGAGGTGCCGGAAGACGGTGCGCTGCACCGCGGGATCGGTGATCCGGATGGAGCCCGAGCCCAGCTCGTTGCCGTTGTAGACCGCGTCGTAGTGGAGCGCCCGGCACGCGAACGGGTCTGCGTCGAGCTTCTTCACGTCGTCGGGATGCGGGGACGTGAATGGGTGGTGCGCGAAGACGGGCTGCGCGGTCTCCGGATCGGGTTCGAACAACGGGAAGTCGACCACCCAGCAGAACGCGTGGGCCAGCTTGGGCGGTGGCGCGAGCCGCCGGATGACTTCCTGCCGCACTTTGTCCAGCGCCGGCGACGTCACGCGATCGGGACCCACGGTGATCAACGCGACGTCGCCATCACCGATGCCGAGACGGCCGAGCGCTTCGGCCGTGAAGTGCTTGCCGACAGAGCCGGAGAGCTGCTCGCCCTGGCGCTTGACCCACGCGAGGCCCGGTGCGCCGTGCGTCTTCGCCGCCTCGGTGAGCTGATCGACGTCTTTGCGCGAGAGCGTCCCACCGCCGCGCACGGCGATGCCTCTGACGCGAGCGCCGTTGGTGGCGCTCTGAAAGAACGGCACGGCGAGCGGCTGCACCTGCGTCGTCCAATCGGCGATCGCGAAGTCGTAGCGTAGATCGGGTTTGTCGGTGCCGTAGCGCTCCATCGCCTCGCGCCAGGTCAGTCGCACAAAGGGCCGCGGGATGGTGTGGCCGGCCTCGTCCCACAGCGCCACCAGCACCTGCTCGACGAAGCCGATCACGTCGTCCTGCGTGACGAACGATGCCTCGATGTCGATCTGCGAAAACTCGGGTTGCCGGTCGTAGCGCAGGTCTTCGTCGCGGAAACACCGCGCGATCTGGAAGTAGCGGTCGAACCCCGACACCATCAGCAGCTGCTTGTAGATCTGCGGCGACTGGGGCAGCGCGTAGCACTCGCCCGGATGGACCCGCGACGGGACGAGGTAGTCCCGCGCACCTTCCGGTGTCGGTTTGGTGAGGATCGGCGTTTCGATCTCGAGAAAATCGAGCTCGGAGAGCGCGCGGCGCGCCCGCTGCAGCAAGCGATGCCGCAAGATCAGATTCGCCTGCAGCTCGGGGCGGCGCAGATCGAGATGGCGATATTTGAGACGCAGCTCCTCGGCCGGCAGCTCGTCACCTTTGCCGCGCGCGACCGGAATCGCCGGCGTCTCGGCGGGGCCCACGACCTGCAAGCGGGTCGCGTGGACCTCGACGTCGCCGGTCGCGAGCTCGGCGTTGCGCATCGCGGGTGGGCGGGCCACCACTTCACCTTCGACCGTGAGTACGGCTTCGGACGCGGCGGTTTGCGCGAGGGCCAGCGTATCGGCGGACGCCCATCCCGGTCCGACCGCCACCTGCACGAGCCCGTCGCGGTCGCGCAGATCGAGGAAGACGATTCCTCCCAGGTCGCGGCGCCGATGGACCCAGCCCCCCAAGCGCACGCGCTGCCCGATGTGTTCGTTCCTCAATGCACCGCAGCGGTGAGTTCGCAGGGTTGTTCGAGTCACACTGGCGTCTATGCTGTTCCTCCCCTCTCAGCGTCGCACAGGATGCGGTAGAACTCTTCGGGCGATGGCGCCGCCAGCAGCCGGGCACGAATCGGCTCGCGCCGCACGAGTCGCGAGATGCGGCTCAACGCCTTGACGTGGGCGCCCGCTTGCGACTCCGGCCCCGCCAACAGGAAAAACAAACGGACGGGCTCGCCGTCCACTGTCTCATAGGGCACCGGGGATGGAGTGGTCCCCGCCACCGCCAGCAGATTCGGCAGCGCCGGCGTCTTGCCATGCGGCACCGCCACGCCGTAGCCAATGCCGGTCGGGAACTGCCGCTCCCGCTCCAGCACCGCGTGAAACACGTCCTCTACTCCTGCTCCCCACATAGTCTTAGCGCGACCGGGCTCCGCGTCATTCCCATCCACCAGGAACTCCACCAACTCGCGCAGCACGCCCTCCTTACTGTGGGCCCGTAATGGTACCCGGATGCGATCGGGCGTGAGCAGTTCTGTCAGTCGCAATGGAATGTGTCCAAGTGCCGTAACCGATTGAAGATAGTTGACTTGAGTTGACGGCGCCACGGTCCCGAGTAAACGTTCTGCATGCAACGCATTGGCCTGCTGGTGTTAGGACTGCTCGCAAGCAACATCAGGCCAGGCGGGGCACAGGAGGCGGCGGGCACGACGCTGTGGCGTGTCGCGGCGACGACGGTTCCCACGCCTGCCGCCCTGGCCGTCGGTCCCGCCGCAGCCTTCTGGAATCCCGCACAACCAGTCGACAGCGCGCGAGTCATCCTCGCGGTGGACGCGATTCAAATGCCGTCCGCCGTGGACGCGAGCGGTATCATCGCGACGATACGTGTAGCGGCGGGGAAAATCGGCGCGCTCGGTGTCATCTATGGCCGCGTCGGTCTCAGCGATATCACGCAGACCATGGACAGCCCGGATCCGACCGGAGCCGTCGTGCCGGTGTACACGTTTGGAGTAGGCGGAACGTGGTCGCGGCGTATCGGCGCCACCAACGTGGGAGCGACGCTGACGTTTCACGAGACGCGGCTCGATACCGAGCTCAACGATCGGATGACGCTCGATGTGGGAGCCAGCCATTCTTTCGGCGACAGGTTTCGCATTGCCGCCGCGACCCACTTCTTCTCGTCGCTCCGCACGGATGATCCGTCACAGGACATCTACGCAGCGGTCGAGGCGCGTGTGTGGCACGGCACGATCTCGGGTGAACGGGCGGCACTGCGCGGCCGGTATGGGATTGCGTTTGCACATGGGTTCCCCGCGGACCACCAATTCGGGCTGGGGATCGAGTTGGCGCAATCGTTCATGTTCGATTTCCTGCTGTCCTACGAGGGCAGCTACGGGACCGGCTCCACCTGGCGCCCGGTCGCGGGGATTCGTCTCGCCATCGGCAAGTATCATCTGACCGTCGCGCGCGATGCCGGCGTCAACGAGGTCGGCTCAGCCTATCGCGTCGGAATCGACGCGCGCTTGAAGTGAGCGTTGACCTCCTCAGCCTGGCCCCCGATGCGGCTCGCCGGACACTCGAAGAGTGGCTGGTGGCGCGTGGTGAGTCTGCCTACCGCCTGCGACAAATCGTGCCGCGACTGTGGCAGCGACCCGTGGCGCGCTGGAGCGACGCAACCGATCTGCCCGCCCCGCTGAGGAGAGCGCTCGACGAAGCCTTTCCGATGGGACGGCTCGAGCTGCGCACGCATCAAGTCTCGAGCGACGGCACCGAGAAGTTCCTCTGGTCGCTCGCGGACGGAGAGGCAATCGAGTCCGTCCTAATCCCCGAAGGCAAGCGCCGGACGCTCTGCATTTCTTCGCAGGCGGGGTGCGCCCTGGGCTGCGTCTTCTGCGCGACCGGCCGCATGGGATTTCGACGCGATCTGAGCGCGGGGGAGATCGCGGGCCAAATCCGCGAGCTCGTGATTCGCGATCCCAATCTCAAGCCGACCAACATCGTGTTCATGGGAATGGGCGAGCCGCTTCTCAACTGGGACGCGGTAGACACGACCCTGACCACGTTGAATCAGCCGGAAGGATTTGGCATCGGCGCGCGACACATCACGCTCTCGACGGTCGGCATCCTGCCGAATCTGGCCAAGTTCGCGCAGCGCGGTGAGCAGTTCCGGCTGGCGGTGTCATTGCACGCGCCGTCCCCCGCCCTGAGGCTCGCGCTGATGCCGATCGAGAAGAAATACAAGCTCCCCGACCTGATGAAAGCGCTGCAGCAATTCCGCCGCCGCGTGACGCTGGAGTACGTGCTCATCGGTGGAAAGAACGATTCGCTCGAGGCGGCGGATCAGCTCGCCCAGCTCGCGCAGCCGCTCGATGCGCTGGTCAATTTGCTGCCGCTGCATCCGGGGGGCGCGCCCGACCTGACGCCAAGCACGCGCGCGCAGATGCTGGCGTTCGAGCGGCGGCTAAAGCATCGGGGGGTGGAGGCGGTGCTGCGGCGGAGCCGGGGCCTGGATATCAGCGCCGCGTGCGGCCAGTTACGGGTGGAAGTCGAGGGAGGCACCCGCCGCCGTAAAGTCCGCGCCGAGGAGCACGCTCACATCGAGTAGCCGCGTGCTGTCGAGCTGCACTTCGACGCGCCCGGTGCCCAGCGCCGACCGCACGCGCTCCCCCACTTTGGCAGTCCCGCGCCGCACGATGATCCGGGTCGAGTCGAGCCCCGCCTGTGGCGCATTTCCGAAATAGACGACATCGATCCCGGCTCGGCGCAACAGCCGTGTGCCGATGCGCGCGTCCCGGGCGCGGCCGTTTGCATTGAGCACCTCGACGGTGATCGCCGGGCCTTTGTCCCCGGGAATCGGACGCGCTTGGTTCGACCCTTCCCCACAACCGGAGAGCAGCGCAACGGTGACCAGTGCCGCGACTCTCATGCCTTTTGGACCAGGCCGTTCCAGAAGGCCACCGTCTCGACCGGCAGCGGCCATCCCGAGCGCAGCACCCATTCGATCCGGCGGCGCGCGATCTCGCGCAGCACGGCATCACGATCGTGCGGTACGCGACGCGCCAGCTCCGCGCGATCGGATCGAGCGCCCGCTGGCTCGCGGCCAGGCTCCAAAAAGTCCGCGAGATACAACATCCGCCCGGCATCATCCCAGCCCGCATAGCCGAGCGTGTGATGCCGCACGGCGTCGAGGATGCCTCGATCCCGCTCACCCTCCGCCGCCGCGCGGTCCGCCGCGGCGGGGCCATGCGCCAGTGGATCCGCCAATGAGGCATCGCGGAGCGCATCATGCAGCCAGCCGGCGCGCAGCCAGCGCTCGCGCTCGTGTGGCGGCACGTTCAGCGCCTGTGCCCACTCATCGAGCAGCGCCACGACGCGCTCGATGTGCGCCCGCCGTTGTGGCGCGACCTGCGCCCAGGGCGGCAAGCTCATGGCGTGACCCGAGGGTCCGCGCCGATGCCCTCACCCAGTACCACGTTGTCGATCAAGCGGGTTTTTCCCACTCGTGCCGCCACGAGGACCACGGTGCGGGCCGTCACCCGCGTCACGGGCTGCAGATCGTCATCGATCAGCGCGCAGTATTCGGGGAGAACGCCCGAGGAGCGCATCGCCTCCATGCCGGCGAGCTTGAGCTGCGCCGGGTCCGCCTCGCCGCCGCGCCACGTCTGCTCCAGCAGCCGCAGCGCGCGGGACAGCGCGAGGGCCGAGCGGCGCTCGTCGGGCGTGAGGTACGTGTTGCGCGACGAGAGCGCGAGACCGTCGAGCTCGCGCACCGTGGGCGCGACGTCGATCGTGATCGGAAAATCCAGATCCTGCACCAGCCGCCTCACGAGCGCCGCCTGCTGGAAATCCTTGCGGCCGAACACGGCGACGTCCGGCTCCACGATATGGAACAGCTTGGCAACGACCGTGAGCACGCCGGTGAAATGCCCCGGGCGCGCGGCGCCCTCGAGCGTGTCCGCCAGCGGTCCCGCGACGACGCGAGCCAGCGGCTCGGCGGGATACATCGCCGTAGCGTCTGGAACGAACAGGCAATCGACGCCGCGCGCTGTGGCGCGCTCGCGGTCGCGACCCAGGTCGCGCGGATAGCGGGCGAGATCCTCGTGCGGCCCGAACTGCAACGGGTTCACGAAGATGCTCATGACGACGCGATCGGACAGCTCGCGGGCGCGATCCACGAGACGCAGATGACCCTCGTGCAGGTACCCCATGGTGGGAACGAAGCCGATGGTGCGGCGGTGGGAACGCTCAGCCCGAGACCACGCCCGCATCTCGGGAAGGCTGGAGAGCTCGTGCAACTAGAACTCGCGCTTCTTCATCTCCGAAAAGAAGTCGCGACGCTCGATATCGTCGTCGCTGGTTTCCGGCGGCAGCGTAGGGTCGTAGCGTTTGCGCGCTTTGGGCTTGGCCTTCGCCGCCTTGGCCATGTTCTTCTTGATCAGTTTTGCCATGCGTTCGTCTTCGGTCTTCGACATCGCCTGGTTTCCGGAAAGAGTGCACCGCAATCTAACATCACTTCCCGAAGGAATGCTCCGGGCCGGGATAGCGGCCCTCGCGGACTTCCGCGGCGAACAAACGCGCCGCCTCCCGCACATCCTCCGCCAGCGCGGCGTATTTCTTCACGAATTTCGCGGAGAATTGATCGTTCAGCCCCAGCATGTCGTGCAGGACGAGCACCTGCCCGTCGCACGCGGGCCCGGCCCCGATGCCGATCGTCGGAATGGTGAGCGTCTTGGTGATGTGTGACGCCAGTGCAGCGGGGACGAGCTCGAGCACCACGGCGAACGCGCCGGCATCCTCCAGCGCCTTGGCGTCGGCCTTCAACCGTTCCGCCGTCGCGTCGTCCCGCCCCTGCACCCGATAGCCGCCGAGCGCGTGCACCGATTGCGGCGTCAAGCCGATGTGCCCCATCACGGGTATGCCGACCTCGACCAGGCGCCGCACGGTCGCCGCCATCGACTGACCGCCTTCGAGCTTCACTGCCTGGCAGCCGCTCTCCTTCATCACGCGGCCGCAATTGCGCAACGCGTCTTCCGGGGTGATCTGGTAGGTGAGGAACGGCATGTCGCAGATCACCATCGCCCGCTCGGCGCCGCGGCGCACGATCGTGGTGTGATAGATCATCTGCTCGAGCGTTGCCGACAGCGTCGAGGCGGCGCCCGCGAGCACCTGATTGAGCGAGTCGCCGACGAGCAGGATGTCGATGCCGCTCGCATCGAGCAGCCGCGCGAACAGGGCGTCATAGCAGGTCAGGGCGACGATGCGCTCACCCTTCTCCTTCATCTCGAGCAGGGCACGCGTGGTGATGTCAGGCATGGTGCATCGCCTCGAGCTCGGCGATTTCGCGGCGCCAGAAGTCGCGGTTCGGCAGCTCGGGATGCGGAATCGTCAGATTCGCCTCCTGCACGCGGCGCGCGCCGTAGCGCACGATGTCGAGGTCCAGGGTGCGCGGTCCCCAGCGCTCGCGCCTCACGCGGTCGCGCCCGCGCTCCGCCTCGATTGTGCGACACTGCTGCAGCAGCTCGTCCGGTCCGAGGGTCGTTTCGATGAGCACCATTTGATTCAAATAGCGGCCCTGGGCCACAGGTCCGATGGGCGCGGTTTCTTCCACGCGCGATACCGCCACGACATGCGTCTCCGGCAGCTCGTTGAGGCGCTTGCGTGCGTGCGCGAGATGCGCCGCCCGGTCACCCATGTTCGAGCCCAGGGCGACGTAGACGCGTTCACCAGAGGCGGTTGTCACGGCGCGCTACGCTACGTTCGCGAAGCCACGAGTCAAGTCACGTAGCATAGTAGCGACCTGTTCCAGGTCGCGGGTAGCCCGTTCGAGGTCGGTCAGTCCTTCCGCGGCCTGCACCGCGCGCGTCGCCACATCATCCGCTTCGGCGCGGTTCTGCCCGGCGATGCTCGCCACGGCGTTGATACGCTCGCGCAGGCGGTCGAACGCCACGTTCTGCTCGCCCGAGGCGGCGGTAATACGGCCGGCATGCGCGGTGGCCTCCGCCGTCGCGGCGACGATCGCGTCGAGCGCCTCGAGCGCGGCCGCCGACAGCTCCTCAACGCCGGCCACGTTCACCTGGCCGCGGCGCATCTGCTCCACGACCTCACCGACCTGGGTATGAATGTCCCGCACCAGATCGCCGGCTTCCGCCGCCGCGTCGGCGCTCTGCTCGGCGAGGTGACGCACCTCATCGGCGACGACGGCGAATCCTTTACCGTGTTTCCCCGCCCGCGAGGCTTCGATCGCGGCGTTGAGGGCCAGCAGATTGGTCATGTCGGCGAGCTCGCGGATCGACGCGATGAAGCCCGTGATGCGACGGCTCGTCTGGCCCAGCTGCTGGACCTTGGTCGAGCTCTCGCTCACAAACGTTTTGAGCGCCACGAGCCGCTCGATCGCTTCGCGGATCTGGGTGCGGTTGCGGCTGGCCACGTCGCTGGCAGCGGTGGACGCGCGTGCCGCACCGGCGCCGTCATCCGAGACGCGGCGCGAGACCTGCGCCAGGCTCTCGGTTGCCTCGAGCCCCCCGGAGACCTCGCTTTCCTCCCGGCGGACGCCTGCGCGGATCACGGCGGTGGACGCCGCCACCGCGGACGCCGCTTGCTTCAGCGCCTCCGCCGTCTGGGCGATCGCCGCGAGCTGGCGGGTCATGCGGTCCACGGTTTCGACGAGCGGCCGGCGCAGATCGGTGATGTGCACGGCGGTGGCGAGCTGGTTGGCGAATGTCGTGATCGTGAGAATGTCCTGGCGGCGGTAGCTGTTCTTCTTGTGGTGCTCGAGCTCCAGTGTGCCGATGACGTGATCGCCGAACTTGAGCGGTACGATCACCAGCGTCTGCACGTCGATGGGTGCGTCGGCGACGCGACTGTCGCGCGTCACATCGTCGATCACCGCGGTCTCGCCGCTGGCTGCGACCGCGCGGCGTAGCTCCGTGATGTCTTGCGACGGCTCCCCTCTCCCTTCGCGCCCCCGCTCGGAGCGATGCACCAGCGCCATCTCGCCCTCTTGGAGCCGGTAGATCCGGAAGTCCCCCCAGTCCACCAGTCGGTGCGCGAGGCGTTCGGTTCGCTGGAACGAATCCGCGAGGCTGATGTTGGCGGTGATCACCGCTTCCATCCCGTGGACCTTGTTCAGTTCCTCGGCGGAGATGGCTTCTTCGATCATCTGCTTGAGGAGCAGGCCCAGGAACGCGAGGACGATGCCGATCATGATCCACCCGCCGACGGACCAGGCCACGACCGCCGCGACCACGATCGTGGCGGCGAGCAGCGTCGCGGCGTAGGCGATCACCTCGTATCGCAGGATCATCAGCCGCTCGGCCGGCTCCAATTTCGCCCGGATGATCAGGCTGAGATAGAAGAGGATGCGGCCGAACACGAAGTACGCGAGCGCGTACCCGGCGAGTGCCGGGAGCAGCTCGATGTTGACCACCGGGATCGGCGCGCCGTCGACCAGCATCCCGAGCCAGTGCAGAGCGGTCGCATAGACGCCGTAGGCAGCGACGAGGGTGATGACTTCGCGCCCCAGATTGATCCAGGCAACGCGGAGCGGCTTGCGCTGCCAGACGGCGTCCGTGATGGGGACCGCGGCGGCGATCGCCAGCGTGGTCGCGGGCAGGCCGACGAGCAGGCTGCCCGCGATCCCCACCAGCGCGGTCTGGGTGAGGTACGAATACTTGCTGAGCGGAACCGCCAGACCACGCAGCGCGATGGCGGCGGCGAACATGACGACGATTTCGGGGATCTGGCCGAGCCAGCGTGGGTCGAGCACGAGAACCGCCACCAGCAGGGCGGTTCCGAACCACGCGAGCGCCTGGCTGTAGAGTGTGACGAAGCGCGCGATACTCACGCGTGCACCGCTGCCGCCAGGTCGCGCGCCAGCCGTTCCGCGGCCGCGACACCACCGGTGGCCAGGGCATCCATCAGCGCGCTGCCCACCACGACGCCATCGGCATGGCGAGCGGCGGCCGTCGCCTGTGCCGGCGTGGCGATTCCGAATCCGACCGCGACCGGCAACCGCGTGATCACGCGAATACGACGCACGTGGTGCTCGAGATCGGCGGGCACGGTGTCGCGTGCGCCCGTGACGCCGAGCCGCGAGATCAAGTAGACGAATCCGCTCGCGTTCTGCAGCGCGGCGGCGAGCCGCGCGTCGTCCGTGGTCGGCGCGACCAGCCGAATGAGGGACAGCGCGCTGCTCGTGACCGCCTGCTCGACGCTGGCATCGGCGCCCGCCGGCAGATCGGTCAGCACGACTCCCGCGACGCCGGCGTCCTGCGCATCACGAATGAACCGCTCGACGCCGTAGGCCATCACCGGATTCAGGTAGGTCATGATGATGACCGGCACGTCGAGCGCCGCTGTCCGCACCAGCTGGAGGACACGAGGCATCGTCATCCCCTGCTCCAATGCGGCCTGGGTGGTGCGTTGAATCGTCGGCCCATCGGCGAGCGGGTCGGAGAACGGGACACCCACCTCGACGAAATCGGCGCCGGCTGCCACGACGCGTCGCAGCACGTCGAGCGACACGTCGGGAGTGGGAAATCCCGCCGTGATGTACGGGATGAACGCGCGGTGTTTGCCCAGGGCTCGCCACTGGCGGGCGAGCCGGGAGGCGCGGTCAGACAAAGTAGTCGCTGACGTTGATGCCGTATTTGACCGGGTCGGTGACCTTGACGATGGTGCGCGGGTAGTTGCCGGTCGGATCCTTTTCCGACAGATCGACCACTGTCCCGGGTTTCAGGAGCGCGCCATCCGGCGTCGTGACGATCCGCACCACCGGGCGATGCACGTGCGCCACGTCGGGGTTGGCGGTGTGCACCAGCGCCACCTCGTAGGTGTCCAGAATGACGCACGTCCCGACGGGATAGACGCCGATCAAGTTGATGAACGCCTTGACCACGACCGGATCGTAGCCGCGCCGCGGGTTCTCCCACATCTCCTTCAGTACTTGATCGGGTTGGATGGGAACGGTCTGGTAGACGCGCCGGCTCGTTGCCGCGTCGAAGCCGTCCGCCACGGCGATCACCTTGGAATAGATGGAGAGAATGCGGGGGCGAATCGACTTGGGATAGCCGGTGAGGTCGATCTTCATGTGGTGCTCGTACGCCACGACCATGCCGCGATAGGGGATCTCGCCGTAGCCCCGCAACCCGAACAGTGTCAGCACGCCGAGCCAGGGATGCGCCTGCATGATGCGCCATTCTTCCTCAGTGAGGCCGCCGTCCTTATTGAGGACCTCGAGGGGCACCCGCGATTTCCCCACGTCGTGGAAGAGCGCTGCCATGCCGACGTCGAAGAGCTGCAGCTTGCTGAGGCCCAGTTTGCGGCCCAGCGCGACCGAGAAGATGCACACGTTGACCGAGTGGGTGAACGTGTACTCGTCGTAATCGCGCAGCGTGGTGAGCCCGACGAGCGACGACTCGTTGTTAAGCACCTGGTCGACGATTGCCTGCACGGCGCGTTTCACCTTCTTCACGTTCGCCGTGCGGCCCATGCGAATGCTGTTGATGACCTCCTTGGTCACCGCCACCGACCGCGCGTAGGTGCGCTTGGCCGCCTCCTTCTGCCGCTCCTCCTCCTCGACGTCCTCTTCCGCCTCGAGCGGCGGCTCCACGCTGATGAACGAGACGCCCCCGTCGGTCAGCTTCTGCGAGAGCTCGAACAGCTTGTTCGGATTCGCTTCCTTCACCGCATAGGAGAGCAGCAGCGACACGAATATCTGCAGCTGGCGTCGGTCCACGCCTTCGTCCATGCGCACGGCGCCGACGCCGCACTGCTGGAAAATGCCGAGGATGTGCGAGAAGGAGGCGTAGTTGTCGAGATCGAGCCGCAGGCGCGTGGAGTTCACGAAGATGAACTCGCCCTGAATGCGAATCTCGAGCTCGCGCTCCACGTCGAGCAGCTGCTTGGTCGTGGCGGCGAGGTCGTCGAGCGCCTTCTGGACCTGGGTGTTCTCGATGGGATACAGCTTCAGCGAGCGGAACGCGGTATACATCACGACCAGGAAGTCGCGGCCGGCGTGGCGGAGGAACCCGTCCGTGGTCTGGACGGTCTCCATCATCGAGGGGCGCTTGCCTCCGCCGGCGGGTGCCGTCATGTGGCCGGTCCAACCTCGCGCAGCGCGCGATTCACCGCGTTGCGCACCAGCGGCTCCTTATCCTGCGCGACCTTCTGCAGCACGTCGCGCGCCGCCGGCGTGCGGATCTTGCCCAGCGCCATCGCGGCGCAGGCGCGCGTTTCGGGATCCTCCTTGCGCGCCAACAGGCCCTTGGCGATGAGGATTTTTTCCAGCGCGGCGATGCCGGTGGCGCCGGCGAGCGAACCGTAGGCTTCGAAGAACGCCATCTTTTCGGTGAGGTCGGCTTCCTTCAGCTTGGCCCCCAGCACGGCGGCCTCGATGCGCGCGAACGCGTTGCGGTGCCCGCGCTGCCCCAGGAACTTGACCGCGGTAATCCGGACGTCGCGCTCCGCGTCGTCGATCGCCTTCTCGAGGAGGCGTGTGGCGCTGGGACTGCCGATGGCGGTGAGCGCTTCCACGATGCCCAGCTTCAGCTCGCGCTCTCCGTGTTCGAGCAGCGGCCCCATCCCCTCGGGCGCTCCGGTCAGCTTCAGGCGGCCGGCGAGTCGGACCATTTCGAGCTGCACCGCGGGGTCGCTGCTCGCGAGCGCCTTGAGCACTTCCCCCGCGTGCGCCTGCGCCAGACGTTCGGCCGATGCCTGCACCAGCGCGCGCACACGCTCGTTATGCAGCCTGGGCAGCCACCCCATGAGCGGCGCCAACGCGTCCGCGCGCAGCTCGCTGAACAGCTCGGTGAGGTCCTCTTCGGTAGGATGGCTGGTCGCTTCGTCCAGCGATTGCAGCAGCTGGGACAGCGCATCGGCTTGTGAGAGCCGGGTCGGCAGCTGCTCGAGGACCTGGCGGTGTTCGGGGATCACCTCGCGGGCGCGCTGCAAAATGATCTTGCACTCGCGCAGGATGAATGCGACCGAGCGGAAGTCTCCCGCGCCCAGCAGGTACGGGATGAAGTTCTCGACGATGGAAATCAACTCGGCGCGGACGGTGCCGTAGGTCTGCAGCTCGAGCAAGTCGAACAGCATCGCCAGCACGTTGCGGCGCAGGTCCTGCGCGTACTCGCGCTCGACTTCCTTGTGGAGATACTCGATCTCCTTGTCGTCGAGGAAGTACAGGGTCGTATCGAAATCGTCGATCGAAACGAGGCCCTCGCGCTTGGGGGGCGCTTCCTCTTCCACCTGCCGGCGAATCGCCCTGGGATCGCTCGAGCGGCCGTCGTCGCCGGGCGTCCCACCGGCACCGCCGAGGGCCGCCTCCGCGCGCTCGATCGGCACCGCGTTCTCGCTGGCGAGCTCACGGAACGTGTAGCTGGTGAACTGAAAGTCTTCCGCCCACAGCAGCGTCAGCAGATCGTCCGGCGCGTCGGCCTGGAGGTTCTTCGCGTGCTGCAACACGCCGAGGAACCGCACGATCTCGACCTCTTCCACCCCGGGCTTGAAGGTCAGCGAGCGCACGCCGTCCTTGTAGAGCGTCCACGAGATACTCTCGTGGCGCTGATCCTGGTTGTAGACGACGTGATCCTCCCAGCGCATCTCCGTCTCGCCGATGTCCAGGATCAGATCATCCGTGGCTTGCCAGATCTGGCGGAAGGCAGAGCGGATATTCTCGACGGCGCGCTGATAGACGGGATTGTTCGGCAGGTACAGCTGCGTCGCCCGCATCCCCTTGCTGACGATCTGCATCAGCTCCTCCACCTGCGACGGTGGGAGGGCCAGCTCGGGGACCTGGGCAGGATTGGTCAGAGCGCGGCTCCCGTAAGCTCAGCGACCATGGCGACGTCCTTGTCGCCACGACCGCTCAAATTAATGAGGATGAGATCGTCGGCGGCTCGGCGGCTCTTCATCACCCACGCGACGGCATGGGCACTCTCGAGTGCCGGGAGTATGCCTTCCAGCCGCGAGAGCGCGGCGAAGGCATCCAGAGCCTCCCGATCAGTCACGGCTTCATACAATACCCGCCCCGTGTCCTTCAAGAAAGCGTGCTCCGGACCCACGCCGGGATAGTCGAGACCTGCCGAAACGCTATGAGCGGGCTGGACCTGTCCGTCGGCGTCCTGCAACAAGTAGCTGAGGCTGCCGTGAAACACGCCCGGCCGTCCGGCGCCCAGCGTCGCCGCGTGGCGCTGCGTCGCGACGCCCTCGCCCGCCGCTTCCACGCCCACGAGCTGCACCGCGGAGTCCTGGAGGAACGCCGTGAAGATTCCCATGGCGTTCGAGCCGCCCCCCACGCATGCCACGACAACGGCGGGCAGGCGAGCGAACTGCTCGAGCACCTGCGCACGCGCTTCGCGTCCGATGACCGACTGGAAGTCACGCACCAGGCGCGGAAACGGATCAGGCCCCACCACCGATCCGATGATGTAGTGGGTCGTTGCGACATTGGTGACCCAATCGCGCAACGCTTCGTTGGTCGCGTCCTTGAGCGTACGCGTTCCCGAGGTCACGGGTACGACTGTGGCGCCCATCAATTCCATGCGGTACACGTTGAGCCGCTGGCGCCGCATGTCTTCCTCGCCCATGTAGACGATGCACTCGAGTCCGAAGCGCGCGCACACGGTGGCGGTGGCGACGCCGTGCTGTCCTGCTCCCGTCTCGGCGATGATGCGCCGCTTGTTCATGCGCTGGGCGAGCAGCACCTGGCCGAGCGTGTTGTTGATCTTGTGGGCGCCCGTGTGGTTCAGGTCTTCCCGTTTGAGAATGACCGTGGCTCCAACCTGGGCGGAGAGCCGCGGCACCGCGGTGATGGGCGTCGGCCGGCCGACATAATTCCGGAGCAGATCGTCCAGCTCCGACCAGAATCGCGGATCGGCCCGGGCCGCATCATACACGCTTGCCAACTCCTCGAGCGCATGCATCAGGGTCTCGGGGACGTAACGGCCACCGTAGGGGCCGAAGCGACCCGCTTGAGCGTGCGCATTCATGATCGAATCCTCACCTGCCGCTTGACTCCTGCCAGCGCGCGCACCGCGTCTTCCGGATCGCCGTGCCGCGCGACGCTCGTGCCGACGAGAACGAGGTCAGCGCCCGCCGCGGCCAGGCGCTCCACATCCGCGCGCCGCTCCACGCCGCTTTCGGCCACCACGGTCACTCCCGCCGGCACCCGGCTGATGATTTCCTCGGCTCCTCGCAGGTCGAGATCGAACGTCGAGAGATCGCGCGCGTTTACGCCCAGCACGCTCGGGCGGGCAGCCAGGGCCGCGTCGAGCTCATCCGCAGCGTGCACCTCGATCAGCGTCGCCAATCCCCAGGTGCGGGCCGCTTTGCCCAGCATCCGCAGCTGTTCGGGCGAAAGGGCGCGCGCGATCAGCAGCACGGCGCTCGCCCCGGCTGCGCGCGCTTCCATTATTTGCAGCTCGTCGAGGATGAAGTCCTTGCGGAGCACGGGTACGGAGACCGCGGCCGCCACGCGGGACAGGTCCTCCAGCGATCCTCCAAAGTGCGTCTCCTCGGTGAGCACCGAAACCGCCATCGCGCCGCCGCGCAGGTACGCCCGCGCGTGGGCGACCGGATCGAGGTCGGTTCGGATCGCGCCCTGGGACGGCGAGCGGCGCTTCACTTCCGCCACCAGCCCGACCGTGGCGCCGATGTCGCCGGGGAACGGGCGGACGGCCGGGCCGGCTGCGGCCGCCTTTTCCAGCTCGGCCGCGCTCACACGGAGACGGGTCACCCGCGCGCGTGCGTCCGCCAGAATAGCGTTTAGCGAGGTGTGGCGCGGGTTATCAGGCATCCTTGCGTTCGGTTGATTTTCGGGTAAATTAGTTGTTCGGTAAATCTTCGGGAGCCACCATGCCGGTCACGCGTCGCCAGCGCGAGATCCTCGACTACATCACCAAGCACCTCGATGACAAGGGGTATGCGCCGAGCTTCGAGGAGATCGCGCGCCAGTTCGGCTTCCAGTCCCTCGCGACGGTTCACGAGCACCTCACCAATCTGGAACGCAAGGGATACATCCGCCGCACGCACAACGAAAGCCGTGCGATCGAAGTCGTTCCTCCCAACGGTCAGACCGGGGCAACGGAGCTGCCGTTGCTGGGCCTGGTGGCGGCCGGACAGCCGATTGAAGCGGTCACCAACGACGAAACGATCGCGGTCCCCGATGAGCTGTTGCCGCGCCGCGGGCGCAGCTATGTCCTCAAGGTGCGGGGCGATTCGATGATCGACGAGCACATCAAGGACGGCGATTACGTCGTCGTTCAGGAACGCAATCAAGCCGACGCCGGCCAGACGGTGATCGCGCTCGTGCACGGCGCAGGCGCGACCGTCAAAAAGTTCTACCGCGAGCCCGGCGGCTGGATCAGGCTGCAGCCCGCCAATGACACCCTGCAGCCGCTGCGCATCAATGAACGGGATGTCATCGTGCAGGGCGTGGTCGTCGGCGTCATCAGGAAATACTAGCCGTCGCCTTGCGCAGCCGGTCGAGCGCGCCGCGCGCTGCTCCGGATGCGACAACCTCGCGCGCTCTGCCGATGCCTTCGGCGAGTGAGCCCGCAATGCCCGCCACATAGATCGCCGCGCCCGCATTCAGCAGCACGGCCGCCAGCCCCGACGGATCTGCAGAGCCATTGCCGAGAATGCGCTCCAGCCGCTCCGCGTTCGCGGCCGGTTCTCCGCCCTGCAGCTCGCCGACGTCCCTGATGCCCAGCCGGAATCGCTCCGGATCGATCTCCCAGCGACGCACGCTGCCGTCCTTCACCTCCCACACGTCCGTGATGCCGTGCGGTGAGATCTCATCCATGCCGATGCGGCCGTGCACGACGAGTGCGTGCTCGGCGCCAAGACGCACCAGCGCGTCGGCGACGATGGCGGCGCGATCGGGATCGGCGACACCGACGACCTGACGACGCACACTGGCCGGGTTCGCGAGCGGGCCGACGAGATTCATCACCGTCGCCGTCCCGAGCTCACGCCGGACAGACCCTACATGCTTCATGGCCGGATGAAAGTTGGGCGCGAACAGAAACACGACGCGCGCCTCCTTCAATACTCTGCTCGCCGTGGACGCATCGAGCATGATCCGGAGGCCGAGCGCTTCGAGGACGTCCGCGGACCCGCAGCGAGACGTATACGAGCGGTTGCCGTGCTTGGGAACGACCGCGCCCGCCCCAGCCGCCACAAATGCCGCGACGGTCGAGATGTTGAACGTCGACACGCTGCCGCCGCCAGTGCCGCACGTATCGACCAGATGATCGTGAGTGACGTCGACGCGGACCATGGCCGCGCGCAGCGCGCGCGTCGCACCGGCGAGCTCATCCGCCGTCTCGCCCTTGGTCCGCAGGCCCAGCAGGAGGCCGCCGATTTGCGCTGGCGTCGCCTCGCCGCTCATCACGACACCGAATACCTCGGCGGTCTCTTCTTCCGAGAGCGACTGACGATGGGCGAGGGCGGTGAGCGCGCGGCGCAGCGGCGAGGCATCCATGGGGGTTTAAGCCTATCACCCTTGTCAAATAGTGACAACGAGTTGCATCTTTCCCACCGTGACGAGCCGTTCCACCCGCCCCTTTCTCGCGGTGGTCCAGTACGACGGGGGCGGGTTCGCCGGGTGGCAGCGGCAGCCGAAGGATCGCACAGTTCAGGCCGATTTCGAGGCGGTGCTGGAGCGCCTCATGGGGCGGCGCACCGTCGCGACGGGCGCGGGGCGCACCGACACCGGGGTTCATGCCCTCGGCCAGGGCGTGAGTTTTCTGGGGAGCGAGCGGTGGGGGTCCGCGCCGCACGAGCTCCGCCGAGCCCTGAATGCGCTGTTGCCGCGAGACATCTGGGTGCGGCAGGTGCACCGCATGGGGCCCGGGTTCGATGCGCGACGCAGTGCGACGGCGCGTCGCTACCGGTATCTGATCGGAATGGACGACGCTGCGGCGTCGCCGTTTCGTCGGCCGTACGAATGGGCGCTCGGTCGCGGGAGTGGGGCGCTCAACGCCAGCGCGCTGCACGGTGCGGCGGCGGCTCTCGTGGGAGAGCACGACTTTCGCGGCCTGGCTGCGGCCGGGGCGAACACCGCCCATTACCGATGCCGCGTGGCGCTAGCCGAATGGGCGCCGCGAGCGGACGGGATGGGGATGGCGTTCACGGTCGAGGCCGATCGGTTTCTGCATCACATGGTGCGCTTCACTGTCGGCACTATGGTCGATATCGCCCTTGGCCGGCGCCCGCCGGCGGATTTCCCCCGTCTGCTCAATGCAACCGATAATCTGGCGGCTAGCCCGCCCGCCCCGCCTCAGGGTCTGTATCTGGAGGCGGTGCAGTATCCATCGGACCTCTACGCCGAGGAGTCGACCGCATGAAGTTTTTCCTCGACACGGCCAGTCTCAAAGACATCAGCTGGGCGGCACAGGCCGGGCTGATCGACGGCATCACCACCAATCCGTCGCTCCTGTCCAAGCAGGCCGGCGATCTCGATCCGCGCGACGTGCTGAAAGAGATCTGCTCGCTCGTCGATGGCCCGGTCTCCGCCGAGGTGGTGGCGGTCGACGCGGAAGGCATGGTCAAGGAAGGCACGCAGCTCGCGAAGATAGCCGATAACATCGTCGTGAAGATTCCGATGCTGGAAGCCGGGATGGTCGCGGTGCGGCGCCTGGCGACGGCGGGCATC
Source organism: Gemmatimonadales bacterium (assembly GCA_035943355.1). Classification (GTDB taxonomy): domain Bacteria; phylum Gemmatimonadota; class Gemmatimonadetes; order Gemmatimonadales; family GWC2-71-9; genus 20CM-2-65-7. Next base: position 19,396 of record DASZCG010000098.1, read on the forward strand.
CGCACCAACGTGACGCTATGCTTTTCGAGCGTCCAGTGCCTCATCGCGGCCAAGGCGGGTGCGTCGTACGTCAGCCCGTTCATCGGACGGCTGGACGACGTCGGGCAGGAAGGGATGGACGTCATCCGTGAAGCGCGCGTGATCTTCGATAACTACAATATCGAAACCGAAATCCTCGCGGCATCCATTCGCCATCCGCGGCACGTCGTCGAAGCAGCGATGATCGGCGCGGACGTCGCGACCCTGCCGCCCGACGTGCTGAAGAAGCTGCTGCAGCATCCGCTGACCGATCGCGGTCTCGACCAGTTCCTCGCCGACTGGAGCAAGCTGGTCGCGCGAGCGAAGGCCGCGGTTTGAACTGGGTCTCGCCGCTCTCTACACGATACGCGTCTCCGGCCATGCAGGCGCTCTGGGGCGAGCGCCGTCGCATCGGTCTGTGGCGCCGCCTGTGGCTGGCGTTGATGGAAGCGCAGAAGGATCTCGGGCTGGAGATCCCCGACGCGGCCATCGCGCAGCTGCGCGCGCATCTCGACGACGCTGATCTCGACAAGGCCGCCGAGTACGAGCGGCGCCTGCGCCACGACGTCATGGCGCACATCCACCACCTCGGTGATCAGGCGCCGGCCGCGCGGCCCTACATTCACCTGGGGGCGACGAGCGCGTTCGTCACCGACAACGCCGACCTGCTGTTGATGCGGGAGGCGATGGGCCTGCTCCTGGGGCGGATCGGCGCGGTGCTCGTGGCGCTCGCCAAGCAGGCGCGTCGCTATCGGGCCCTCCCCTGCCTCGCGTACACGCACTTCCAGGCTGCCCAGCTCACGACCGTCGGGAAGCGCATGACGCTCTGGTTGCAGGACTTTGCGCTCGACGCGGAAGAGCTGCTGCATCGCATCGCCACGATGCGACTCCGCGGCGTCAAAGGGACCACGGGGACCCAAGCGAGCTTTCTCGAGCTGTTCGACGGCGATCACACAAAAACCAGCGAGCTCGACAACCGCGTGGCGCGCGCGATGGGGTTCGATGCGGTCTTCCCCGTGACGGGGCAGACCTATACGCGCAAGCTCGACGCGCAAATCCTGGCAGTCCTTTCCGGCATTGCCCAATCCGTCGCCAAATTCGCGACCGATGTGCGGCTGCTGCAGCACGAAGGAGAGATTCTCGAGCCGTTCGAGGGTGAGCAGGTCGGCTCGTCGGCCATGCCGTACAAGCGCAATCCGATGCGCGCCGAGCGGATGACGGGGCTTGCCCGGTTCGTCATCGAGCTGGAGGGCAACGCCGCGCACACGGCGGCGCAGCAATGGCTCGAGCGGACGCTCGACGACAGCGCCAACCGCCGGCTGGTCATCCCCGAGGCGTTCCTCGTGACGGATGCGGTGCTCGTGCTCGCGACGAATGTCGCCGCAGGGCTCGAGGTACGGGAATCCACGATTGCCGCGCACGTCGCCGCAGCCATGCCGTTGCTCGCGACCGAGCGCCTCCTCATGCGCGGCGTGAAAGCGGGGGGCGATCGACAGCACCTCCACGAAGTGATCCGCGCGCACAGCCTCCAGGGCGGCAGCGACCTGCTCGACCGGTTGGCGCGCGATCCGGAGTTCAAGCGCCTCGGCGTCCGCGCCAAGGCCGGCGAGCTCGACCCGGCGGGTTACGTGGGACGGGCGCCACAGCAAGTCGACGATTTTCTCGATCGCGTGCTTCCCGATTTAATGCGTTCCATTCAGGCGGCTGCTCCCGCAGCGGTCGCAGCGGAGGTTCAGGTATGACCGGTGTGCTGGCGCAAAGCAAACTGCCGCTCCCGCTCCTGCGGCGCGGCAAGGTGCGCGAGGTCTACGCGGTTGACGAGAGCACGCTGCTGCTGGTCGCCAGCGATCGCGTCAGTGCGTTTGACGTGGTGATGCGCGAGCCGGTTCCGTACAAGGGAGCGGTGCTGACGCAGATGAGTGCGTTCTGGTTCGGGCGGCTCGCGTCGGTGATGCCGCATCACTGCATCACCGCCGATGTCGAGGACATCGTGGCCCGCGTTCGCGCCCTCGCGCCGCACCGCGACGAGCTGACGGGACGGTCGATGCTGACGCGCCGTGCGACGCCGGTGCCGTTCGAGTGCGTCGTGCGGGGATACATCTCGGGGTCAGCGTGGGCGGAATACAAGCAGTCCGGGACGCTTGCCGGCGAGCCGCTGCCCGCGGGCCTGGTCGAAAGCGCGCGGCTCGACGCACCGATCTTTTCACCGGCCACGAAGGCCGAGCAGGGCCATGACGAGAATGTGACGTTCGATCACATCGCGCGCGCGCTGGGACGCGCGCCGGCCGAGCGGCTGCGCATGGCGAGTCTCGGCCTGTATGAGGCCGGCCGCGCCTACGCCGCCGAGCGCGGCATCATCATCGCCGATACCAAATTCGAATTCGGTACGACCACGAGTGGTGACCTGCTCGTGATCGACGAGATCCTGACTCCGGACTCGTCTCGGTTCTGGCCGGCAGATCGCTACCACCCGGGTCGCGGACAACCCAGCTTCGACAAGCAGCCGCTGCGCGACTACCTGGCGGACTTGAAGAAGCAGGGACGGTGGAACGGCGAGGCTCCCCCGCCCTCGTTGCCACCTGAGGTCGTGAACGCCACGAGTGAGCGGTATCGCGATGCGTATCGACGCATTACTGGAACTGAGCTGGAGTGAGGATCGCCAAAGAAGGATGGCCGTTCATCGCGGTGGCGTGGGCAATTACAGCGGCGGCCGCCCTGTGGTGGTGGCCGCTGGCCGCCGTGCTCGCCGTCGTGGCAATCTGGGTCATCGCCTTTTTTCGCGACCCGATTCGCCCCGGGCCGCGCGGTGAGCGGTACATCGTGGCTGCCGCTGAGGGCCATGTGGTGCACGTGGTCGAGATCGACGAGCCCCTGTACGTCAAGGAGCGGACGGTGCGGATCTCGATCTTCCTGTCGGTCTTCGACGTGCACGTGAACCGCTATCCCGTGGACGGCACAATCGAGCTGGTGCACTACAACAAAGGAAAGTTCCTCCACGCCGGCAGTGAAAAGGCGAGCCTCGACAACGAGCAGGCGTCGATCGGCATCAGCGGTCCACGAGGGCGGGTGCTGGTGCGCCAGATCGCCGGCTTGATCGCCCGCCGCATCGTGACCGACGCGAAGCCGGGGGACCGCGCGAGCCAGGGTGCTCGCATGGGTCTGATTCGCTTCGGCTCGCGCACCGACGTCTTCCTGCCTCTGTCCACGCGTCCGGCCGTCAAGGTCAAACCGGGGGACCGGGTGCGGGTGGGTGGCACCGTCCTGGCCGAGTACGCATGAGACCGCCGCCACTGCCGCTGCGGCGCGTGGTCATCGTCGTGCCGAGTCTGTTCACGCTGTTCAATCTGTTCTTCGGCATCTGGGCGATGGTCCTCGCGACCCGCGGCGAGTTCTACCGCGCCGGCTGGTTCATCGTGTTCGCCGGCATTCTCGACACACTCGACGGACGCGTGGCACGGATTTCGGGGACCGGGACACGGTTCGGCGCGGAGCTCGACAGCCTGGTGGACATCGTGAGCTTCGGCGTCGCTCCGGCCTTCCTTATGTATCAGGTGGAGTTCGCGGGTGGCGGCGGGGCAGCCTGGATCTTCTGCTACTTCTACGTCATGGCGGCGGCGATTCGCCTGGCCCGGTTCAACGTCACGCAGGCGGGTCGGGCCAAGACCTACTTCATCGGTCTGCCGTCGCCGGCGGCCGGTATGACACTGGCCACCTACTACCCGTTCACCCAGACGACGCTGTACGGCTCGATGCATGGGCTGCCGTGGCACCTATTGCTCACCTTCCTGATGATCGCGTTGACGATTCTGATGGTGAGCAACGTCCATTACGCCACGCTGCCACGTGCCGGGTTCCGCACCGCAAGCGGACTATTGGGCCTCACCCTGATTGTTGTTATCCTGGTATTTGGCATCTGGAAGCACGACGAGTTCCTGTTTCCGTTGGGCATCGCCTACATGACCTACGGTGTGCTGCGGGCCATTCTGCTGGGATTCTTCGCGGCCCCAGCCGAGGATGAGGAGGCGGAAATAGCCGGGCCAATCGTGATCGACGAAAGCAACCAATCCTATCGCGGAGGGGGGGCGGGGCCGCGGCGCCCCGGTGCCGCATGAGCGCCTACACGGTCGAAATCCGGGTGATGCCGCGCGCGTCCTTGCTCGATCCGCAGGGCCAGGCGGTGCAACATGCGCTCCACTCGTTGGGATTCGGCGACGTCGGCAGCGTGCGCGCCGGAAAGCATCTCGTGCTGCAGGTGCAGGCCGCCACGCGCGAAGAAGCGGCAGCCAAGGCGCGGACGATGTGCGATCGCCTGCTGGCCAATCCGGTCACCGAGGATTACGAATGCAGCGTGTCGCCGTAGTCGTCTTCCCCGGGTCGAATTGCGACGCCGATACGCTCGACGCCGCCCGCGCGGCGGGGTCCGATGCCTACTATGTGTGGCATCGGGACACCGACCTCAAGCAGGCCGATGCGGTGATTCTTCCGGGCGGCTTCAGCTACGGCGACTACCTGCGCTCGGGCGCAATCGCGCGCTTTTCTCCCGTGTTGCGGGCCGTCACCGCCCATGCGCGCGCCGGGGGCGCGGTTCTGGGGATCTGCAACGGTTTTCAGATTCTGTGCGAGGCTGGGCTGTTGCCGGGTGCGTTGATGCGCAATGTCCGGCTCAGGTTTCTGTCGCGGCCCGTCCGGGTTCGCGTCGAAACGGCGGATACGCCGTTCACGAACCGCTACGAGCGGGGCGAAGCGCTGACGCTGCCGATCGCCCATGGGGATGGCCGCTATGTCGCCGACGCCCCAACGGCGGCCGAGCTCGAGGCGAATGCCCAGATTGTCTTGCGGTACGTCACAGAGAATCCGAACGGCTCGACGCACGATATTGCCGGCGTATGCAACGCCGGTCGGAACGTGGTGGGGATCATGCCGCATCCGGAGCGCCGCAATGCACAGCTGTTGGGTGGTCACGACGGCGCCCGCGTCTTCCTCTCTCTGGAGGCTCGCAATGCGACGCAGCACGCTGGCGATATGCGCGCTGTTGATGGTCGCCACCTCAGGGTGTGACCAGGTCAACACCGCGAAGGCCAAGCTGCAGCTGGCGTGGGACAAGCTGCGGGGCCGCACGACCCAGACGGCACCGCCGGCTCATGCCCCCGCCCGCCCGGCACCGGACACGACCGGTGCCCGGGTGGTCGCGCCGCAGGAGCAAACCCAAACCCAGCATCGCGGTCCGCGGCCTCCATCTGCACCCTCCGGCAACCCGCCCGCCTATCGCGACGTCCCCTACGTTTCCGCAGACACCGGAACGGTGGCGCCCGGGATGTCGGAGCGGGAAGTCTATGAGCTGTGGGCGGCGCCGGCAGCCGTCCGCCGCATTGGCGAGTACACCTATCTCTTCTTCCGCAACGGCTGCGAATACACGTGCGGCACGATGGACGTCGTGACGCTCAAGGATGGGCACGTCGTCGATGTGATCGCGCGGTGGGACGGCCATCGCTACTCCGGCGAATCGTCGTCGCCGCCGGGCCGCGTGCCGTTTGCGAACCCGGGCGGCGATACCCTGCAGATGCCCGCGCCGGCTCCTCCTCCCGCGCCTCCGCCGGCTCCATGACGCACGAGCGGCCCAGCAAGAACGAGGACGAGTACTTCGCCCGCCGCGACGCCGAGCTGCTGCGCCAGCAGCGCGAGTCGGCCAGGAAGAGCGCCGCGGAGATCGAACGCCGCACCCACTACATGAAGTGTCCGAAATGCGGCTACGATCTGATCACGGGTGACTGGGATGGGGTGCAGATCGACCAGTGCACGAACTGTCACGGCATTTGGTGCGATGCGGACGAGGTGAAAGCGATACTCAAGCGGCCGACTCCGCCGAACATTCTGGCTCGCGTATTCCGCGCGGTCGCGAAGGGCGTGACGCGATAGTGACAGACCCGCAGATCACTCCGGAGCTGGTGCAGGAGCACAACCTCACATCTGACGAATACGCGCGCATCGTCGCGCTGCTCGGCCGGACGCCCACGTTCCCCGAGCTGGGCATCTTCTCGGCGCTGTGGAGCGAGCACTGTTCCTACAAGCACTCGCGGCCCATCCTCAAGACCTTCCCCACGACGGGACCGCAGGTCGTGCAGGGCCCTGGTGAAAACGCCGGCGTCCTGCGCCTTCCGGATGGATGGGCGGTCGCATTCAAGATCGAGTCGCACAATCACCCATCCGCCGTCGAGCCCTACCAGGGCGCGGCCACCGGGGCCGGCGGGATTTTACGCGACGTCTTCACGATGGGCGCTCGCCCGGTGGCCCTGCTGAACAGCCTGCGCTTCGGTCCGCTCGACGAGCCGCGGAACCGGTATCTGTTCGCAGGCGTGGTGCGCGGCATCGGTGACTACGGCAACTGCGTCGGTGTGCCAACGCTGGGTGGAGAAGTCGATTTTGCGCCCGGCTATGCGGGAAATCCCCTCGTCAACGCGATGTGCGTCGGGATATTGAGAGAGAAAGAGCTGATCAAGGCAGCCGCCCATGGTGTGGGCAACGTGCTGCTCGCTGTCGGCTCGCGCACGGGCCGCGACGGCATTCACGGCGCCTCCTTTGCGTCCGAAGAGCTGACGCACGAGAGCGAGCAGCGCCGCCCGCAGGTGCAGGTCGGCGATCCCTTCGCCGAAAAGCTGCTGCTCGAAGCGAGCCTCGAGCTCATCGGTTCGGGGCACATCGTCGCGATCCAGGACATGGGGGCCGCCGGGCTCACATCGTCGTCGGCGGAAATGGCGGCACGCGGTGGCGTGGGAGTCGAGATCGATCTCTCCCAGGTTCCGACGCGTGAGCCGGGGATGACGCCGTACGAGATCCTGCTGTCCGAGTCGCAGGAACGGATGCTCGTTGTCGCGAAGCCGGATCGCATCAGGGATGTCCAGGCGATCGCCGCCAAGTGGGAGCTTGACGCGACCCCCATCGGCCGCGTAACGGACGACGGGATGTACCGCTGCCTGTGGGAAGGCAAAGTGGTCGTCGAGATTCCGGGTCAACGGCTGGTCGAGGATTGCCCGGTCTATTATCCGGAAGCGAAAGAGGATCCGCGGATCTCTGCGTTGCGCAAGGCGAGCCCGTCCAATGCAACTGCTACCGCGCCTTTACGCGCCTTGCTTGCGCTTTTGGATAGTCCATCGATTGCCTCCAAGCGTTGGGTCTTCGAACAATACGACTCGACCGTCCAGGCCAGCACCGCGATTCCACCGGGCGGTGACGCCGGGGTGCTGCGCGTGCGGCATACGGATTTTGGCATCGCGGTGAAGACGGACTGCAATAGCCGCTACGTCCGGCTCGATCCGTACGAGGGCGGCAAGGCCACCGTCGCCGAGGCTGCACGCAATGTCGCTTGCACCGGCGCGCGACCGCTGGGCATCACCGACTGCTTGAACTTCGGGAGTCCCGAGCGACCCGAGGTGTTCTATCAATTCCGCGAAGCGTGCCGCGGCATCGCCGACGCCGCTCGCGCACTGGACACGCCGGTGACCGGCGGCAATGTCTCGTTCTACAATGAGAGTCCGTCCGCTTCGGTGGATCCGACCCCCGTGGTTGGCATGGTCGGCCTGTTGAGCCGAGTGGATCGCGCGGTCCCGAGCCACGCGCGCACGCCAGGCGACGCTCTGTTCGTGCTCGGCGACACCCGGCCTGAGTTGGGTGGCTCCGCCTATTGGGAAGTGTGCCAGGAGTTCAGCGGTGGCCAGCCGCCGCGCGTGAACCTGGAGGACGAGAAACGACTCATCGATGTGCTCGTGACCGGCGCGGAGCGCGGGTTGTTCCGATCCGCGCACGACTGCTCCCACGGCGGACTCGGCGTCGCGTTGGCGGAAGTCGCGATGGGTGGCCCGTATCAGGAACTCGGACTCGGGCTGGACGTTGACTTGACCGCGCACGGCGCACCGCTCACCGCGCACCAGCTGTTATTCAGCGAATCTCACGGCCGCGCCATCATCACCTGCGCACCCGCGCGGGCAGCGGCGGTGCAGGCATTGGCAGGTGAGCTGGGAGTACCGGCGCTGCGTGTCGGCACGGTGGGACCCGCTGACGGCGCTTTCCGCATCGTGCTGCGAGACGGAAAAGTGGAGCAATCAGTTGGACGGCTGAGAGAGGTATATTTCGGCGCCATTCCTCGACGCATGGGAGACTGACCGAAGCGATGTGCGGCATCATCGGCGTAGCGGGCGTCCCGGACGCAGCCCGCGTCACATATCTGGGGCTGTACAGCCTGCAGCACCGCGGCCAGGAGTCCGCCGGCATGGTCGCAATCGATGGGGCGGGTGTGGCCCGCGCCCATCGTGGTATGGGGCTGGTATCCGATGTCTTCGGTGAAGCGGTGTTGGCCGGGCTCCCGGGCGACGTCGCAATCGGTCACACGCGCTACTCGACGGCGGGCTCCTCGGTGCTCGCCAACGCGCAGCCGATCCTCGCCGGCTATCATGAGGGCCCGCTGGCGCTCGGGCACAACGGCAACCTCACCAACGCCGCCGCGCTGCGATCCGATCTGGTGACCAAGGGCTCCATTTTCCAGACGTCGTCCGATTCCGAAGTGCTGATTCATCTCATCGCTCGCTCCGAAGCCCGCGAGCCCGAAGATCAGCTGCTCGACGCGCTGGAGCGCGTCGAGGGCGCGTACTCGCTCGTCGTCACCATCGGACGGACGCTGTACGCAATCGTGGATCCGCGCGGCTTCCGGCCGCTGTGGCTCGGTAAGCTGGGCGATGGCTACGTCGTCGCGTCCGAGACCTGCGCGTTCGACCTGATCGGCGCGACGCCGGTGCGCGAGCTGCAACCGGGCGAGTTCATTCGGATTCAGGGTTCGCCACCCGAGATCGATCGCCTGCCGGCGCTGCCGGCCAAGCCGCACCGCCGCTGCATCTTCGAGCTGGTCTACTTCAGCCGCCCCGACAGCACCATTTTCGGCCGGTCGGTGGATCGCGTGCGCCGCGCACTGGGCCGGGAGCTGGCGCGCGAGCACCCTGCGTCCGGCACGGACTGCGTCTTCTCCGTTCCCGATTCGTCCAACGCGATGGCGCTCGGTTTTGCCGAGCAGGCGGGACTGAAGCTCGAGCACGCGCTGATTCGCAACCACTACGTCGGCCGCACGTTCATCAATCCGACGCAGGCGTCGCGCAACGCCAAGGTCAAAATCAAGTTCAACCCGGTGCGCGAAGTGCTGCAGGGCAAGAAGGTCGTGGTGGTCGATGATTCGCTGGTGCGCGGCACGACCAGCCGGGAGCTGGTGCAGATGATCCGGCAGGCCGGCGCGACGGAGGTCCACTTTCGCGTCGCCTCGGCGCCCATCACCGGGCCGTGCTACTACGGCATCGACACGCCGACCAAGTCCGAGCTCATCGCGTCCAGTCACTCGCTGGAACAGATCCGCCAGCATCTGAGTGTCGATACCCTGGGTTATCTGTCGCTGGACGGGATGCTGCGCGCGATGGGCGGCGAGCCGAGCGAGTTCTGCCACGCCTGCTTCTCGGGCGACTATCCCACAGATGTCCCGGGCGATACCCAGCAAGCCCGCCACGCCACACCGCTACAGGTGACGATGGCAGTCTAGCCGTACAACCTGTGGCGATCGTGCCACAGTGACCGCCGGGGTGATCGCGGGGGTATAGCTGGCACGGCCCTCATGAAACATTGGCGTCTGACCGCGATCGCCCTGCTGTCACTGGGTGTCGCATGCTGGAAAGACCCCGTTGGCCCCGCCCGCATCACCGCATTGCCACGCGCACTCACAAGTCAGGAACAGCAGTTGATCGATGCGGACAACCGTTTCGCGATCAGGTTCCTGAAACAAGCCACCGCCGACACGCGCGACTCGCTGCCCAACCTGTTCGTCTCGCCCCTATCGGTGGCGACGGCGCTCGCCATGACCTACAACGGAGCCGCCGGCACGACCGCGGCGGCGATGCGCACGACGCTCGAGCTCGATGGCATGAGCGTCCAGGAGGTCAACGAGTCGTATCGGAGCCTGATCCATCTGCTGCGAAACCTGGATCCGCACGTGCGTTTTCAGATCGCCAACTCGATTTGGTACTTACAAGGCTACACGATCGAGCAGCCGTTTCTCGACGCCAACCACACCTACTACGACGCGCAGGTGACTGGCCTCGACTTTTCGTCGCCGACGGCCGTCCCGACGATCAATGCCTGGGTGAGCCAACAGACCCACGGGGTCATCGACAAGATCGTCGAGTCCATCCCGGACGACATGCGCCTATACCTGATCGACGCGATCTACTTCAAGGGCGATTGGACGGCACAGTTCGATCCCCACCAGACCGAACCCCGGCCCTTTTACCTGGCCGATGGCTCTGTCGTGAACGTACCGACCATGGCGCGCGGCGTGGCGGATGTCCAGACGTTCCAGACGCCGACCGTCACCATTGTCGACCTGGCTTATGGCGGCGGGGCATTCTCGATGACGATCATGATGCCAGGGGATACGGGCAGCGTGGACGGGCTCGTGGACGCGTTGACGCCGGCGCAATGGAACGAGTGGACGGCCGGCTTAGAGCCGCGCCAGAGCGAGATTCAACTCCCCAAGTTCACCCTCACAAACAACCTGAGCTTGATCCCGCAGCTCCGGGCGCTCGGGATGGGAATCGCGTTCGACGACAGTGCGGACTTTTCGCACATTCATATGCCGCCGGAGCTGCGCATCATGGAGGTCAAGCACAAGACCTATGTGGACGTGAACGAGGAAGGCACCGTAGCCGCTGCGGTAACGTCGGTCGGCATGGGGCTTACGAGCGCGGGCCCGCCGATTATCACGGTCAATCGACCATTCCTCTTCGCGTTGCGCGAAAACTTGTCGGGGACGATCCTGTTTATGGGCGTGATTCGAAACCCGGGGCTGAAGTAGGAAAGAGACACTCTAGAGCTTGTGGAGATATCCGTCAGCACGTAGTTCCATGTGATGGCTATCGTCGTGCTCGAGGAGCCGGCCGTGGGAGCCAGACTCCGCTACCAGGACCTCATTCCCGCGATTGCGCAGGCGCTCGCGGCGTTGTCG
>DASZCG010000099.1:0-3767 GCA_035943355.1 Gemmatimonadales bacterium
CGCCGCCGGGAGCTGTGACGAATCTGGCAGTGGCCAGCATGGGCACGAATTCGGCGACGCTGTCATTCACCGAAGTCAACGACGGCACGGGCGCACCGGCGAAGTACGACGTGCGCTACGCCGCGGGGGCGATCATCTGGAGTGCCGCGACTGACGTGACACAGGGTACCTGCGCCGTTCCGGTGGCGGGCACGACAATTGGTGCGTCGCGGCAGTGCACGGTGCTTGGTCTCACCGGCGCGACAGCGTATCAGTTCCAGGTGGTCGCGTTCCGCGGCACGCTGAACGTCAATGCGGTGTTTGGGTCGTTCTCGAATGTCGTGAGTGGGACGACCACCGGCTCGCCGCCGCCGCCGCCGCCGCCGCCGCCACCACCACCGCCGCCGCCTCCTCCTCCACCTCCGCCACCGCCGGGGAGTTGGCCGAATGAGCCGACTGGTCTGACGGTGCGCACGGACTGGGGTCTGGATGTTGCGATACCACAGGGATTCCCGATGGACGTGACGATCCCCGGTAGCCCTTCGGGGTGGCACATAGTGTACGAAGTCGCGCCCGGCGGCGTGCAGGGCTCCGTACTACTCGCCGCTGATGCCAGTGCGCCGCAGTCGCCAGTCGGCATCTATGACTTCGTGTATCCGCAGGGGATGGTCGAGGGAAACGCGCCGGCGACGATCTACTACACGTTCGGCGCGAGTGAAGTCTTCGCCGGATTCTGGTGGAAGCCGTCGTCACCGTTCGATTACGGCCCCAACGGCAACAAGATCGCGTTCCTGTTCAACGGTGGCGGTGGCGCCGGTGGGCAGCAATTCATGATTCTGATGCCCGACGGCAAGCTGCACGTGCTGCCGGAATATCCGGGCGACTTCACCTGGCGCGATCCCAACGTCAACGCCACCACCGTGACGCTGGGTGTGTGGCACCGCATCGAGTGGTACAGCCAGCTCTCGAGCGGCACGTTGAAGTGGTGGCTCGACGGTGTGTTGCAGGGCAGCTACACCAACGTGAGAAACTCGTTCAACTTTGACATGTTTCAGTTCAGCCCGACGTGGGGCGGCAACAGTGGCGCGCGCAAGCGCGAGACGGATCACTACTGGTTCGACCACGTGCACATCAGCGGCCGCTAGCAACTGAATCGAACGAGCGCCCGGCACGGGTAACGACGTGCCGGGCGCTGCTGCATCCTGGCACGTCTTCGCGGGTACCACAGGACGATGCGCCCGCGCCGCGCCCGTTTCCCAACCGTCCCGCTGATTGTCAGCCTGCTCGCCTGCCCGAGCGGTGACTACCCGGCCGCTCCACCGTCGCCGCCGGGAGCAGCGGACCTCAATTGGCCGAACGAGCCCGCGTGGCTCACGGTGCGCGCCGATTGGGGACTCGATCAGGCATTGCCGACCATCGGGGATGTGACGATCCCCGACAGTCCGGGTTGGTCGGTCATCGGCAACGCGCCGCCCGGCACCATCCGCAGCTGGGCCCAATTGACGACCGATCCGAGTGCGCCGTTCTCGCCACCGCATGTCTACGACTTCGTCTATCCGAAAGGCATGATCGAAGGCACGGCCCCTGCAACAGTCTATTTCCCCCAACAGACCGCCGGCGTGAAACGCCTGTTCGGGCGTCTGACGGGAAGTCAGACGGGGCTCGGCGACGAAGTGTACGTGGGATTCTGGTGGAAGCCGTCGTCGCCGTTCGATCTCGGTCCCAACGGCAACAAGATCGCGTTCCTGTTCAACGGCGGCGGGACTGCCGGCGGGCAGCAGTTCATGATTCTCATGCCCGACAAGCGGCTGCACGTACTGCCCGAGTATCCCGGCGACTTTCGCTGGCGCGACCCGAACGTCAACGCGACGGAGGTCACGCTGGGCGCGTGGCATCGCATCGAATGGTATTGCCAGCTCTCGAGCGGGACGTTGAAGTGGTGGCTCGACGGCGTGCTGCAGGGCAGCCACAGGGACATCAGGAACGACTACGACTTCGACATGTTTCAGCTCAGCCCGACGTGGGGCGGCAACAGCGGGGCGCAAAAGCGCGAGACGGATCACTACTGGTACGACCACGTGCATCTGAGCACGCGCAAGTGAGCCATCCCCTCGGGATCTGGTCGGCGGGGGTCCTCATTGGACTGCGGACCCTGCGCAAGGAGCCCGTGCTCGGCCTGAAGCGGCTCGCGCTGCCGGTCAGTTACTGGCGCAGCAGAGAATTCGCCTACGCGTGGCGGCAGCTGCAGCTCCGACCCGGTGCGCGGGTCCTGGACCTCGGCAGCCCCAAGGACCTTGCCGTCATGCTGGCGCGGCACCGCGGGTACGCCGTCGTCGCGACGGACATCCTCCCCGACGCGATTGCGCTCAGTCGCCGCTATGCCAGCGCGCAGGGACTGGACGGGCAACGGCCCTCCTCAGGCCACGTGCACTCGGAAGTGCAAGATGGTCGCGCGCTGACGTATCGGGACGGCTCATTCGATGCCGCGTACAGCGTGTCCGTGCTGGAGCACATTCCCGGTCGCGGTGATGTTACGGCGATCGGTGAGCTGATCCGGGTGGTAAAGCCGGGAGGCATCGTCGTGGTAACAGTCCCGTACGACCGTAAATACCGTGAGACATTCGTGCAGGGCCCCGTGTACGAACGCCAACCGGTCGGGACCGAGCCCATTTTTTTCGAACGGCATTACGACGAAGCAGCGCTCGGCGAGCGCTTGCTGGGATCGCCGTTCGGTGAGGTGGTGGATTTGAGTTACTGGGGCGAGGGAATCGTCCGAACGGAAGCGTTGCTCAACCGTCTCGGACCTGTCGCGCTGCCGCTCTCACCACTGCAGGCCCTCTTCGCGACGCTATCGCTGCGACCGGTGCCACCGAATGGCAATGGCGGGGGCAGGGGACACCCGATGGCGGCGTTTTTTACGCTCCGGCGTCGCTGACCCGGCGCACGCCTCGTACGCCGCCCGCAGGCGCTCGCCCGCGCTGTCCCAGCTGTAGCGCTCCACGGCCGTGCGCCGCCCGTTCTGTTCCAGTCGCCGGCGCAGCTCGCTGTCGCGGAGTACCTGAACCACCGCTTCAGCAAACCCCGCCGGTGTGTCCCGAATGAGCATGTTGTGCCCGTCGACCGCGTCGAGCCCCTCACATCCGATCGACGTGGAGACGATCGCCTTTCCCATCGCCCAGGCGTCGAGGATCTTGAGGCGCGTTCCTCCACCAATGCGAATCGGGACGACGCAGCAGCCGGCCGCGGCGAGCGCCGGTCGAATGTCGGGAACCTGACCTAACACTTCCACCCCCGGCTCGGCGTTATAACGCGCGTGATCCGCCGGCGCGTGGCGGCCGATCAGCTGCAGCGACGTCGATCCGCCCACGGCGCGAATCCGGGGCCAGATTTCCTCGAGTAAGAACTCCACGGCATCGCGATTGGGGTAGCTGGAGAGCGTCGGGCCAACGAAGGCGACGCGCTCCCCCCCTCCCCTCGGGGCGATGGACGTGCGGCCGTGCGGCTGGAAATAGTCGGTGTCGGTGCCGTTCGGCACCACCACCGTCGCGGCCCCCGGCGCCAGCTCCTGGAGCTTCCGGGCGTCCACGTCGGACATCATCACGTTCGCCGCGAATTGCGGGCAGAGCTCGCGCGCCAGTCGTTCGCTGCGGGCCGCCTGCAGCAGGAAATACCGTCGCTCCGCGGGGCCGAGCTGGCGTGACCGGCGGCGCAGCAAATCGGAATCGATGTCGTGATGCGTGCACACGATCGGCACCGCCGGCAACGCGGGCAACCAGCGGTGCAGGTCG
>DASZCG010000100.1:0-17153 GCA_035943355.1 Gemmatimonadales bacterium
CCGGCCCCAGCCGCGAATCGTGTCGGGGCTGGCGCGATTGTTCGCCACATTGCGGAATGCCGTTCGCAGACCGATCGGCGTCAGCGTGGGGTGCAGCTGCTTGATGAGCGCGGCGCTGGCGGCGAGCAGCGGCGTTGAGAAGGAGGTGCCGTCGAGACGATTCACGTGGCCGATGCCGGTCACTACGCAAACCGCGACGCCAGGTGCGGTGAAGTCGGGTTTGATGCGGCCATCCGCGGTCGGGCCACGCGACGAAAAGAAGGCGATGGTGCCGAGCGAGTCTTCCGCCCCGATGGTGAGGGCCGAATCGGCGTCGCCGGGCGTCCAGATCGTCCGTGAGCCCGGCCCCTCGTTACCCGCTGCCGTCACGACGAGAATGCCGCGCTGGGCGGCCATGTCGGCGGCGACGGTCGTGACCGCAATGTCACCGTTCAGCTGCGATGGCGTGTAACTGAATCCGTTGTCGAAAATGAGGTAGCCGAGACTGGACGACACGATGTCGACCCCAATCGAATCGGCCCACTCGAGCGCGGCGACGTAGTTGTCTTCTTCGACGCGTGTCTCAGTGCGCACGTCTTCCGTCTTTGCAAGCAGGTATGTCGCGCCGCGCGCGATGCCGTGGAGCCGGCCCGGCACATCCGCCGCGAACAGCGACCAGGTCGCGGTGCCGTGAAACGCCGCGTCGAACGCACTGTCGTCCGTCGACTGATTGCGCACCACGCTGTCGTGATAGACGAAGTCGTACTGCGCCGTAATGGTGATGCCGTTGAACGCGGGATTGGTTGTATTGAAGCCGGCGTCCAGGATCGCGATGCCGACGCCGGCGCCGTTCACACCCTGATCGGTGAGCGGGCGGAGGTGAAGCTGGCGATACGGCATCTCGGACGGGCCGAGCACAGGATCGTCGCCCGCTGTCACGCCGCACGTGTCGCCGGGCGCGGTGGGCGCGAGCACGACCGGAGGCGAGCGTTCAGTCGTGGGACGGCCGCTGCGGGGCGGAGTGCGCAGCCGAAACCGTCCGAGGGGCTGTATGCGGCGCAGGTTGCGATCCTGCGCCAGGACTCGCAGCGCCGGGGTGGGTGCATCGACGCTGATGGCATGGAGCCAGCGGCTCTGCACGCGCACGCGCGCGCCGAGCGCCGCGGCCCGGTCGCTGACGGTGGCCAGGGATACCTCGGGACGGACGAACAGCCAGACGGACAACGTCGTGTCCTGCGCGCGCTGCCAGACACGCGGCAGTACGGGAGAGACAGCAGGCCGCTGCGCCGCCAGGCCGGCGGGCAGGAAGACGAGCCAGAACAGCCGCCGCATTGTGGAACTCTAAACGGGTTCCATCTGGCCGAGGCGCACGCCCACGATGGTGGACACGCCCGGCTCCTGCATGGTGACGCCGTAGACGGCGTCCGCTGCCTGCATGGTGCGGGGGTTGTGCGTGATGACGATAAACTGCGTCTGCTCCTTGAATTCCGCCAACAGGCGCACGTAGCGGCCCACGTTGGCGTCGTCGAGCGGCGCGTCGACCTCGTCGAGCAGGCAGAACGGGCTCGGCTTGGCGAGGAAAATGGCGAACAGCAACGACACCGCGACCAGGGTTCGCTCGCCCGACGATAGCAGATGGATTCGCTGCGTGCGTTTGCCGCGGGGCGCCGCGTGAATCTCGATTTCGCTTTCCAGCGGCTCATCTTCGTTAGCGAGACGCACGTCGCACTCCCCGCCGCCGAACAGCGTCTGGAAGACCGAGCGGAAGTGGTCGCGGACCTTGCCGAACGACTCGAGGAATAGAGTCTTGGCGGTCTGGTCGATTTCCCGGGCCGCCTGCTGCAACGAGCCGCGGGCGGTCACGAGATCGTCGCGCTGGGTCTGGAGGAAGTCGAGGCGCTTGGTTTCCTCGGCGTGCTCGTCGACCGCCAGCGCGTTGACGGGGCCGACCGCGTCGATGGCGCCACGCAGGCGATCGTTTTCCTGCCGCAGCCATTCGAGATCGCCCGGCACCTCCGGCGCCTCGGCCAGCAGCGTCGGGAGCGGTTTGCGCCACTCGGTCTCCACGCGCTCGACCAGGCCGCGCTTGCGCCCTTCGACCTCGGTCCGCTGCAGCTGCAGACGATGCTCCTCCTCACCGAGCGCGGCGAGCGCCTTGCGGGCCTGATCGAGTGCGCCTTCCGCCTGACCGAGGTCGGCATCGGTCATGGCGACGTGCGTTTCGGCATCGCGCGCGGCGCCCTCCAGCTCGGTCACCGCGACGCGGCGTTCCTGGAGCGTGTCTTCCCACTGCTCGCGCTGCGTCGTCAGCGCCGCGCTGTCACTCTCGATCCGCGCGATCTCATCCAGGCGCGCCGCGCCCTGCTCGCGCGAGGCGGTGGCGTCGGCGTGGGCGCGGCTCGCCCGTTCGGTGGCCGCCGTGAGCCGGGCCTCGACCTGCGCGGCCTCGACCTGCCAGCGCACGCGCTGTTCGCGGGCTGCCTCCTGCTGTGCCTCGAGATCGGCGAGCGCGGCGCGCTCGGCACCGAGCTGCTCCGCGGAGCGAACGCGCTCCAGCTCGCGCTCCTGCAGCGCCGCGTGCACACTCGTGAGCCGTGTTTGGACTTCCGCCATGCGCCGCGTCAGCCGGTCGACCTGCGCCGCGATTTCTTCCGCCTGGCGGCGCGCGTGAATCACGCCACGATCCGTCTCGCCCTTCTCGGCGCCTGCCTCCAGCTCGGTGCGGCGGGCTTGCTCTGCGGCCTGCGCCGCGGTCGCGAGCGCCGTCTCTGCTGCCGCGAGCTCCTTGATCGTGGTCTCTTCAGTCGCCTGCGCGCGATCGCGATTGGTCGCGGCATCGCGCACGTCCTTTTCCAGCGTGTCGAGCTCGGCGCGGCGTTGCAGCGGTCCGCCGGCCGTGGACGCGCCGCTATCGAGGAACACGGCGCCATTGGCGCGGCGCAGGGCGCCGCTCCCCAGGACCTCGTGTCCGGCGAGGAGCGCCCGCACCCAGGCGGCCGCCGGTCCGTCGACCCGTAGCTCGTCCTTGAGCGGATGACCGTCCGCGCCCAGGCGCGGTCCCGGCATGCACGGCAGGAGCACCAGCGGGCCGGGCTGCTGCTCGGCGTGCCACGCCCGAATCGCGTCGATGACCGACGCATCGCGCACCAGCACGGCGTGCAGCCATTCACCGAGCAGGCGTTCCGCGAGCTCGGCGTCGCGGCGGCTGGTCTGGACGAAATCAGAGAGCGGCCCCAGCACGGTTCCTTCGCCGAACGTGGAGCGCGCCTTGAGCAGCGCCTGCGCCGCCGGAGCGAGGCCGACGTGCTCGCGATCGAGCTCGCTGAGCGCGTCGCGCCGCGCCTCGAGTTGCGCCAGCGCGGCCTCGGCCTGACGGCGCGCCGAGCGGGCGCTCATCTCCTGCTCCTGCAATGCCGCGACCTGACGCCGCGCGTGCTGCAGCGCCTCGACGGCGCGCACGGCAGCCTGCGCGTCGCGGGCCATGCGCTGCCCCGCGGCATCCGTTTGACGCGCCGCCTCCCGCGCCGCGGCTTCCCGATCCTGGCGCTCGCCCGCGGCGAGCGTGAGCTGCTCGCGCAGCTCACTCCGTTCCCGGTCGAGCGAGGCGCCTTCCAGCTCGAGCGCGCGCGCCGACTCAGCGCGACGTTGCAGCGCTTCCTCCAGCTCCCGCAGGGCCGCTCGCTCGGCTGTGAGGCGCCCGCGGACGTCGTCCTCGTCGCCCGTCCGAGCAGTCAGCTCACCCTGGACGGCGGCGAGATCCTGCGCGGCCGCGGCGCGCTCCGCTTCGGCCGCTTCGTGCTCCCGTTCAGCCTGCCCCGCGCGCCGTTCGGCGTGCGCACGCTCTTCCGCGGCCGTCTGGCGGCGCTGCCCCGCGTTACTGAGCCGCTCGGCGGCGAGCGCGAGATCGCTCTCGAGCCGCCCGACCTCGAGCTTGGTGTCGCCGAGGCGACGCTCGACCTCCGTGCGACGCGCTTCCGCCGTGTGACGCGCTTGCACGCGCGTCTCGCGCTCGTGCTCCGCATCGCTCAGCCGCGCGCGCGCCGCTGGAATCGTCTCGGCCAGCTCGCGGGCCCGCACCCCCAGCGCGCCGAGCGAGATGTCGAAGTCCTCGAGCTCGCGCCGCACCAGAGTCATCGCGATACCGAAGCGCTCTTCCACCATCTTGCCGTAGCGCTCGGCGCGGCCCCGCTGGCGCGCCAGGCTCCGCACCTGCGTCTGGACTTCGGCGATCAGGTCCTCGAGCCGCGCGAGATCGGCTGCGGTCTCCTCGAGCCGGCGCTCAGTACTTTTTTTGCGGTCACGATAGAGACCAATGCCGGCCGCTTCCTCGAACAGCGCGCGCCGCTCCTCCGCTTTCTCCGAAAGCAGCGCCTCGATCATCTTCGCTTCCATCACGACAGCCGCGTCGGCGCCGAGCCCGGTGCCACGCAGCATGTCCTGAATGTCGCGCAGCCGCACCGGCGAGTGGTTCAGGAGGTAGTCGCTCTGGCCGGAGCGCGACAGGCGGCGCGTGACGACGACCTCCTGGTAGGCGATCGGCAGGCTGCCGTCAGCGTTGTCGAACACGAGCGAGACTTCCGCCACGTTGACCGGCCTGCGTCCCGTGGATCCTTGGAAGATGACGTCTTCCATCTTCCCGCCGCGCAGCAAGCGCGGCGATTGCTCGCCCAGCACCCAGCGCACGGCGTCGGAGATGTTGGATTTGCCGCAGCCGTTTGGTCCGACGATCGCCGTCACGCCTTGATCGAAGGGCAGCTCCACCTCGCCCGCGAACGACTTGAATCCCGAAAGCTCGAGCCTGCTCAGTCTCATGGTGTCCCCATGCGAGGGAGTAGGTTCGCGCGCACACCGGCGCGCTTGAGTGCGGCCTGAGTGGCGGTTGCCTGATCGGGCGCCTCGAAGGCGCCCATCAGGATCACGCCATTTGACCAACGGACGGCCGGAAGACCACGGCGGCGCAGCGAATCGAGCGATGCACCGGCCGTTGCATGATACGAATACGGCGCAAGCAGCAGGTCGCCGATGCCTTCGCTGACGACGCCCCGGCGCCACAGCCCCGCGCGCGCGGCGCCAGCATCCGCCCGCGTGGCGTACGAGCCCGCCAGGACGCGATACCACACCGGGCCGTTCTCGCTCTGGCGCACCGGCGTAACCAGTGTGGGCACTCCTGCGTCGGCGGCGAGACGGTCGGCGTGCGCGAGCGCTTTGTCCAGCGACGCGTACGCTGCGAGCTGGACAGTCCAGCCGAGCGTGTCCCGAATGACGGGCGGTGTGGGGTGGGAGGGTGGTGGACGTGGCGTGGCGGCGGGAGGAGCGGTTGGCGCGGTCGGCTTTGGGACAAGGGACTCGCGCGCTCCCGCGAGCAGCGCCCAACCTCCCACAGCGATACCCCCCACCACCAACGTCGTAATGGCGACGCGCAGCCCCCGACGTTTTGGCGGATCGACGACAATCGGCAGCGACACCGCCGGTGGGGACGTGCGATGACTCGCAGCGGGCAACCACCGGTCGCGGACCACGCCGAGCAGGGGGATGTCCCGCCCGACCGTGAAGCCCGGACCCCAGCCGTCGGGCGACAGGACGAGCGCGCCGTCCGCGACGGCGGACAGCTGCGACAGTCCCGAAAGCGACACGAACACCAGGAGCAGCGCGCCTTCGCACCGGAATCCCGCCTGAAGCTTGGGCCAGCGCGGGTGTGCGTACAGCTCGGGCGCGCGTGCCGTGTCGGAGCCGGCGGGAATGAAGAAGACGCCAGTGACTTCGTGCGCCGCTTTGTTCAGCGAAACGCCGTACTCGAACGCATCCACAATGCCTTCGGTGGGTGCCATCCCGATGGTCTCGTGCAGAGCGGGGCGCTCGAGATTCATATCGACGAGCGCGATGCGGCGGCCGTCACGGGCCGCAATGCGGGCGATGTCCCACGCCGCCTTCGCGGCCCAGGGGAGATCGTCCGTGAGCGCGACGAGCGCGACCAGCGCCTGGCCGTCGAGCAGCGGCGGCACCAGATGGCCGAGCCGCGAGAGCGGCAACTGCCGGGCGGTGGGCGGAGCGGGAGGGGTCGCGGTCGTCACTGTCCGGGCTGGTAAATCCAGAAGGGGCGTCCCAGCCGCCGGCCGATCGCTTCGGCCTGCGAGCGCGTCGCGTAGGGACCGAGGACGACGCGATAGCCGTCATCGGGATGCTGCGGTGACAGCACGCGCGCGGCGAGTCCGGCGCGCGTGAGGTCATCAGCCAGATGGCCGGACCAATCGGGGTTCTGCGACGTGGAAACCTGCACGTACAGCGGACCCTCGGCGCCGACGCTGTCCGCCGCCGCGGCGCCGGCGCTCGCCTGAGTCGACGGCACCCCACGCGGCAGCCACGACGTGAGCACCCAGAGATCCGCGGCGCCAGTCTTCACGCGCCCAACTTCACTGAGCGAGTCGGGTCGCAGAGACACCACATCTTTGCCGTGGCGGTAGATCAGCATGCCGTCCGGTGAAATCGCCGGGAGATCGGCCTGCCATTGCGTCGGGATGATTCCGGTGTGCCGCTTGATCGGCAGATCGACGATCCACGCGGAGTCACCGATCGTCGGGCGCGCGAGCAGCCAGCGTCCCAACGGATCGAGTCGCAATGCCGCGACGGGTCCCGGTAGCGCCACCCCATCGACTTCTTTACGCTCAAAGCGATCGATCACGGCCAGCCCGGGCGCGCCGCGGCGCGCCACGTAGATGCGATGCCCCGACGGCGAAAACGCCAGCGCGCGCGGGCCATCCGCAAGTCGCACGAACGCGGGATCGCGGCGCGCCAGCGGATCATAGAACGTGACGCCGGAGTCGCTGGCCACGGCGACGAGATCGCCCCAGCGGGTTGCGGTGACGTCACCGCTCGCCGCGATCGGGCGAACGGCCGGCGGCTGGTCGGCTGCTGCAACGAGGAGACGATCCTGCGGAATCACGCCGACGAGATGCTGGTCGGTTGCGCCGAACAGATCGCGCGGCAGCGCAGTGAGCGGTTGCGGCCAGGCGAATCGTGTACGGCGCGACAGCGAGATGACGCGGCGCAGCGTATCGACGGCGTACAGCGTCCCATCGGGACCGAGTGTGGCCTGCGCGACGCTGGTCGCGACGGTATCGACCCGGCCACTGCCGAGGTCGAGCGCGAGGAGCTCGTGTTTGGCGGTGGTGACGAAGAGGAATTCCGATTCGGGATCGAGGCCGACGACCCGCTCGACGGGCGGCAGCTTACCGCGCAGCGCGCCGTCGACCAGCGTCATCCGGGGCAGCCGGTAGAGCTGCGGCGCCCCTCCCTTGGCAGGCAGCCGGATGGCCGCGCCTGGCATGCGGGCCACGATTTGGAGCTGGCTAACGCGTTGTGGTGATTGCTGTTGCGATGATGCCGCCGCCGGCGCCTGGGACCTACAGCCCCACAGCGTCACAGTCGCACAGAGAAGAAAGCGGGAGATAGGCAATTGGCCTCGCCGGACAAAATAGACAACCGGCGAGGCCATTGCAACTGTTTTAGCGACGCGGAGTTAGAACGTCGGGCCGATACTGACGGTCCAGTACGCCTTGTTGTATGGACGGTCGAGCGGTTTGCTGTAATCGAACCGCAGGATCATGAGGCCGGCCATGTTGGCACGGATCGACCCACCCCAGCTGCGGAGCGGTTTCCGAACGAGGAGCGGATTCTCGATCGGCGCGCGGTTCCACTTCAGGTTGCTCGCATCGTACCACGCGACGCCGATGTCGTAGAAGAACGCGCCTTCAATCGGCGGCAGTCCGATCGGCAGGAATCCCAGCACCAGGCTGCGCGCCAGTGGGAAGCGGAGTTCCGCGTTGGCTACGGCGATCTTGGAACCGATTAGCTGATCGATCTGGGTGCAGTCGGTTCGCGGACCCCCCGGGGTCACGGCGCACTCGTGGTTGCGGAACGAGCCGGAGGTATATCCACGAATGAGCTCCGTGCTGCCGAGGAAGATCGGGAACCGATCGGCATCGCGTCCGTACCGTCCCATGAACAGCCCGCGGAACGCCAGCGTGAAGGGGCGCGCGAAGATGTAGCGCCGGTAATCGGCCAGGCCGGAAATGAATTGCCAGCCGCCGATGGCGGGCGCGATCGAAAACCGTGAGCGGGAGCCCGCGAACGGACCGACGTACCCGAACAGGGTGTTGTCGTGAATATGGGCAATCGACGGCTGTATGTAATTCGCTGATGGACCGCCGCCGCTGATGAGCGACTGTTCGACAAAGGCGCCGCCCGACGCTGCGAATTTTGTTTGCAGCTCGAGCGTCGCTTCACTCACGTTGACGGCCTGAAGACCGAGCTCGATGCGGTTGAACCGGCTGAACGGATACGCGGCGGACGTGAACACGCTGCGACTGACGAAGCGGCGGATGCGCGTCGAGAAGATGTCCAGGCTGTCCCCAGGCTGCCCGCCCGGGTCGGCGACGCGCCTCCAGGAGCTGCCGCCGTAGTAGTACAGCGGGTCCTGCGAGAAGCCCGTCACCCAGTTCATGCGGCTGGACTGATTCGCGTAGAGCCCGAGCATCTGCGCTTCACTGATCCGCCCGTTGATCGAGCCAGCGAGCACGACCGTGTGATTGCCGAGAATGTCGGACAGCGCGACCGCGGTGCCGCCGAACACGCCGCGGCCGAAGTTGTCGCGCTGATATCCCACTGACGGCCGCACGTAATAGTCCGCGGTGAAACGGATCCGGTACGGCCGGAAGGTGAACTCATTCGTGTCCGGCAGCGCCAGCGTCGCCGAATCGAGCAGCTCCCGGACCGTCACCGGCGGGGGAACCGAGGAGGACTCGGCCGCCGCGGGCGACGCCGACGGACGGAAGCCGCTCAGAGAGCGGTAGATCGAAGCGCCCATTCCCGCCGGTCCATCCGTGAATACCGGTGTGGTGGTTCCACCCATGGCATTCACGCTCGTGGGGTTGAGCGTCGGCTCCGCCGCGAGCTGCTCGTGTGTTTCCGAGAGGAGCAGGGTGACGGGCGGCGCGGTGGGTCCCTGGTACGGCGCGCGCCGCAGCGAGCGTGGATTGTCCACGGAATACACGCTGTACTGGCCGCCTTCGTAATACACGAATGCCAGGCGATCGGCCTGCCGGGCCCACGACAGCACCGGCGACAGCGGCGTGATCCCCTGGACGCCGGTGAACATGTTGGTCAGCTGATAGATCTGCTCGTCGTCGAATTCATACAGGAACACATTGGCGATGCCGGTCCGATCCGACACGAACGCCAGCGAGCGGCCATCCGGCGCCCACGCCGGATCGATGTTCTTGCCCACGTCCATGTGCGGCAGAATCTCGATCCGGTGGGTATCGAGGTGGTACAACGCGATGCGCAGGTTGCCGAAGCGCAGCAGATCGAAGTCGGTCGTCGGACCGCGATCCGTGACGAACGCGATCAGGTTGCCGTCCGGCGACCACGACGGGTGCAGGTCGGCGTACTTGTCGGCGGTGAGCCGCAGCAACCCGCTGCCGTCGCGGTTGATTGTGTAGAGATCGGTAAAGCCGTTATTGAAGCCCGTAAACACGAGCTGCGTGCCGTCGGGAGACCAGCGCGGCGTCTGGATGCCGTTGAGCGGGACCCGAATGCGGCTCGATTCCTTCCCTTTTTTCACATCGATGATCACGAGATCGTCGCGATCCCTGTGCTTCGCGGCGATGGCAAAGTAGCGCCCGTCGGGAGAGAACGATCCGGCGGAGTTGATGAAACGCAGGCTCTCGTAATTGTTGTTGATGGTGGACTTCACCAGACGCTGCCTGACGCGCCCGGTCTCCGCATCGGCGAGCCACAGATCGACGAAGAACGTTCCTTCATCGCCGAAGAAGGCGATGTCCTTCCCGTCCGGTGTCAGCGCCGGCGCGAGGAAGATGCGGCCGCGTGACCGGCGCTGCGTCAGCACGGGTTGCGCGATGCGGCGCGCGCGGTAGTGATCGCCGAGCTGCGGCAGGAAGGTCGTCTGGATCGCATCGCGCCAATCGGCGGAGAGATCTTCCAGGCTGCGACCCGTGGCGCGCTTGACCGCGGCCTCGATGCCGGAGCTCGCCGACGTCTGCAGGATCTCGCCGATGACTTCGTCGCCCCACTTTTCCCCGATGTAAGCGAACAGCGCGTGCCCGTACCGGTAGGGGAAGATGTAGGGATCGAGCGTCATCTCCTCGATCGACGGCAGATGGCCCTCGAGCGCGGCATCGCGCAGCCACATCGCCGTTTCGGGGTCGATCGGCCCGCGCGACAGATACTCCGCCATACCCTCCATGAACCAGAGCGGCGGATTCACGCTCATCATCGTGCCCACACCGGAGCCCGGGTGGCCGCGGCTGTATATGTCGTACTGAAACTGGTGCACCATTTCGTGCTGCAGCACGTGCTCGAATTCCGCGTACGAGCCCGTGAACGGCATCACCGCGCGGTGCTTGAAGAATTCCGTTACGCCACCGAGCCCTTCGCCCGAGGCGTCGACCACGTTCGTCTGCTGGAAATCCGCCTGCGACGCGTAGAGGATGATCGGCTTGCGGCTCTGGAACTGGTGGTGCAGGATCCGGGACAGCCGCGCGTACGCGCGCTCCGCCATGCGCGCGGCATCGAGCGCGCCACCGCGTTCATCCGAGTAATAGTAGATGTCGAAGTGTTCGGTCTGGATCGACCTGAAGTCGAACGAGCGGTACTGGACCTTGTTCTGGCCGAAGTACTGCGCCGCCACCGGTTGCGCTCCCAGCAGGAGCGCCGTGAACATCGCTACACTGACTATGGCACGTCGCATACCGACCTATCCTCCCGCGCCTGTCCCATCTGCATCACCAGCGGCGACGACAGGGGCGTCGCCCCACAACCGTTCGAGCTGGTAAAAGTCCCGCAGCTCCGGGTGAAAGACATGCACCACAAAATCGACGTAGTCGAGGAGCACCCAGCGCCCCTGCGCCAACCCTTCCACATGATGCGGCTCGATTCCCGAGGGCGCGAGTGCCCCAACGAGGTACTCCGCCATGCCCCGCACGTGCGCATCCGACGTTCCGGACACGATCACGAAGTAGTCGGTCGCCGCGCACAAGCCACGCAGGTCCAGTACCACGGGATCCACCGCTTTGCGATCCAGGAGGGCGTCAACGACCCGTGAGAGCACGTCGGACGTCCCGTGGTCAGTCATGGCTGATGGCTTCGGGGTTTATTCAGTCCTCATTCGGCTCGATCGTGCCTTCCATAGTTAGTGCCATTACCGGCTTCAGCTCCTTTATGATGGCGTCGGCGCTCCAGCCTGCTGCAGCAAGCTCCACGCCACGCACCACCGGCGGCAGCCTCTGCATTCCCGAACGTGCCTGACAGGGCGCTCGAGAGGATGACGGCGATCACATGGTTTCCTGCGGGGCGGCATCGCGAAATGCGTCAGCGAAGGAGCCGCTGGAAGAACTCGGCGGAGGTCAATTCGAGGCGATCAGCGTAGGGCCGCTCGTCCACAATCAGCTGGGTCGGTACAAGCTTGATGTCATACTGCAACACCAGCGAGCCATGGAGCCGGCCGTTGTCGCTACTCCTTCACCACCGTGACCCGCACCTGCGGCCGGACATCGGGATGGATCTTGATGCCGACCTGGAAATCGCCCAGCTCACGGATCGGCTCGGGCAAATCGATCTTGCGTTTATCGACGTGGATGCCGAGCTCCTCGAGCTTGCGTTGAATGTCGCTCGCGGTGATGGAACCGTAGAGCTTCTCCTCTTCGCCCACTTTGGCCGTGAACGTGAGCTGCACGTCGCTGAGCTTCGTCGCCTCCGTTTCGGCCGCGGATTTCTCGGCGGCACGCTGCTTGGCGAGGCGCTCACCCTCGTAGGCGATCTTCTTCTTGTTCGCCTCGGTAGCGGGGTAGGCGAGGCCTTTGGGGAGCAGGTAATTGCGGGCGTAGCCGTCCTTCACTTTCACGACCTCCCCGACTTTGCCCAGATGTTGCACGTCTTCCCGCAGAATGATTTCCATCGCCTTACTTCCTCTGGTTGGGTTGGATCCCTGCGGCGAGCCGCCGCCGGTACTGATACCACGTATCGGTAATGCCGAGCGTGCAGAGCCCGGGCACAATGAAGATCAACGGAACGGCGAATGCCGCCGCCGCGGCGGCGGTGATGACCAGCGCCACCGCCGAGATGCCGAAAGCTTCCGCGAAGGCGGTGACGATCGCCGCGCCGCGCAGTACATAGAGCGTCCCGGCGACGAGGCCCACGTTCGTGCCGGCCACGTGCAGCGCGCTCGACACGGGCAGAATCAGCACGGCGATCCAGGCGACGATGCCCCACACCCAGCCATCGCCGATCGCGAAATCCCTGAATCGCGCCAGCGGCGCTCCCAGGGGGAGCGACGTCAACCGCAAATGCAGCTGCAACGCGAGCGCCAGGCCGGCCAGTGTCTGCAGCGCGAGCATGCCGGGCCAGGTGATGCTCGCGAATCGCACCGCCGGCTCGTGCAGGGCGAACGCAGTGGACACCCATTGCGGCGGGCTCAGCTCCACCACGTAGCGCATGGCGAAGCTCGCCTGACGCGTCGCCTCCCACCCGAGTGAGCTCCACGCTTCGCTGCCATGCACGACGTGACCCCACACGATCTGAATCAGCGCCGCCGTGGCGAGTCCCGCCAGAGCGATGGACCGGAGCGCCCGATTCAGGGGTGGCCCCTCCGGGCGCAGCAGCACGAACGAGACGAACGCCGCGGTCACGAGGACGATGTACGTGCTCGTCACCGCCCCGAGCCGGCTGCCGCTCGCTGCCGTCAGAACCAGCAAGGCCACGCTGAGCGCCCCGATGAGGCCCGCCAGCACGTGCGAGCCACCGGGCCGCCGCCCGTCTGGTGCCGAGGACGTTGCGCGCTGGGGGGAGGGGGGGGGCGGGGGGGGCGCGATCAGCAGCAGTGCCGCGCACGGCAGGCCTACGAGACTCGGATGTGCCCACACGACGAACGCGAGCGTCGCCAGAATCAGGCGCGACCACGACGGGCGCGCTGCCACGCTAGGCGGTGTGGCCCTTGATGTAGGGAATCAGCGCGAGCTGGCGGGCGCGTTTGATCGCGGTCGCCAGCTGGCGCTGATGGCGCGCGCACATGCCGGACAAGCGGCTCGGCAGGATCTTCCCGCGCTCCGTCAGGAAGCGGCTCAACGTCCGGTCGTCCTTGTAATCGAGCACGCGCGCGCCGGACTCGCACACGGGACAGGTCTTGGCGGGACGTCTCACGCTTCCTCCTCTTCCAGCTCTTCTTCGTCAGCGCCGACGCTCGCGGGGACCACCGGCTTCGGCTGCTCACGCGCCGCCTCGACGATGAGGTAGCGCAACACGCCTTCATCGAGCCTTACGGAGCGCTCGTACTCGGGCAGCAGGTCGCCGGTCGCCTGGAACTCGGCGACGACGTAGTACCCGGTGTCTTTCTTCTTGACCTTGTACGCCATCGTCCGCTTTCCCCAGTGGGCGACGTTCGTCACCGTGCCGTTCCCGTCTTTGGTGAGAAGGGCGTGAAAGCGGTTCAGCTTTTCGGTGATTGCGGGCTCGTCCAGCGCGCTATCGAAGATGTAGACGGTCTCGTACCGACGAATCATGCAACCTCCCTTTGGACATGGATGACCCGGCGCGGTGCATGGGCGCCGAGTAGGGGATATGTGGGCCTAAAGCTAGCCGGAAAGGCCCCGAAGAAAAGGCATAGGTCCAAGGGAGGACGTGAAAATCGCCCCCCAAGGCCTTATTGTAGGCTCATGCGATGGTCGGCCGTGATGGTGGCGGCCGAACCGGGGACGACGGTGGGATTGTAAAGATCCACCGGAGGATACGGACATGTTACGAACAGCTCGAATATTGACTCTTGTCGGTGTCGCTTGCACCGCTCCGTTGTTTGCGCTCCGTCCTCAAGCCGACACGTCCGCGCGTATCAGCGGCAACGCCATCTCCGCCTACAACGGCCGTCCCCTTGCGCTCGTGATGATCGCGGTGCCCACCGCCGGGAAGGCCGTGGTCACCGATTCGACGGGCCGGTTCCTGCTCACCGGGCTGGAGCCCGGCGAGCAGATCGTGCACGTCTTGTTTGAAGGTCAGGAAATCGAGGACCGCCCGTTCACCCTGCGGCACGGGAAGACCACGAGGATCGCGGTCGTGCTCGACAGCAACGCGGTGGAACTGTCGCCCATCCTGGTCGAAGCGAGCATGGCGGACATATGGCGCGATCTCGCGGGCTTCTACGAACGCCGCAGGCAGTACGACGGATTCGGCCATTTTTTCACGCGCGAAGACATCGAGCGCGGCCGCTCGAAAACGCTGGGCGCGCTCCTCGGCCGGGAAGGGATCTTCACCTGGTGCCTGTACGGTTGCCAACCGACGCGGTTCAGCCGCGGCCACATCTGCAACGTGCCGATCAGCCTGGATGGTCTGCCGATCTGGGACTATGACTACAACCGGATCCCCATGACCAATGTCGCGGCGGTCGAAGTCTATCGTGAGGGATTGGGGGCTGATCCGTTCGGCGTTCCGAACATGGGACAGTTCCGCCTCGAGGGAAACAGCCTCTTGCCGCGGCGAGGGACCTGCGGATCCGTAGGGATCTGGACGCGCTAGACGTTGAAGCGGAACAGCAGAATGTCGCCGTCCTTCACGCTGTAGTCGCGACCCTCGCTTCGAATCAGACCTTGCTCGCGGGCAGCCTTATAGCTGCCCGCTTTCACGAACTCGCCAAAGCCCACCGTCTCGGCGCGGATGAAGCCGCGCTGGAAGTCCGAGTGAATCTCGCCCGCGGCGTCGTACGCCGTTTCGCCGCGATGCATGGTCCACGCGCGCACTTCGTTCTCGCCGACGGTAAAAAACGTTTGTAAGCCGAGCAGGCGGTAGCCGGCGTGAATCAAGCGGTCGAGTCCGGGCTCGGCGACGCCGGCGCTCGCCAGGTATTCCTGGCGCTCCTTGCCCGACAGCTCGGCGAGCTCCGACTCGAACTTTGCCGAGAAGGGCACGATCTCGGCTTCTTCATGATGGCTCTGCACGGCGGCGCGCAGGCGGTCGATCCACTTGCCGCCGCCCGCCGCGAGATCGTCTTCGTTCACGTTCGCGGCGTAGAGGATCGGCTTGGCCGTCAGCAGCCCCAGGTGGCGCAGGAATTTCACCGCACCGTCGCTTTCGCCCGCCTCGCGGGCGCCCCGCCCCGCATTCAACTCCTGGACCACGCGGTCGAGCAACCCGAGCTCGAGCTGGGCTTCTTTATCGCCCGCGCGTGCCGATCTCCGCGTCTTGTCAAGCCGGCGCTCGACCACGGCGAGATCGGCGAGCGCGAGCTCGCTGGTAATGACGTCGTGGTCGCGCACCGGATCGACGGGTCCCATGACGTGCACGACGTCGGGATCCTCGAAGCTGCGAATCACGTGCACCACGGCGTCGACTTCGCGGATGTGCGAGAGGAACTGATTGCCGAGGCCTTCACCCTGCGAGGCGCCCTTCACCAGGCCGGCAATGTCCACAAACTCCACCACCGCCGGCACCTTTTTCTTGGGTTTGACGATCGCGTTGAGCTGCTCGAGCCGGGGATCGGGGACCTCCACGACGCCGACGTTGGGCTCGACGGTACAGAACGGGTAGTTCTCCGCCGCCGCCGCTTTCGAGGACGTCAGTGCGTTGAAGAGGGTCGACTTGCCGACATTGGGAAGCCCAACGATGCCCAGGCGTAGCATCAGCTCTTCAGCCAGTTCTCGACCGCCTCGATCATCTGCGGCATCACCGATTCGACCTGCTCGAGTTCTTCCGGTTCGAAGGGTGCCAGGACGTACTCCGACCAATCCCCCGTTCCTTCAGGCAAGGGGCCGACGCCGATGCGCAGCCGCGCGTACTGCGGCGATTGCAGCGCGCCCTCGATGCTCTTGAGCCCATTATGTCCCCCTGCCGATCCCTCCGCGCGAAACCGAAATGTGCCGCGCGGGATTTGGAAATCGTCGACCAGGATGAGCAGGTCGCGCGCAGGCGTGAACGCGGGATCGGCGCGCAGCGACGCGAGCGCCGCGCCGCTGCGGTTCATGAACGTCGTGGGCTTGAGAATGCGCACGGGAGTGCTTGCCACACTCCCTTCCGTCGCGCGGGCACGCTCGGCGCGACGGAAGGGAGGCAACTGCCAATGTGCCGCGAGGGCGTCGGCCAGGAGAAAGCCCGCATTGTGGCGCGTCGCCGCGTATTCCGGACCTGGATTGCCCAGGCCGACGACGGCGCGCAACGACTACTCTTCTTTCTTGCCCTTGGGCTTCTCTTTCTCTTCTGCCTTGGGAGCTTTGCCCTTTTCGCCCTTCTCTTCGGCAGCGGGGGCGGCGGCTTCGCCCTCCTCACCCTCTTCGCCCTCACGGACCTTGCGGATGAGCTCGGGCTCGGCGACGTCGGTCGCGGCCTCGACGGCCGGCGCGGCGACTTCTTCGGCACGCGGCGGCACCACCGTCGCGATGGTCAGATCGGCCCCGGTCAGGATGACGGCGTTGGGAATCGACAGATCGCGCGTGTGCAGCGAGTCGCCGATCTTGAGCGCGCTGACGTCCAGCTCCACGCGATCGGGGATGTTCTCGGGGAGCACTTCGATTTCGACTTCGCGCGTGACCTGATCGAGCACGCCGCCGGCGTTGCGCACGCCGTCCGGAGTGCCGACGAGATGCACCGGGACCTTGAGCGTGATCTTCTCGCCGCCGCGGATCTCGTAGAAATCCACGTGAATGATGTCGGGGCGAATCGGATGGCGCTGGATCTCGCGAATCAGCGTGCGCGACTTCTTGCCGTCGACGGTCAGCTCGATGAGTGTGCTCTCGGGCTCGATGCCCGTGAGCGCCTTCTCGAGCGACAGCGCGTCGACCATCAGGGTCTGCGTCGCGCGGCCATGGCCGTAGATGACGGCCGGAATCTGCTTCTGGAAGCGCGCCTGCCGCGCAGCGCCTTTCCCTGTCTTCTCTCGCGCCGTGGCCGAGAGCGTCACCGTTTGTGCCATACGCTCCTCAACTCAATCAAATAGCGAGCTGACCGACTGATTCGAATGCTCGTAGCCGATGGCCTTGGCCATCAGGTTTGCGATCGACAACACTTTCAGCTTTTCGAACTGTTTCTCTTCACCCACGCGGATCGTGTTCGTCACCGTCACTTCCTCGATCGGCGACGCGCGCAGCCGCTCGACCGCCGCTCCCGACAGCAGCGCATGCGTC
>DASZCG010000101.1:0-4447 GCA_035943355.1 Gemmatimonadales bacterium
GCTTCCCTCCCGATGCGCGCCGCTTCCGCACCGTTTGTCCGCACGGGATCGATGAGAATGAGCAGTCCCTGACCATGAAGACTCACGGAGTGACCTCCTCTGCCTGCGCCTCGAAGGCGTACGTCGCGAACGCATCAGCGGCGAGCAAATCGAGCGCCAGCTCACGACCCCCGCCAGGGCGCGCCGTGACCTGTTGCAGCAGCTCGTGGCCGAGCTGGGCGAGATAGGCAGGCAGCCGGGAGCCGGGAGGAGGAAGCATGTCGTCCACGGCGCGCTGCAACCTGACGCGCAACGCGTCTGGCGGAGCCGGTTTGCGGGCGTTCAGCCATGCCCGGACGTCCTCGCGCGTCATCGCGCGAAATCTCGCACGATTTCGGGCGTACGCGCGCGCGCCTCGCCCAGCTTGGCGCGATCCCCGACGCCGGCGGAAGCAAAGTGAGGCCGGCCACCACCTTTGCCACCGGTCGTCGACGCAATGGCGTTGGCGATGTCGCCCGCTTTCACCCCCTGGGAAACCAGATCGTCGGTGACGGCCACGTGGATCCCGGCGCGCTCGCCTCGTGTGAACAGCACCGAAATAGCGCGCTTATGCTTGGCGCGGAAGCCATCCATCGTTGCGGCAATTTGAGCACGATCATCGACATCCGACTCCGCAATGTGGAGCTCCACCTCACCAATCTTCTCAACCGCTCCGTGCTCCGTGCCCCCTGCTCCCTGTCGGAGCAGGTCCGCGACCCGTTTTTCCAGCTTCTTGTTGTCTTCGAGCATCGCTTCGATGCGGCGCGCCACGTGCTCGGGTTGCGTCTTGAGCAACCCGGCGGCTTCGCTCAACCGATGCTGCAGCTCGAGGGCGTAGCGATATGCCGCCGGGCCCGTGAGCGCTTCGATGCGCCGCACGCCCGCCGCCGCGCCGGTCTCATGCGTAAAGCGAAATAGCGCAATTGGGCCGGTCGATGCGACATGCGTGCCGCCGCACAGCTCGAGCGAGACCCCGGGGACGTCCACGACGCGCACCACGTCCCCGTACTTCTCGCCGAACAGCGCCATCGCACCGGCCGCGATGGCCTCCTTGTACGCCATCTGGCGTGTCTCGATCGGAAGATTCTCCCACACGTGCGCGTTGACTTCGGCCTCGACGGTGGCGAGCTGCTCTCCCTTGATCGGACCGTGGTGGCTGAAGTCGAAGCGCAGCCGCTCGGGCGCGACCACCGATCCCGCCTGGCGCACGTGGGTGCCGAGGATTTTTCGCAATGCCGCGTGCACCAGATGGGTCGCGGTGTGATTGCGCTCGATATTGCGGCGCCGCGCTTCGTTGACCTGCGCGAGCGCGGGCGTCGGCTCGAACGTCTCTCCGAATGTCCCGACGACGGCGCTCCTGCCATCGACTTTGTCGACGCCTTCGACCGTCAACTCCCAGCCGTCGCCTGTGACCACGCCGGTGTCACTGACCTGACCGCCCGACTCCGCGTAGAACGGATTCTCCGCGAGGATCAGCTCGAGCTGATCACCCGTCTGCCGAAACGCGATCGGCTCCGTCTCGGCTTTGGTCGACTCGTAGCCGATCCATTTCTGTTTGGCCCTGGTCTTCAGCGTGACCCAGGCGCCGAGCTTCCCAACGACCGTCTGCGCTTTACTGAGCTTGTGAGCGGCTCGGGATCTCTGGCGCTGGTGCCCCAGCGCCTGTTCGAAACCCTCGACGTCCACCGTGTGTCCGTGCTCGGCCGCGATCATCTGCGTGAGATCGAGCGGAAAACCGTATGTGTCGTAGAGCTTGAACGCATCGTCCCCGGAAATCACCGGCTGATGCCGCAGCTCCTCCATCCGTGCAAGGCCGCCCTCGATGGTTTCGAGGAAACGCTCCTCTTCGGCGCGGGTGACACGCTCGATGTGCTGCTCTTTGGAGGGCAGCTCCGGATACACATCGCCCATCGTGCTGCTGACGACCCGAATCAGCGGCGCGAGCGTGGGCTCCCGCCGGCCAACGAGCCAGGCATGGCGCACGGCGCGGCGCAGGATGCGCCGCAGCACATACCCGCGACCTTCGTTCGATGGATAGACGCCGTCGGCGAGCAGGAATGCGACCGCGCGCGCGTGATCGGCGAGGACCCGATAGGGCGCGCCCGCCGGCCCGCGGTCGTAGGGCCGGCCGACGATTTCGCTGGCCTGCGCGATGATCGGCTGAAACAGATCGGTATCGAAGTTCGATGGGACGTTCTGCATGACGGACGCGATGCGCTCGAGCCCGGCGCCGGTATCGACGGAGGGAGCAGGGAGCACGGAGCGTGTCCCGTCCGCCTGCTGATCAAACTGCATGAACACCAGATTCCAAATCTCGAGGAGCTGACCTTCCTCGCTCAGCCGGACAAACTCCTCGAGCCGGAGCTCCCTGCTCCCTGCTCCGTGCTCCTTGCTCCGGATGTCGACCAGAATCTCCGAGCACGGGCCGCACGGTCCCGTATCTCCCATCTGCCAGAAGTTGTCTTTGTCACCCAGGCCGAAGATGCGCGAGTCGGCGATACCCGTGACCTGGTCCCACAGCTTTCTCGCCTCGTCGTCCGAATGGTGGATCGTGACGTACAGCCGGTCGGGATCGATCCCCAGCCACTTTTTCGCGGTCACCCATTGCCAGGCGTACTCGATGGCTTCCTTCTTGAAGTACTCGCCGAAGGAGAAGTTGCCGAGCATTTCGAAGAATGTGTGGTGGCGCGCTGTATGGCCGACCTGCTCGAGGTCGTTGTGCTTGCCGCCCGCGCGAACGCACTTCTGACAGGTCACCGCGCGGGAGTAGTCGCGGCGTTCCAATCCCTGAAACACGCGCTTGAACTGCACCATCCCGGCGTTGGTGAACAACAAGGTGGGGTCGTCCTGCGGCACCAGGGGACCGCTCGGCACCTCGGTGTGCCCACGCGCTTTGAAGTACTCGATGAATTGGCTTCTGATATCGGCTGACTTCATGGCGGGGAATATAGCGCGACGTGGTGCAAGTGAAAGACAGGATAGGAGTTAAGGGAGCCTAGAGGCCTTCGACCACCTCCCGGATGTCGGAGCCTGGGAAACCCCGCCTCACCAGGAAAGCCACCAGCCGCCTCTTCCGCACTGCCGGCGGGAGCGCCGCAAGCTGCCGCGCCCGTTTTTCCGCTAGCGCGCGTACGGCGCGCGCGGGATCGACGCCTTCGGCGGCGAGCGACGTCCGCACCGCGTCTTCCGCCACGCGCCGGTCGACGCCCTGGGCGAGCAGGTCGCGGATCAGCCGCGCCGGCCCGCGGCCCCGAAACGCCTTTGCCGCGGCGTAATCCGCCGCGAAGCGCGCGTCGTCGAGCAGGCCGGCGCCGACCAGCCGATTGAGGGCGACATCGATGGCGGCGGGCGGATGCTGCTTCTGCAGCAACCGGCGCCGCAAATCGAAGCGCGCGTGCGCGCGACGCGCCAACGCCCGCAGCGCGGCGCGATGCGCGGCCTCGATATCGGCGAGCTGCTGCAGCCGTGCGAACACGGACTCGGGAATTGCTGCGCCGATCCGCAGCTCCAGGTCCGTGAGATCTGCGGCCGGCAGGGAAGCAAAACGCCCCCGATCCACTTCGACCAGCCTATAGTCGGGCCGTCGTGGATCGGGGGCGAGTCCTGTGAGGATCATTCTTCGCTCGTGGTCTCCTCTTCACCACCCGCCCCCGCTGCCGGCTCCCCGGTGGCGGACTTCACGCCAAGGTGCTCCTTCACGCGTGCCTCGACTTCGGCAGACATATCGGGATGGTCCTTCAGATACAACTTGGCATTTTCCCGCCCCTGGCCGATGCGCTCTTTCCCGTACGAGTACCAGGCGCCGGATTTCTCGATGATGCCGGCTTCCGCCGCGATGTCGACGAGCAACGACTCGTGGCTGATCCCCTCGTCGAACATGATGTCGAATTCGGCCTGGCGGAACGGCGGCGCCACCTTGTTCTTGACGACCTTCACGCGCACGTGGTTGCCGATCACCACCTCCCGATCCTTGACCGGCGCGATGCGCCGCATATCGAGCCGCACGGACGCGTAGAACTTGAGCGCCCGCCCCCCCGACGTCGTCTCCGGGTTACCGAACATGACGCCGATCTTCTCGCGCAGCTGGTTGATGAACACGACCGCCGTCCGCGAGCGGTTGATCGCCCCGGCGAGCTTGCGCAACGCCTGACTCATGAGCCGCGCCTGCAGGCCCGGCAGCGAGTCGCCCATCTCGCCTTCGATTTCGGCCTTCGGCACGAGGGCCGCGACCGAATCCACGACCACGACGTCCACCGCTCCCGAGCGCACCAGGATCTCGCAGATCTCGAGTCCCTGCTCTCCCGTGTCGGGCTGTGAGACGAGCAAGTTCTCGATGTCCACCCCTAGCTTCTTGGCGTACTCGACGTCGAGCGCGTGCTCGGCATCGATGTAGGCAGCCGCCCCCCCCCCGCGCTGGGCGTGCGCGACG
>DASZCG010000102.1:0-12599 GCA_035943355.1 Gemmatimonadales bacterium
CATCCTGACGGGCGGACTGGCCGGCTGGCGAGCGGGCGGGGAGACGCTCGCAGCGGTGATCCTTCTGTCCGCCAGCCCGCCAGCCCGCCTGCCCGCGCAGGTTGCTCTACACGCCACTATCGGCGCGCGCTACACCAGCGCGCTCGTTCACGACTCCATCGTCGTTCCAGTGGACGTACAGCCCACTATAGGCCCGGCGCTCGCGCTGGCGATCAGCCAGCGCACCAGCAGCCCGTGGACGCCGGACGCCAATCTCGACGTGTCGTGGTCGTCGCTGCAGCGCCACGAGAGCGGCACAACGAGCAAGTTCAATTCCGTGACGACGATCGCATTCACAGTCGGCGTCCGTCGTGAAATCCGGCACGGTCTCACGGCGCGCGCGGGGTTCGGCGGCATCAAACATCTGCCGAGCGAAGAGATCGGAATGTTTCGGGCCGGGACCGGACTCTGGGCCATCGGCACCGCGAGCCTGTATTGGACGCCATCGGCCGGGGGGGGGGAGCGGCACACGACATCGGCCTGTCCCTGCGCTATGACGTGCACCGGTTCTCTACGGCGGCACTGCACGCCGACGGCTTCACCTCGACGCAGCTGGTACATCGCCTGTCGCTGGGGATCGGCGCGCGCATTCTGGGGAAAGGCGCACCCACGCCATGAAACGGCGACTGCTCATTGGCGCCGCGCTCGTCGTCGCCTGCAGTGAGCCGACGGCGCCGGGGCGCACCGCCTGGTATGGGTTCGACTTTGCGGGCGATGTGTTCCGGTGGCCGGAGAGCCGTGTCCCCGTGCGTTACTATGCCGACCCGCGCAGCAACATGCGCGAGCTCGTCGAGCGCGCCATCGGCTCGTGGGAGAATCAGCTCCTGTACGGGGAGTTCTCGGGTGAGATCGTCAGCGATTCGAGCCTCGCCGACGTGATCGTGACGTGGTTCGACAGCGTGCCGCCGAACGTGCCGCCGAACGTGCCGCCGGATACCGGTCCGCCCGTGTTCGCGTGCGATGGCGTGACGACGTTACAACTGGACAGCGCGGGTACGGCGCTGGCGGAACCGATTCACAGCCAAATCCGCATCACGACGGCGCAGGTCTACACCGCCGCGCAGGTTGCTGCCTGTCTGCGGCGCGTGACGATTCACGAGCTCGGACACACGCTGGGCCTGCTACAGGAGAGTCCGGCCCAGGAAGACATCATGTATTCCAGCGTGCAGGTGTCGGCGCCGAGCGCGCGCGATCGTCAGACGGTGCAGGTGCTGTATCACACCGTGCCGACGATCGCCCCCCCGCCCTCGCGCTAACGAATTCGAATTACGACGAGCCGCGGCACCAGGGCCGGCGACACTGGTGCACTCCCGTTCGCAGTGAACTGCAGGGTGTAGGCCGCCCCACCTGGCGGCTGTACAACCCGCACGTACGCACCAGATCCAACCCACAGCTTGCCGCTGAGGTTCACGGCATTCCCCGCCGAAACCGGAGGAACCAATGGATAGGCAACGGGAAACGTCCCGGGTTGTTGAGTATGCAGAGATCCAAAGGTTGTGCGAAAATGCCACGACGTGTACTGCAGCTCAGCGGGCGCGGCGAAGGTCGGAAGATCCGAAACCCAGTTGGCGAGCCCCCAGTGGCCGATTGTCACGTCGAAGGGCTCACCAGTCCTGGCTGCAACATTTGCGGCCCCAATCTGCGCACTCTCAACCAGTTTCCCTGCCAGGGAGTCGCCGAACCGATCTATGATGAAGCGCGTGAACAGCCAGCTGGCACCGACTTCCGCCAGCGTGCCGGTGTCTGCGGGAATCAACAGCGGCGTCGTGGCTGTAGCAGCGAGATATTGATAGGCGTCATAGGCGTCGTTGTACGCGTAAAGCGTGAACAGCGAATCGTTGGGCAGATAGGTACGCCCTGCGATTTCTTCGGCGTATTTGGAAAGCCCCTCGTCCAACCAGCCCTCCTCTTCCTGGCTACCACGCACACGAACGTGTTCGACGAAGTTGATCATGTGCTGGAACTCATGGGTAAACGTCACGCCGGTGCCATCCCGCACGCTCGCGATCGAGTGCGCGCAGCTCAGCGTACCATTCGGATCCGCGACAATGGAGTAGAAGATCTCGCCGTTGTTGAACTGGGACGCTGCGACTGGGTCCAAATCGCCAGAAAAGAAAAAACCTGCGATGAAGCCTTGGGTGCACTGTGTCTTGCTCACGAGCTTGTTCACGGTGTTCGTCATCAGGACGATTACCACACTATTGCTGTCTATGTCGGAGACATTTCCGAACGTCGCCGTGTCGAGCGGGTAGAGTCGAGAATCGAACACGCGCTTCAGTGAATCCAGATCGCTGGTGGAGGAGCCGGGCGAAGGAGCCAGCGTGTCGACATAGATCGCGAGGTGCTGCCCAACAGATCGGGCTATGGCTGCGACGTTGTCGAACCTCGAGCACGTAAAGGTCGCGCACACCTTGAAGGTCCGTAGATTCCCAATGGCGGGAGGGCCCGCCATCGTGGTTGCGAGTGGCGCACTTGCAAGAGGACCGCTCGACAGGCGCGGATAATCGCGCGTTCTAGCCATCTGCCGAAGGAAATGATCGAAAGCGACTGCATTGGGACCGTGCGCAGGGTTCGCGCTGCGTCCCATCGCCGCCATGGACGGCATCACCATCGCCGTCACCGCCGTCGCCGATCTCAGCAGGAAAGGTGTCGAGGATGCGGGGGTACCCCCACCAGACTGCGGAAGGACGAGGTATTCGGCGGAGTCCGTGGCTGATGCATTGGCCGGGAAGTTGACGCATCCGGAATCCGTGGCGGGATCGATCAGCTGATACGCCGTGACGGCGAGCGCGATGTCTGTGCCGTGTCCTGTACACGCCACGGCTCCCGGTCCGGGGGAGTCGTGAACGCACGCCACCCCCAGGAGCAGACCGCCAAGTGCAACCACCGTCGAGAATCGCAAGATCACGGTCACCTGAGAGCTCCAGCGTTATGCGTCCGGAAGTGAGCTTCCGATCCATGTACACCATGGACTTCGACCGCCGACAGATTGATGGGCAGCGGCGACGGCGAGGGACAGCTGGGTGCCGGGAGCGCTGCAGGACGGTAGCGCTGGCCCCGCCGAATCGTTGCCGCATGCAACAATCAGCGATGCGACACCGAGGACGAGGCCAACGTTGATCTGCGCGTGCGAACTCATCGGACGACTCTCCTGATTCGTGAGCAGCGTGTCAGGGACCCACGTGGTACCCCGCGATGGACAACAGTTGCACGGCGTCACCGTCCCGATGTACTATATCGGCCATGCCCCGCCCGGCATCGCATGCTCGAATACTCTGGCTTTTCGCGGGAGCCCTGCAGTTCGCGCTGCCGGGTCTGGCGTCGCTGGCGGATGCGCGCCTCCATGCCGAGGAAGCGCGGGTCCGGTCGCACGTCGAGTCGGAGGGCACGAAGGGATGTCCCCGGGTACACCCGCAGGACTGCGGACTGTGCCGCACCATCGCGGCCACGGCGCAGCTCGGCCGTTTCGCAATCTTCATCGCCCAGCGTTCCAGCTCCGTCTCCGCGCCGACGGCCGCCGCGGCCACGGGGCGCAAAGTTCAGCGGGGACTCCCCCAGCCTCGCGCACCTCCCACGCTCTCCTAGCTGCACCGCCGCGCCCCCGGCGCGACACTCAGGACACGACTCCCATCGATGCAATCCGGCTCGCGCCGCGCGCCGGTGCTCGCCGTGTCCTTCCACTTGTGAATAACGGAGAGCACTCATGTTGTCAGCCATGCTGCACCGAACAGCCCTGATCATGATGACGCTGGGCGGCGCAGGCGCACGTCCACCTGCTGCGCATTATGCCGATCTCGCATCGATTTCCGGACGCGTGACGGACCCCGACGGGAAACCGATCGCGCAAGTCACCGTCCAGCTCGTCGAGGCGAAACGCTCGACCAAGACGGGCGATGATGGGCGGTATTCCTTCAGTCAGGTCCCCCGCGGCACCTACACACTAGTGTTCACGATGATCGCCTATCGGCCGGAGGTCCGGAAAATGACCGTCGGCGACGCGGACGTTCCGTTCGATCTCTCACTCAAGCCGTCGATCATCGAGCTTACGCCGGTTCAAGTCTCTGCGTCAGCGGAAGCCACGACGGCGATGAACTCGCCGCAACCCGTGGCGGTCGCGGATCAGGAAGAGATCCTCCGGCGCCACCCCAACACGCTCGGGGACGCCCTCTCCAATCTTCCCGGGGTGCGGAACAACAGCAGCGGCGAATCGACCGGCAAGGTGGCCATTCGCGGCCTGACGAACACGCGCGTGCTGGTGGTGGATGACGGGCAGCGCCTCGAGCACAATCAGTGGGGCGACGACCACTTCTCGAGCGTCGAGCCTGCCGCGGCCTCCCGCATCGAAGTCATTCGCGGTCCGGCCAGCGTCCTGTACGGCACCGATGCGCTCGGCGGCGTCGTCAACATCATCGAGCCGGACCTGCCCGATGCGATCGGCCGCAACCCGTTCGCACAGGGCAGCGTGTCGGGCGGATACGGCAGCAACAACCAGCAGCCTGACGGCTCCGCCACGCTCGAGGGCGCCAGCGGTCGCCTGGGCTTTCGCGCGACGGGAACATACCGCACCGCCAATGAAGTGAAGACACCGACGTACACACTCTGGAACAGCGGCTATCATAACTCGGGCGGCAGCGGCAGCCTCGCCTACCACACGCCCTGGGGTATGCTCACCGGCCGATATACCATGCGGCGCGACCGGCTGCAGTTGACCGACTCCGATTCGGCGTTCACCGGCTATGCCCGTACCGACGACGATCGCGCGCACCTCGATCTCACCGCGGGCCTCGGCTCCTCCCGACTGGACTGGACCGCCGGATATGAAACCAACCGGCGATCCGAATACGACGATGCCACGACGACTGCGGCGGCGTTCGGCATGCGGGAAAAGGCGTACACCACCGACGTACGCCTTCATCTGTCCTCCGCATCCTGGGCCGGTGTCGTGGGCGCATCCGGCGAGCACGCCACGAATGACAACTTCGGCGACGAACACTTGATGCCGAATTCGACCACTGGGGGAGCGGCGCTCTACGGATTCGCGCAGCGCGGCGTGGGTCGGTGGAACCTGTCGATCGGCGCCCGCTATGATTATCGCACCCTCAAGGCCGATGCCGACACCACGCTCGGCAATGGTGCCGCCAACCTCAACTGGAGCTCGGTCACCGGAAATGCCGGGCTGCTGTACCACGTCTCGGAACCGGTTGCCCTCGTGCTCAACGTGGGACGCGGCTTTCGCGCTCCCTCCGGATTCGATCTGTTCGCCAATGGTCCGCACGAGGCGACGGCCACGTTCGAGATCGGCAACCCGAATCTGACAACGGAGACCTCGCTCAACACCGACTTGAGCCTGCGGTTTCAGACCGGCTCGGCGGTCGGCGAAATCGGCGGCTTCGCCAATTCCATTCAGAACTTCATTTACACGGTGCCCACAGGGACGACGGATAGCGCCAGCGGCCTGCAGATCTACAACGTCACGCAGGGTGATGCGCTCCTCAGCGGGATCGAGGCACAGCTCGAATTCCACCCCACCGCTTACCTGCATCTGCAGGGAACCGCGGACTACGTGCGCGGCGAGAACAAGTCGACGCACGAGGCCCTGCCTTCCATGCCACCCTTCCGCGCGACCTATCTCGCACGGCTCGAAGGCGGCAAGCTCGGTGGGTTGTTGAACCCGTACTTCTTCGTCGGCGGCGAGTCCAACGCCAAGCAGACGCGACTCAATCCGGCGGAGGCCACCTTCTTCGCGGACGCGTTCGGCGGGGCTGGATATCATCCCGCGTCCTACACGCTCGTGAACCTGGGCGCCGGATTCGCGGTGCCGTCGAGCGCGGGGCGTTCGCTCGCGTTTGATTTCCAGCTGCGGAACGCACTCGATAAGGATTGGGCCGACTATCTCAGCCATCTCAAAACCAACGCGCCCAATCCGGGCATGGGCAGAAACTTTGTGGCCCGGGTGACGGCGACCTTCTAGGTCGTGCCGGGACGGCGTGCGGTGAGTCTGTGCCGCACGCCCGTCCCGATCTTGACAGGGGCGTTCGCCACGCCTAGCATAACCCCTTCTCAAAAAAGGACTTCTGGCTCTGGTCCCTCCGAGTCGCCGCCAGGAGGCCCTCGACTATCACGCGCAGGGCCGCCCTGGGAAGATCCAGGTCACGCCAACAAAGCCGTTCAAGGATCAACGGGACCTGTCCCTCGCCTACACCCCGGGGGTGGCCGAGCCATGCCTGGAGATCGCTAAACGCCCCGAGGACGCCTACGTCTACACTGCGAAGGGCAACCTCGTCGCAGTGGTCAGTAACGGAACGGCGGTCCTCGGCCTGGGAAACATCGGCGCGCTGGCTGGCAAGCCGGTGATGGAAGGTAAAGGAATTCTCTTCAAGGCGTTCGCGGACATCGACGTGTTCGACCTCGAGGTGGGCTCGGAGAATCCCGAGGACGTGATCCGGTTCTGCCAGCTGCTCGAGCCCACAGTCGGCGGCATCAACCTCGAAGACATACGCTCGCCCGACTGCTTCTACATCGAACAGAAGCTGCGCGACACCCTTGGCATCCCCGTCTTCCACGACGACCAGCATGGCACCGCGATCATCTCGGGCGCCGCGCTACTGAACGCCCTGATCGTCGTCAAGAAGGACATCGCCAAAATCAAAGTCGCGTTCGCCGGCGCGGGCGCGGCCGCGATCGCCACCGCCGAGCATTACGTGCGGCTCGGTGTGGTCCGCGAGAACATCGTGATGTGCGACCACAAAGGCGTGATTTACAAGGGTCGGGAGGGACTCGACGAATTCAAGAAACGCTTTGCGAGCGATACGAAAGCGCGCACGCTCGCCGAGGCATTGCAGGGCGCGGATGTGTTCGTGGGATTGTCAGTGGCGGGGATCGTCACGGGCGAAATGCTGCAAGGCATGGCCAAGCGCCCCGTGATCTTTGCGCTCGC
The DNA here is from genome assembly GCA_035943355.1 of Gemmatimonadales bacterium. Taxonomy (GTDB): domain Bacteria; phylum Gemmatimonadota; class Gemmatimonadetes; order Gemmatimonadales; family GWC2-71-9; genus 20CM-2-65-7. The sequence goes on from DASZCG010000102.1 coordinate 6,977, forward strand.
CAATCCGACTCCGGAGATCATGCCGGACGAAGCCAGGAAAGCCCGGCCCGACGCCATCGTTGCGACCGGCCGCTCAGACTTCCCCAACCAGGTGAACAACGTCCTGGGCTTCCCCTTCATCTTCCGCGGCGCGCTCGACGTGCGCGCCAAGAAGATCAACGACGAAATGGAAATGGCGGCGACACGCGCGCTCGCCGCGCTCGCCAAGGAAGAAGTCCCGGAGTCCGTCACGCGCGCCTACGGCATCGAGAAGCTCAAGTTCGGACCCGACTACCTGATCCCCAAGCCATTCGATCCCCGCGTGCTGCTCTGGGTGGCTCCCGCGGTGGCATGGGCCGCGGTCGCTTCCGGCATCGCCGGCCGCATCATCGACGTGGAGGAATACCGCGCCGAGCTCGAAGCGCGGCTCGGCCCCGAGCGGCAGGTGATGCGTGGGCTCATCAGCCGGGCACAACAGGATCCCCCCAGCATCGTGTTTCCGGAGGGCGACGATCCCCGCATCCTCCGCGCGGCGCGCATCCTGGCCGATGAAGGCATCGCGCGACCCATCCTGCTGGGAGACCTCGATGCGATTCGCCGGCAGGCTGATGACGCGTCGCTCACATTGGAGGATCTCGAGCTGGTCAATCCGGCGACCGCGGCGGATCGCGAGGCGATGGGAAAAGAGTTGTGGCAGCGGCGGCAGCGACGCGGCATGACGCTGCGCGAGGCGCAGCGGCGCGTGCTCGACCCGATGTATTACGGCTTGCTGATGCTGCGCGGCGGCCGCGCCGATGCGTTGGTGGCCGGCGAAGAAATCGATTATCCCGACGCGGTGCGCCCGGCGCTCGAGGTGATCGGCGTCGAGCCGGGGCGCAAGCATGCCAGCGGCATCTACATGATGATCGTCCGCCACCAGACGTTGTTTTTCGCCGACACGACAGTCAACATCGAGCCCGACGCCGAAACCCTGGCCGAGATCGCCTCCGCGACCGCGAAGTTCGTTTCCAAGCTGGGCGTCGAGCCGCGAGTCGCCATGCTGTCGTTCTCGAACTTCGGATCGGTAAAGCACCCGGCTGCAGCAAAAGTGCAGCGCGCCGTCGCACTTCTGCAGGAGCGCGAGCCGGACCTGCAGGTGGACGGCGAGATGCAGGCGGATACGGCGGTGGTGGAGCGGATCCTGACGCGGGTATACCCGTTCGCCAAGCTGCGCGGGCCAGCTAACGTATTGATATTCCCTGACTTAGACGCAGCGAACATCGCCTACAAGCTGCTTGCCCGCCTTGGCGACGCCCAGGCTATCGGCCCTATTCTTGTGGGAATGGACCAACCGGTCCATGTCTTGCAAAGGCTGTCCGAGGTCCCCGATATCGTAAACATGGCGGTGATTGCCGCCGTGGACGCCTTGGAGCATCGCCGCCACGCGCGGCCAACCACCGAGCGATCGTGACGATTTCTCTCGAGCAGCGCGTCTATAGGAACCTGACGCCCTCCCAGCTCTACGAGCATGCCGTGAGGCGCCGTGAGGGCGTCGTGACGCCATCCGGTCCTTTTGCCGCGGTGACGTCGCCGCACACCGGCCGCAGCCCGAACGACAAGTTCATCGTGCGGGAGCGCGAATCGAGCGACCAGATCTGGTGGGGAAAGGTCAACCAACCGATCGATCCGCGGCATTTCGAGCGGCTCAAGGCGGATGTCGAAGCGCACTTGCAGGGCCAGGAGCTCTTCATCCGGGATGTGTACGCCGGCGCCGATCCCGATTACCGCGTGCCGATCCGGTTCATCACGCCGAATGCGTGGCATGCGCTGTTCGTCTACAACATGTTCCTGCGGCCCAGCGATGGTGACCTCTCTCGCTTCGAGCCGAGATTCGAGGTGCTGCACGCGCCGGAGTTCCACGCCGATCCCGCCGTGCATGGCACCAAGTCGGGCACATTCATCGTCGTCAGCCTGGCGCAACGCACGATTCTGATCGGCGGCACCCGCTACGCCGGTGAGCTGAAGAAATCGATCTTTACCATCCTCAATTACCTCTTGCCGCAACAAGGTGTGCTCTCGATGCATTGCTCGGCAAACGTGGGGCCGGACGGCGACACTGCCCTCTTCTTCGGCCTCTCGGGCACCGGCAAGACCACCCTTTCTGCGGATCCTGAACGCCAGTTGATCGGCGATGACGAACATGGATGGTCGGACGAGGGGATCTTCAATTGCGAAGGCGGCTGCTACGCCAAAGTCATCAAGCTATCGCGCGACGGCGAGCCGGAGATCTACGCCACCACGGAGATGTTCGGAACCGTGCTGGAGAACGTCGACATCGATCCGCGGAGCGGGGCGATCGACCTCAATTCGGCGCGCATCACCGAGAATACGCGTGCCTCGTATCCGATTCACTACATCTCGAACCACGTGCCGGAGGGAATGGCGGGACATCCCCGCCACGTCATTTTCCTCACGTGCGATGCCTTCGGTGTGATGCCGCCGGTTGCGAAGCTCACCTCCGAGCAAGCGATGTATCACTTCCTCTCCGGCTATACCGCCAAAGTCGCGGGCACGGAGCGCGGGGTCACGGAGCCCAAGGAGACCTTCTCGGCCTGTTTCGGCGCGCCGTTCCTGCCGTTGCCTCCTGCCGTTTACGCCGCGATGCTCGGCGAGCGGATCGAGCGGCACAACGTGCGATGCTGGCTGGTGAATACCGGGTGGACCCGCGGACCCTACGGCAGCGGGCACCGCGTGGACCTGAAGAGCACACGGGCGATGATCCGCGCGGCTCTCGCGGGACAGCTCGACCAGGTGCCCACCCGTCGTGAGCCGGTGTTTGGACTCGAGGTACCGCAGCACGTCGCCGGAGTGTCCGACCAGCTGCTGGATCCACGTAAGACCTGGAAGGACCCCGCTGCCTACGATGCGCAAGCCACGAAGCTCACGGTGCTGTTTCGAAAGAACTTTGAGCAATTCGCGGATTCGGTCTCGCCAGAGGTTCGAGGTGCGGGCCCAACCTCGTAGGCGCTTAGACCCTTAGCCCCCCCTGAACAACTCGTCTTTCGAGGTCGTTCGCGACCCGCTCTGGAACAACATCCGCCTCGAGCCCGAGGCGCTCGCCGTAATCGATACGCCGGCATTCCAGCGCCTGCGGTACGTGCGGCAGCTTGGCCACGCCTTCCTCGTCTATCCTGGCGCCACGCACACGCGGTTCGAGCATGCGCTGGGCACCTATCACCTGGCCGGGCGAGTGACTCAGGATCGCGACATCAGGCTCGCCGCGTTGCTGCACGACATCGGGCACTATCCGTTTTCCCACGCGCTCGAAGAAGCGGGTTTGCCCCGCCACGAAGTGCTCGCGACCCGGCACCTGCGAACCGGGCCGCTTGCCGCGGCGCTCGAGGGGCTGGGGGTCTCCGTCGAGCGTGTCCTGCAGCTCATTCAGGGGACCAGCAGCGCGCCGCTTGCCGGAGTCGTCGCGGGGTCACTGGACGTCGACAAGCTCGATTATCTATCGCGCGACGCGACCATGTGCGGCGTGCCGTATGGCGTGATCGACGTCGACCGATTACTGACGTCGCTGACCATCACACCGCATGGCGTGGCCTTGCACGCCAAGGGCCTCGCCGCGCTCGAGTCGCTGTTGTTCGCCAAGTACCAGATGTACCGCAACGTCTACTGGCATCACGCGGTGCGCAGCGCGACCGCGATGTTCAAGCGGCTCGTGCGCCGGGCGATCACCGCAGGTCGTGTATCTCCGGACGAGATCGCTCTTGCGACTGATGATGGGCTGAGCCACGAGCTGCAGGCCAACGACCAAACCGGACTCGCGCGCGCACTGCGCGAGCGCCGGCTTGCAAAGCGCGGCCTCGACATTCCGGCGACCGAGCTCCCCACCGAGACGGCTGACTGGCCGTCACGCGATCCCAATCTGCTGGAACGGGTGGAAGCGCGGCTGGCACGCGAGCTCGGACTCGACGCCGATCACCTGTTTCTCGATTTCCCATCGAAGCCCGATATGCTGGAAGTGGCGGTGCCCGTCGTGGGCCGAGCGGGCAGCGCTGCGGAGCACCTGGGCCTGCCGCGCGTCGCGAACGAGCTGCATCGCTCGGCACAGCGCCTGCGGGTGTTCGTGCTGGAGCCGGTAGAGATTCCGGCGCGGGCAATCGTGGAATTGGTGACGTGGCCGCGCGCCGAGGTCGAAGCGCGGCTGAGCGCGGATCAGGGCTTGCTGCGGGTCGGGGCCTGAGTCGTCAAGTCCTCCTGCGACGGCGGATCGACCGAATCGACTCGCACGATGATGGCCGTGATGTTGTCGAGCCCACCATGCCGATTGGCCTCGGTGATGAGCGCGTCAACCTCGTCCTGTGGCATGCGATCGGGCGACAAGAGCTCCTGGAGCTGGTAGTCCTCGAGCATTCCGGTGAGACCGTCGGACGCCAATAGGAAAACGTCTTTCGGCTTGACCGTGCCGACGTAGATGTCCGGCGCCACATCGCTGTTCGCGCCCACGCAACGCGTGATCACATTGCTGTACGGATGGGTCCGCGCCTGCTCCGGCGTCAGATATCCGGCATCCACCTGCTCTTGCACGTAGGAATGATCTTTCGTGAGCTGGCTGAGGCGGTTGTCGCGCATCAGATAGCCGCGGCTGTCGCCCACCTGGCCGATCAGGAATCGCGTCTCGAACAGCGTCAGCGCGGTGACGGTGGTCCCCATGCCGCGCTTGTCGTGCTCAGTGAGTGTTCGCTGAAAGATGGCGCCGTTGGCCGCGCGGATCGCCCCGCGCATCCGCTCAGTCACCTGCTCGTCGCCCAGCCCGCGTAGCGAGTCGAGCTCTCGCGCGATGAAGCGCACGGCCATTTCGCTGGCCACTTCGCCCGCCGCGTGCCCGCCCATGCCGTCGGCGACGACGAAGATGCCGCGGTCGGGCACCATGAGGTAGCTATCCTCATTCCCCGACCGGATGACGCCGACATCGGTGCGACCAGCGGATGTGATGTGCACGTGATGTCTAGATGAACACCCAGTAAACCAGCCCCGCTACCACCAGGAGAAATACGGCGGCACTCCCACCGCAGCCGCTACCTTTCTTTTGCTCAGCAACCGGCGCCTTTGCTCCCTTCGGTTTTGCGGCGGCGGGCTTTCCCGCCACAGGTTTTGCCGCCACAGGCTTTTGTGCTGCAGGCTTCGGCGCGGGCGGCTGCATCTTGGGCTTCGGTGCGGGCTCCATCGTCATGACTTCCATCATCCGCGTCCCGCCGCCCTTGGCAACGGTCGCCGCATCGTCCGTCGGCTCGAATACCAACCCGATTTCGCCAAATCGGACGGTCGCCCCAGGCGCGAGAGGCGTCTCGCCCTTCACCCGGTCTCCATCGACGAATGTCCCGTTGGTCGAATCGAGGTCAACCAAAATCCATACACCTTCGCGCCGCTGGAGCTTCGCATGCGTCGTGGAGACGGACTCATCGGGCAAGACCAGATCATTGTAATCGGCCCGCCCGATGTTCACGACCGGCGCTTTGACAGCCAGCCGCTGTCCCTTCAGCGCGCCGCTCTTGACGATAAAGTTCGCCAGAGGAGCGCTGGCTGGCCTAGGGGCTGCCGCGGCAGAAGGGATGCCATGCACGGTTTCGCGGAGTCGTGCGGCCGGGGGAGCCGGGGG
>DASZCG010000103.1:0-9445 GCA_035943355.1 Gemmatimonadales bacterium
GCTGATCCCGCCGCACGTTATCTTTGTTCCAATGCTGCCTCCCATGCCATGATCCATACCACGACCGTCAGTCTCGCGCCCGCGGATGTGCTCGCCCGCGCGCAACAATTCTTCGCCGAGCGCGTGCCCAACGCGGCGGCATTCCTCGAGAAGAGCGGTCCCGGGTTCGTGACGTTGCGCGGCCAGGGTGGTGAAGAGGTCGTGGTGAGTGCCTGGGAGGACAAGGATCAGGGCGTGACGCGCGTCCGGGCCTCGACGCTGTTCTTCGATCAGGCGCTCGATCGCTTCCTCTCCACGCTGCCGCTGGTGTCGGCGGTGGAGGTCGCGTGAGCGCCGTGCCTGGGGGAGGGGGGGAGCGCTATCCCGTGCGTGTCATGGTGACGGACGCGTGGGACAACGTGACCGTGCAGGTCGATGGCACGACGACAGCGGCGCAGCTCAAGCGCGCAGCGCTGCGCGCCGCGCTGAAGCAGCCGCCGCTCGACGAACGGGAGTACATCGTGAAGTTCCGCGGCGCCGCCGTGCTCGATGAGTCGCAGACGCTGCGGGCCCTGGGCGCGGTCCCGAACGCGCCGTTCATCGTGCTGCCGGCGCGCCGGCAAGCGGTGCGGTGACGACCCACGCGTTTACGCGAGCGGTGACGATCTTCGCCGTCGGCTTTCTGCTGCTGAACGGCGTGCTGCTGGCGATGATCGACCACTTCATCTGGGCCGCCGTGTGCGGCAGCGGCGCCGTGCTCACCGTCGTGGGCTGGTTCCGCTACCGGCGCGCCATGGCGGAGCTGGCGGACGCGCGCAACGAGATGAAGCGCGAAGTGGAATCGCTGCGCGACCTGCTGCATACGCACCGCCGCGACTAAGTGTCCACCGCGGTGGTCTGGAATGCCGCCTGCCGGCTCCATTACGGCGGGGCGGGGCACCCCGAGCGGCCGCAACGCTTCGAGGCGGTGCTGGAGGCGCTGCGTCGCCCGGAGCTCACACCGCTGATTTCCTGGGTTGCGGCGCAGCCCGCGGACCGGCCCGCGATCGAGCGTGTGCATCCGCCGGAGTATGTGCACATGCTCGAGGCGATGGCGGAGCGGGGCGGCGGCGCGCTCGACGCCGATACGTTCCTCGCCCCGCGCAGCTGGGAGAGCGTGCTCGCGTCGGCCGGCGTCGCGCTCAACGCCGTCGAGCAGGGGATCCGCACGGGGGGGGGGACGGCGTTCGGCATCACCCGCCCACCGGGGCATCACGCCCTCGCGGCGCGGGCCATGGGTTTCTGCTTCCTCAATAACGTTGTGCTCGCGGCCCGCCAGGCGCAGCAGCTCGGGCACAAACGGGTGTTGATCGTGGATTGGGACGTGCACCACGGCAACGGCACGCAGGCGCTGGTCGAGCACGATCGCTCCATTCGCTTCGTGTCGATGCATCAGTATCCGTGGTATCCCGGCACGGGGGCGGAGGACGAGCGCGGCGTGGGCAATGTGTTCAACATCCCGCGCCCCGGCGGCCTGCCGCGCGCCGTGTACGCGCGCGATTTCCTCGCCGGCGTCGACGCCGCGCTGGCGGGCTGGCAGCCCGACATCCTGCTGATTTCCGCGGGCTTCGATTCCCTCAACGGTGATCCGCTCGGCGAGTTCACACTCGAGCCCGAGGACATCACCCATTGGACGGACGGCTTACGCGAGCGCATGGGCGAGCGCCCCGTCGTCGCGGTGCTGGAGGGCGGCTACCGGCTCGACCTGCTGGCCGCTGGTGTTGTGGCTTTAGTGCGAGCGCTATCTTGAACGCGTGACCGTCACGACCGTAGCCTCTCCCCCGCCGGGGCAGCCGCAAGCATCGAAGAACTGGCCCGCCAGCATCTACCGGCGTCCCGACGGGACGCTCGAACAGGACATCTCGCCCGCCCGCATTCGCGAGATCCTCCTGGCCGGGGAAGGCGAGCTGTGGGTGGACATCGACAGCACGAACATGCATCAGCACGCGCTGCTCGAGAAAGTGTTCGAGTTCCACCCGCTGGCGATCGAAGACACGCTATCGCCGGGCACACGCGTCAAATTCGAAGAGTACGACCGCTACGTCTTCGTGGTGATGGCGGTGATTCGGTTCGACGAAGGCACGCCGGAGCCGTTCGATATCGCCACGTCCAACACCTACTTCTTCCTCGGCAAAAACTTCCTCGTCACCGTGCATGCCGTGCCGTCCAAGAGCTGCCTCGCGATCCGGGAGCGCTTGATGCGCAATCCCGAGCTGATGACGCGCGGCGTCGAAATGACGATGCACAACATCATCGACCAGTCGGTGGACGCGTATTTCCCGCTGGTCGAAGAGCTGAACGTGATGGTGGATGGCCTCGAGGAGCGGCTGTTCGAGCAATTCGACGAGAAGCTGATCCACGAAATCTTCAAGGCCAAGCGGGCGGCGTTTTCGATGCGCCGCCACGTCGGCCCGCTGCGCGAAGTGCTGAACATCCTGACCAACCGCCCCTGCGGCTACATCCGCCCCGAGACCCAGCTCTACTACCGCGACATCTACGACCACACGATCCGCATCGTGGAATCGATGGACACGGTGCGCGACCTGCTGGCGGGGGTGCTGGAGACCTACCTGTCGCAGACGTCCAACCGCATGAACAAGGTGATGAAGCAGCTGTCGATCGTCGCGACAATCGCGCTGCCGCTCGTGGTGATCGGCGGCATCTTCGGGATGAACTTCAGTCAGATGCCCCTGACCCATCATCCCTTCGGTTTCTACATGGCGCTGGCAACGATGGCGGTGGTGTCCGGCGTCATTGTCTGGTGGCTGCAGAAGCAACGATGGCTCTGACGCTGCACGTCGAGCAGGCCTCCATCACCACACGCCACCCGTTTGCCATCGCCCGTGGCTCGACCAACGGGTACACGCGCGCCTGGGTGCGCATCGTCGATGGGGATGGGCAGGAAGGGTGGGGCGAAGCGGACCCGTCGTCGTTCTACGGCGAGAGTCTCGACACGGTCCTGGCGACGTTCGCGAAGCTCGCCGGGCACTTGCCGCGTGACCCCTTCGATCTCGAAGCTGCGGAAGCGCGCTGGGAGCATGTCGTGCCGAGGAATGGCGCGGCGCGCGCGGCGCTGTCGGCGGCGTTGCATGATCTGGTCGGCAAGCGGCTCGGGCAGCCGGTGTGGCGGCTGTGGGGGCTCGATCCCAAAAAAGCACCGCTCTCTTCGTTTACGATCGGGCTCGACACGAATGAGAAAATCAAGACGAAGGTTCACGAGGCGAAGGCCTACCCCATTCTCAAGATCAAGCTCGGCACCGACCGCGACGAAGCTATTCTCAAAACGATCCGCGCTGCGACGGACAAACCGATTCGCGTGGACGCGAATGCCGGCTGGGACGTCGCACGGGCCAAGCAGATGATTCCGGTGCTGAAGGAGTACGGCGTCGAATTCCTCGAGCAGCCGCTCGTCCCGGAAGACCTGGATGGTCTGGCGGAGGTGCACCGCGTGGCCGCGGCGCACCAGGTGCCCGTCGTCGTCGACGAGAGCTGCATCGTCGCGGCCGACATCCCGCGCCTCGCCGGCCGGGTGGATGGCATCAACATCAAGCTCGCCAAGTGCGGCTCGCTGCGTGAGGCGCTGCGGATGATCGCGACGGCGCGCGCGCACGGCATGCTCGTCATGGTCGGGTGCATGATCGAGACGTCGCTCGGCATCACGGCCGCCGCGCATTTCACCCCGCTGGTGGACGCGGCCGATCTCGACGGCGCCGCCCTCACCGTCGACGATCCGTTCAGGGGCGCGACGATCGACGACGGACAGATTCGCCTTCCCACGGAGCCCGGACTCGGCGTCCGGCGGAGATGAGCGGCTTCGTCGAGGTCGTCCTCCCAGTCCCGCTGCACCGCCCCTACATCTACGCAGTCCCTGACGCGCTCTCGGAACGCGCCGTCCCGGGCGCCAGAGTGGTCGTGCCGCTGCGCGCGCGGCGCGTCGTGGGGGTGGTCACCGGCGTCCGCCCACAGCCGGCAGCCGGCATCGAGGTCAAACCCATTATCGCCGCGCCCGACGACGAGCCTGCGCTCTCAGCCGCGCTGCTCGACCTCGGCCGCTGGATTTCGGACTACTATGGGGCGCCCCTGGGGCTCGCACTGCGGTCCATTTTGCCGGGGCCGCTCTGGAGCGTGGCGCGACCCGCGGGGCCGGCACCCAGCGCCGAACGGTTGTTCGTGCTCACCGGCAACGGCATGGATTCGTTGCTCGAGCGCGACCGCCGCTTCAAGCGCACCCCGAAGCGCCGCGCCGCCTACGAGGCGGTGGAGGCGCTGGGCGGATCAGCGCCCATGTCGCACCTCATGCGTCAGCTCAAGCTGTCGAGCGCCGTCCTCGACGGACTCGTGGAGCAGGGGCTCGCCCGCATCGACCGAATTCCCGAAACGCGCGATCCGTTTGCCGGTCTGTCCTCGCCGCCACCGCCCATCCTCACGGACGACCAGCGGCGTGTCGTGAAAGGCATTCTCGAGAGTGACGCGCCGGCGTTGATTCATGGGGTCACCGGTTCAGGCAAGACGCTGGTCTATCTTGACGTACTGCGTACCGTCGTCGCGTCGGGCAACGGCGCCATTCTCCTGGTGCCCGAGATCGCCCTCACCCCGCAGACCGTCGCCCGCGTGCGCGGCGTGTTCGGCGATCAGGTCGCCGTGCTGCATTCCGGGCTGTCCGATGGCGAGCGCGTCGATGCGTGGCGGGCGCTGCGGCGCGGCGAGCGGCGCGTTGCGGTGGGGCCGCGGTCGGCGGTGTTCGCGCCGGTGCAACGCCTCGGCGCCATCGTGGTCGATGAGGAGCACGAGCCGAGCTACAAGCAGGGCTCGGCGCCACGCTATCATGCCCGCGATGCGGCGGCCATGCGTGCTGAGCTCGAGGGCGCCCGGCTCATTCTCGGGAGTGCCACTCCCTCGCTCGAGACGCTTGATCTCGCCGCGCAGGGTCGGGTGAAGACGTTCGAGCTCCCAAGCCGCGTCGGTGCACGGCCGCTCCCGCTGGTCGAGGTCGTCGATCTGCGGAGCGCTCCACGCGTCGCGCCCGCCGAGACCGGGGGGGGCGGGGGGGGGGGCGGGCGTCGTGCCGTGGAGCGAAGCGCTGGACGCGGCCGTGAGGGGCGCGCTCGAGCGCGGTGAACAGGTCATCCTGCTGCTCAATCGCCGCGGCTTCTCGACGTTTGTGCAGTGCCCCAAGTGCGGCAATGTCCCGGGATGTCCCAACTGCGCCATTGCCCTGACGGTGCATCACACACCGCCCGCACTGCGCTGCCACTACTGCGGTCACGAAGACCCTATACCCACTACCTGTGTCGTCTGCGGTCACGAGACGCAAAAACTGCGCGGCCTCGGTACCCAGCAGCTCGAGCATTTCGTCGGCTCGCGCTTCCCGCGCGCCCGCATCGCGCGCATGGATCTCGATACCACCACGAGCAAGTGGGCGCACCATCACATCCTGGAGCGCGTCGCCACGGGCGAGGTGGACATCCTGCTCGGCACGCAGATGATCGCGAAGGGACTGGACTTTCCCAACGTCACGGTGGTGGGCGTGGTCGATGCCGACACCGGCTTGCACTTTCCCGACTTTCGGGCGGGCGAGCGCACGTTTCAGCTCGTGGCGCAGGTGGCGGGGCGGGCCGGGCGCGGCCCCCGCGGTGGCCGGGTGTTCGTGCAGACGCGCGCGCCCGATCATCACGCGATTCGCGCCGCCGCCGCGCACTCGGTTGCGCAGTTTGTGGCCGCCGAGCTGCCGCTGCGCTCGCCGCCGCACCCGCCCTATCCGCCGCGCACCGGCCTGGTGCGCTTCATCGTCGCCACGGAGGACCATGCTCGCGCGGCGGACCTGGCGGAGAAGGTGGCGGCGTGGCTGCGGCGCGCGGCGCGCGAGCGGCTCGACGCCATGCTCACCGTGTTGGGGCCGGCGCCGTGCCCGCTGATGCGGATCAAGGGCAAATGGCGCTGGCACGTGCTGACCAAGTCCGCGGAGCCGCGCGTGCTCGGCCGGGTCGTGCGCGCGTGGCGCGCGAAAGCCCATCGCGCGGTGACGGTGGATCGCGACCCCGTCTCACTCTTGTGAAACGACTTTCTCTGCGGGTATTTTCACCGGCCTGTGAGCCGCCCCCGGTTTCAGTACCGACCACCCAACTTCACCGCGCCGCCGCTCGCCCACGCGCCCGGCGCCCGCTTCACACCCGCGCCGGCTGACGGCGTCCTGCCGGACGGTTTTTTTTCGACCACGAATCTGCCGACGTACGTGAAGCTCACGAGCGGCTGGCGCCGGCCACGGCTGCCCCGCATGGATTGCGTGATCGTGCACAGCGGGGGTGGGGGTGGGGGGGGGGCCGACGATCTCGTCGTCACCGAACCCCGGCGCGTGCGCCGGGGCGACAAGATCGCGGTCGGCGCGGCGGAAGACGGCAGCGAGGGGATCTTCGTGCACGTCGAAGGATTTCTCGGCGGCACGCGCAGCCCCAACGAATTCCGCTTCATGGCCACGGAAGTGTCGCGCGAGCGGCCGGTCGACTACAGTGTGCTCGCGGAGCTGTTGGGGTTGGAGAAAGTCCGTGGCGGCAGAATCCTGTGGGTGATCGGGCCGGCGCTGGTCCACGCGCGCGCGCGCGAGGACATGATCTGGTTCATCGAAAACGGCTACTGCCACACGCTGCTCGGCGGCAACGCCGTGGCAGTGCACGATCTCGAGGCGGCGATCTTCGGCACGACGCTGGGGATGTCCAGCTCCGGCGAAAGCGTCGAGGGCGGCCACGGCCTGCACATGCGCGCCATCAATGGGATCCGGCGCGCGGGCTCGATCGAGCGGGCGGTGAGCCAGGGAATCGTCAAGAGCGGCATCATGCACGCACTGGTGCAGAACCGGATCCCGTACGTGCTGGCCGGCTCGATCCGCGACGACGGCCCGTTGCCCGACGTCATCCCCGACACGCTCGCGGCGCAGGACGCGATGCGTGCGCATACGTCACGGGCGACGTTCGCCATTTTCGTCGCGACGGCGCTGCATGCGATCGCGGTGGGCAACATGCTGCCCGCGTTCGTGGACGATGCAGTCGATGAACAGATTCGGCCGCTGACCACGATCTGTGTCGATCAGACCGAGTTTGTGGTCACGAAGTTACGTGATCGCGGCACGCATCAGGCCTACGGCGTCGTCACGAACGCGCAGGATTTCATGCACGTCCTGCGCTTCTACGTGGAGAGGTGGCAACAATCAGCGACGCCGGCGCTTTCCAGCCACTAGCGCCCCCCCCTCCCCCGCCGGGCCAGGGCCCCGGGTGGGCGAAGCTGGCTGCGGCCGTGGAGGCGCAGGTGCCTCCGGCCGAGATCGCGACGATTTACGTGTTCCGCCCGATCAAGCGCGAGGGGAAGGAGTGGGGCACGGCAGTTGTGACGCGCAAGAGCAACGGTCCGGATGGACGGTTGCGCGTCTACACGGCGAAATACATGCTCGTGGTGCGCGGCAAAGAGCGCGGACAAGGGAAGTGCGAGGTCGTCGAGGTCGCGCTGAGCCCTGCCGCAGTGCTGGCGCAGGTGATGCAGGCAACAGTAGACCGCGGCGGCGATACGGAGCCGCCGGTCGAATTGGCACCCACGGCGTGGTACGAGGGGAGGTAGGGGCGGTTGATCGACTCACGCATGTTCATCCCGACCAAGGCCTTTTTGACCAAGGGCGTTGGCCGGCACAAGGAAAAACTCACCAGCTTCGAGATGGCGCTGCGCGACGCCCATCTCGCGAATTTCAATCTCGTGCGTGTCAGCTCGATCTTCCCGCCCCACTGCGAGCTCGTGGATCGCGAGGAAGGGATGAGCATGCTGAAACCGGGCCAGATCGTCTTCGCGGTGATCGCGGAGTCGTCCACCAATGAGCCCAGCCGGCTGGTTGCGGCGTCGATCGGCGTCGCGATGCCGGCGGATCCTTCCCATCACGGCTACATCTCCGAACACCACAGCTACGGGCAGAACGAGACCGTCTCCGGCGAATACGCCGAAGATCTGGCGGCCTCGATGCTGGCGACCGTGCTGGGGGTGCCCTTCGAGGCGGATAAGGCGTGGGACGAGCGGCGCGAGCAGTGGCTGCTCTCCGGCGAGATCGTGCGCACGATGAACGTGACGTCGACCGCCGAATGTGGTCCCGACGCGCGCTGGACCACGGTCGTCTCCGCCGTCGCGTTCTGCGGGTAGTGTGAATGCTCCGGAGGTGTCGTTCGCGGTCGCGTTCGCGGCCGGCCTCCTGAGCTTTCTGTCGCCCTGCGTTCTGCCGCTCATCCCGAGCTACGTCGGATTTCTGACAGGCATGACGGTGGAGGAGGTGCAGGCCCGCCGCGGGACGGCGGCGCTGCACGGCCTCTGGTTCGTCGCCGGGTTCACGTTGGTGTTCGTGCTGCTCGGCGCCGCGGCGTCGGCCGTCGGCAATCTGCTGCGCGACTATCAACAGTGGCTGGGGCGCGCCGGCGGCGTGCTGCTCATCCTGTTCGGCCTGTATCTGCTCGGCGTGCTGCAGCCGAAGTTCCTGATCCGCGAGCGCCGCATCGATCTGGCGCACAAGCCGCTCGGATACTTCGGCTCGGGCGTCGTCGGCTTCACGTTCGGCGCGGCCTGGACGCCGTGCATCGGGCCGATTCTCGGCGGCATCTTGACCCTCGCCGCAACCCAGGCCGGTCTGGCGCGCGGGATCGCGCTGCTCGGCGTCTACGCGGCCGGGCTCGCCGTGCCGTTTCTCGTGACCGCGGTGGCCCTGGATCGCTTTCTGGTCTGGTTTCAGCGCTTCCGACCGTACATAGTGTGGGTGGATCGGATCGCGGGTGGGATGCTGATCGTGCTCGGCATCCTGCTCGTCACGGACAACTTCACGCTGCTCGCGGGGTACCTGCAGGGCCTCACGCCCGAGGGCCTCAAACGCCGGTTGTAGAACCTTGGCCCGAGCAGGCGGGTACCCAGTGCACAACCGTCGTCAACAGAGAGGCAACCATGACACGAATTGTCACGCTGGCGGCTATTGCTCTGCTCGGTGTGGCTGCATGTCAAAAAGGCGAGCAGGCCCGCCAGTCCAGTGATTCGACTGCGCGCAATCTGACGCTCGCTCCCGCCGAATCGACGGCGCAGATGCGCGACATGCCGGAGCATACCAATCCGCCGGCGCCGCCGCAGTCCACGACGCGCAATCGCACGTCAACACATACGACCCCTCCCGCACCTCCGGCGCGGCCGGCCATGCTGCATCTGGGCGTGGGCACCAAGATCGACGTTGCCGCGAACGACACACTCTCGTCGCGGACCGGCAAGATCGGTGACACGTTCACGGCGCATGTCGTCGAGGACGTGAAGGACGCGCAAGGCCACGTCGTGATTCCCGCGGGCACAACGGTACACGGCGACATCACCGCCGTAAAACCGGCCCCCAATCCGCACACAGCCGGCACCTTGACGGTTGCCATTA
>DASZCG010000104.1:0-1941 GCA_035943355.1 Gemmatimonadales bacterium
GAGCGGCGTGAAGCGCGCGCAGCGCGCCAAACACGCTCATGATGAATGCCAGATACATAATCAGGCCCGGGACGCCGAGCTCAGCGCCCACCTGCACATAGCTGTTGTGCGGCGGCCCCCACTTCAGGCCGCGCCCCAGCGGTTGCTGCCTCACGAGCGGCGAGATCGTTCCCTCCGCTCTGGGAAAATTCCCGCCGCCCACGCCGAAGACCGGATGCTGGATCATGTAGCCGAGGCCGCGCTCCCAGATCCGTATCCGGCCTTGCTCATCGGTCATGTTGTAGTCGGCGCTGGGATGGAGCACCGTGCTGATGCGGGTCCAGTAGGTGTTGCCCGCGACCGCCATCAGCAGCACTGCGACCACCCCGACCGCGGTCCAGCGCCACGAGCGTTTCACGCTCGTGTAGCGCAACAGGAAGTACCCGACCACGGCGAGCAGCGCCAGAAAGCCGCCGCGCGAGCCGCTCCAGACGAAGCCCACCGCGAGCAGCGCGATGCCCGCGCCGGCCGCGATCCGCAGCCACGTCCGCCCGGTCATAGCGAAGTACAGGCCCAGAGGCAACGCGGTCACGATGTACGTCGCGAAATCATTGGAGTCGTAGAAGTACAGGCGCTCCATGCGCCCGCCCAGGCCGAGCTGAAACTGGGTGTGCGTGAGCACCATGACCGCGAAAATCACCGCCCCCACGAGGTAGACGAGCGCCAGCCGCTCCACGTCGCGCACGCTGCGCACCGCAGTGACGATCACGAAGTAGATCAGCGCGGTCTTGGCGAAGTCGCGGAATGTCCCGAACGCGCCGCCCGGCCACAGCGCGCCGGGCACCGACAGCGCCATCCACAGGACGAGCGCGAGCAACCACCGCGTGGCCGGAATCTGGAGCGCGTTGATGCGGCGCGGCGGCACCCGGTCGAGGACACACACCGCGATCGCGAGCACGCCCATCACCGTGACGGGCCGGAACACGGCGAGTGCGGGGAAGAGTTGGTGGATGCGCGCAACGGACGTGAGGATGAAGCCGCTGAGGCATACGAGCAGCAAATCCCAGCCGCGTCCGCCCGCCAGGGCAGGGGACGAAGCCGGAGGAAGGGATGGGACCGTCTCCTCTCGGAGTGCTGCGGTGCTCACGCCGGTCGGCCGTGCAAGAGGTGGACCCAATGCCGCTGGGGGCGAGCGATTCCGTCATGCGCGCACGCGTCGCACGCGTGCAACAGGTGGGTGTTGAGACGGTGGCAAATGTGCCCATATCACCGGCTGGTGGGCCGTGCGGCGCGCCGCTGTCCAGGTGATGCTGCGCACCTGCTGCCGGGTCGCTCAGTCGGCGCGCTACTGGTTACGTCAGCCCTTGCGCGACGTGAGTGGGTGGAGCCATGCACACGCGCATGCAGTTAGCAGGTCAGGGAGTTCCCGGCTTGCGCCTGCATATTTGCGATTGCTACTGTAGCTGCGCAGCAGCAGCTCCTACACGGTCGTTCGGTTAACGCGTAGCGCCCTTGCAACACACGAAGTGAGTGGTATCTGCGCCCTTCACACGAAGGGGAGAGGGGTTTGGGCATGACCTTTAAGCACAAGCTGTCGCGTCGACTCGCGCTGATGAGAAACGTACTGGTGGGGATCGTCATCCTGGCTGGGTGCCAGGAGATCGCGGCCCTGCTGACACAAGTCATGTCGGTGAGCGTGAGCCCCGCGAGCGACAGTGTGGTCGTCGGGCAGACGCTGCAGCTGACAGCGACGCCGCTCGATGGCAGCGCGCAACCGTTGAGCGGCAAAGTCGTGACGTGGCAAACGAGCGATGCGAGCATCGCTACGGTCGATAGCACGGGCCTCGTTGGCGGCATTACCCCGGGCTCGGCCGTCATGACCGCCACGAGCGAGGGGAGGAACGGACTGGCGGTAATCAAAGTGAAGTCGCCGCCGCCGCCGCCGCCGCCGCCGCCACCGCC
>DASZCG010000105.1:0-2873 GCA_035943355.1 Gemmatimonadales bacterium
ACCTTCACGTCGACCAGCCCGGTGGGCAGCGCCACTGCCCGCACGACGTCCTCGGTGATGTCCGTGGGCACGCCGGACGCCTGCTTGGGCCAAGAGACCCACAGCGCGCCTGCAGGCTCCAGCGCACGGGCCACGCGGGGAATCGCCGCTCCAGCTCCCGTCGCGATGCGGTAAAGAATTGAATGAACGGGAGTTGGCCACGAAGGCTGGTCGCGACTCGCACGCCAGGCGGGAGGCTGCCGAGCGTCGTGCGGTAACCACGCGGCGCGTTGAGGATGGCGATTCGCGCCTCGGGTTTGATCCCCAGCTTTTCGACGAGCGAGCGCTTGGAGTAGCCGGCCGGCATGGGATATAACCTAGCGTGACCTCACGGGGCTCGGCGTGGGTATCTCTAGAGAGAAACTCCCATGACACGTCACGCTCGTTTCGACGGAGCCGCTGAACACCACGGCCCTGTCGCAGTTGTTCGGCGCAATCACGGGAGTACGGTTTGCAGAGCCTGACGGCCTAATCGGCGATGGCAACAACATTGCCGGTTCGATCGAAGACGCGCGGGTACTCCTCGACTACAGCGTCGGCTATGGCGACTGCCCCGCAGGCTGCACCGGACGGCGCTTCTACCACTTCGCCGTCCACGACGAGGGCACGGTCGATTACCTCGGCGCCTCTGGATCCCCGCCACCCAAACCCGGTCAGCCATAAACGAGAACGGGCCCTTCTGGGCCCGTTCGACTGCTGGGGGAGTCCGTCCGTTTACTGCACGCAGTTGCCGCGCGGATCCGGTTTTGGTTTATCCACCACCACACGATGATCGAGATTGGCCACCGTCGTCGCCACGTCGTACACGAACTGCGCCACATGCGCCAGCTTGTCGTAGTCGATGTACTCCGGCTCGTCGGTCACCTGGTGATAATCACGGTGACTGCCCGTCGTGAAGAACGCGATCGGGATGCCGTAGCGCGCGTACATGTAGTGGTCGCTGCGGCAGTAGTACTGCTCCGGATGGCCCGACGCGTCGAACTGATAGTCGAACGTGAACGGCTGCTTGCGCGCCTTGTTCACGTTCTCGATGATGTCGCCGAGCTCGGTGGACAGGCGGCGCGTGCCGATCAGCTGCAGGTAGCCCGGCCCGCCGCCGTTCTCATCCTCGGCGCGCCCGCGGCCCACCATGTCCATGTTGAGCTGCGCGACAATCGAATCGCGCGGCACGGTCGGATGGTCGGTGAAGTACTGCGAGCCGTACAGGCCCAACTCCTCGCCGGTGTGCCAGACGAAGATGATCGAGCGCTTCGGCTTCGCTTTTGCCCCCGCGAACGCCTCGGCGATCTCGAGCACGGCCGTCGTGCCCGAGCCGTCGTCATCGGCCCCATTGAAGATCGAATCGCGCCGCGGCGGGTTGAGCCGGTGCAGGCTGTCCGCGTTCACCTTGATCTGCGCGGCCTGGTCGGGCGTGACCTGATGAGTGGGCGACGCCAGCTCGAGCCTGCGCTCGGCAGCGTTGAACGCGCGAATGGAATCGTGGTCGACCGGCGAGTGATCGAAGCCGATGTGATCGTTGTGCGCGCCGATCGCGACGTACTCACCGCGTAGCGTGGGATCGCTGCCCCGCAGGATCGCCACGACGTTGCGCGCCGGCGCCGGCGTTTCGACAAAGTTGAGTCCGCCCCGGACGGTCTTGCCCGTCGCGCCAACGGTCGCGCTGTCGACGGAACGGCCCAGGATCTGCCGAGCGACCGCGGCGGTCAGGTAGAGATACGTTGGCTGCTCCGGCGGCGTCGGGCCGCCGGACATCGTGACCTGCGAATTCTTGAAGAAGCCGCGTAATGGCGCGGGAATCGAGTCGAAGCTCACCACGGCCACGGCCGCGGCGCTCTTATAGCGCGCGCTCGCGCCCGCGCGCGGTACGAACCACGCCGGTTGGCCGGGATTCGGATGTCGCGACATCGCGATCACAACGAACTTCCCGGCTGCCTGGTCTGGAGCCAGCATGGCGGAATCGCCCCACGCGCCGGCGAACACAGCCTGGGCGTTGTCGATCGGATGGGTCGGTCCGCCCTGGTCGCGGGGCAAATAGTCTTCCCACAGCCGGAGCGGAACGCTGTCGAGCGCGAGGTGCGATGCGCTCGCAAGCGCGCGCTGCACGAGCGGCACGTTCTGGAAGTAGCCGCCGGAATCGCCGGCGGGAATCAAGCCGAAGCGCTTGACCTCCGACGCGATATAGGCGGTGGCCTTGAGATTGTACTCCGTGCCGGCCGACCGCCCCATCATCGAGTCATCGGCATAGAGGTACAGGCGCGTCATCAAATCGGCGGGCGTGATCGCGGTCTGCGTGGCCAGCGGCGCGTGCTTGAGCGGGAGCGCGGATTGCGCGCGCGCTGTTCCAGCAAACACCGCGGCGAGTGCGGCCAGGACTACATAGCGAGCTGCAGCCTGCATGGGACGATCTCCGGAATATGAAGGAAAGCGAGAGCGGCGCTCGACGTAAGACATGGAACCTCACCTCTCGGTTGCGCCATGTCACGTCGGAATCTGGTCAGGAACCGTCTCCTTGCGCGGCCGCTGGCCCAGTGAGCGCGCCAGGATGCCGATTCCGGCAGACTGGCCTTGCCGGCGCGGCATGGCGCGGTACAGCAAAATGAGGATGACCCACGTCAACCAGCTGATCCGCTCGCTCCAGCTCAGCGAGCGCAGCATGAACCATGGCTGCGTTAGCGGTGCGGTCCACGCGGGCGAATCGCCCTGCAGGAGAGCCAGTGGCCGGGCGTAGACGCGGTTCGTCTGGAACCCCTGCGCGCCGGGCCGCGACACATTCCACACGCACGTCACCTGGCCCCAGCCGTGATTGTCGCTCGCGCCGACCACGAGCAGGTCGT
>DASZCG010000106.1:0-31592 GCA_035943355.1 Gemmatimonadales bacterium
GCGCAGGCTGACCTTGTGAAGATGTCTGGAGATCGCCTCGTAACGTTCGGCATGGTCGCTGATGGGGCGCAGGAAGCAGCGAATCGCCCAGGTCTTCCTGAATGAGAAGAACCCGCCCGGTTTAATGCCTTTGTAGACGACGGCGTTGGCGCCGGTGGCCGGCTTGGGCATCCCGAACTTATCGAGCTCGAGCGCGACCCCTCGCAATCCTGGGTCAGCAAACGCCTTCTGCGGGTGCTGAACCGCCTCATGGTATTCGGTCAGGTCCGGCCATGCGCCCATCGTTATCGCTCCTTCGCTGCAACCGGTGCATCGTGATGAATGACGCGGACCAGCGTAGAGTCGTCGTTGCGCAATCCATGCTTGCGGCCGTAGGCGACCAGCGCGGCAAAACTCTCCGGTGTACTCAGCTTCCGGGAAAGCCACCTCCACAATGGTCGCCCGTCTTCATGCCGTTTCAGCAGCCAGGCGGCCACCGCATCGGTGGCGAGCACCAGCATGTCGCCGTCGCGCAGGCTGCCCTTGCTCATTTGTATCCGTTCGTGCGGTGGTTCGCCGTCCGACCTGGAGCCGATCAGATACGGGCTCATGGTGAATTGCGAGGATTGCTCCAAGGGGAACGCTTTGAGCACCCGCATCTTTTTCCCGACGTCATCGACCTGCATGAGACAACAGTCACCAACGGCCAGCGCCGTCCACCGGCTCTTGGGCGCGTCAATCTGGACGCCGAGAAAAGCCGCGAACGCACCCTGCTCGGCCTTTTCGCTGGCGAACCAGGGGAGAGGCCGGCCCGTCAATCTTTGCCGCCAGAGGCGGCGCGCCGGTTTCAACCGCTCAAAAAACTCTGCCCCGGCGAGCTCACTTCGGACATAGCTCTCGGCCAACAGCACTGCCCAGAGCTTGGCGAAACTGCTTTCGGTGGCGCCGTCGGCCACCGCCACGCGGATGCCGGCGGGCGTGCGCGTTTGCCGATGCGCCCATGCGTCCTCGTACTCCTCAGCACTGTTGCCCGACTTTGGGCAGCTGAAGACCTTTATGTCGCAGTCGTTGGCCGCCTCGGCGTGGTTCACTGCAGGAGCTGCCAACTGTTGCTCAGCGCAAGCGCACATTCGCCGGCCGCGTGCCGATATCGAGGAAATGGATTACGTGCAACGGTTGCGCGTTGAAGATGAACCCGCGCGAGTCGTCCGCGGCCGGCAGACCCAGCTCCTTCGCGCGTGCAACCATGAACGGTGTGAGCGTCGATGAGGCTTCAAATAGCGCTTTGGCATGCTGATCCGGAAGCTTGGCGGCGTTGCACGGCAATTCGATCGATGGCCCGGCCGTCGACGAAAGATGGATGTTGAAGAGCAACACCTCACCGTCCTCGCCGCTGACCGCCGTCAAGTTACGCGCCGCGGCAACGAGATCTCCATCCGTGGCCTCGCCGTCGGTGATGTTGATGACGATCGGCGGAAATCCCTGCGGATGCTCCTGGCACCACTGCTCCACAATCTTGGTTGCGTCCTTGAGCGCGGCGCACATCGGAGTGCCGCCTTTCGCATAGGCGTCGAACCAGACTGGGAATTTCACAGTTTGGTCCATCACTCCGCCGGCGCCATCGTCCGATTGCTTGGTTCTTTCTTCGATGCGCAGCGGCTTGCTCGCCAATTCACTGATCGGGACCAACGCGCGCCCGCTCAGTTCACCGCCGAGCGCCGGCTTACAGCTGTCGTCGCTGTAGCCCAGCACACCGACATGGAAGTAGTCGTAAATCGAGTCCGATTTGGCGCAACGGATGGACAGATTATGAATGAGCTTGTTGAGGATGGTTGCCAGCTCCTCGGCTTTCTTTTTGCCATTGTCTCCGCCGGCGAACGGGTCCTCCATCGACTCGGATTGGTCGACCAGAAACAGGAAACAGCCCGGGTTCTTACGACTAATTTCGGCCTGGTATGCCATGGTTTTCTCCATTTTTAATCATGTTCGTTCTTTTGGGGGGGCCTTGCGCGCCAACGTTCGCGATCTTCTCAGAGCGACATTGCGATGGTGTGTAATGGTCTCCCGGTATGTGCGTTTCTTTACTTGAGGCGGCTGTTTGCTACCATAATCCGCCTTGTACTGTGCTGCCCCTCATGAAAATCCTGGTCACCGGTCCCATCGCCTACGACACGATCAAGGTGTTTCCCGATCGTTTCCGGGACCCTGAGCTTGTTCGTCCGGACCAGGGCTGGCTGTGACTGTTGTCACTTCATGATGGGGCGTAGCCCAATTGCGGGATTTGCCCAATTGCGGGATTTGAAGGAGTGCGTGCTGCGTTTGAGTGATGCAACGTGTCGGCAGGTCGATTCTGCCCCTGGCCACTCCTTACGGAAGGCCCACTTTGCTGAGCAGCGCCGCAAACCGTGCGTGCGAGCGGAGGTCATCGAGCAGCGGCCACTGCTTAGCGTAAACCAACCAATGGGAGCGCTCATCGTAAGCTCGCTCGAGGCAATCCAGCGCCTGATCCTCGTCGCCGAGCCCAATGTGAACCAGCGACACGCAAAATGGCGACACGTACTTGGTGCTCGATCGCTCCCGCAGCTCGTTTAAGATCTTCGTCGCTTCGCGGTGCTTCCCTCCCTTGCCATACGCGAAGCCGAGCGCGGCGGCCGTGAATGACGCCCCCCCGGAAAAACTGACGGCGTTTTTTAGCGCGCTAATAGCGTCCTCGTATCTGGACGCCGCCGCAAACACTTGTCCGAGCACGGTGTACGTCATCAGGGAATGGGTATCGAGGTCAAGTGCACTTCTGCATTGCGTGATGGCCTCATCGTATCGCCGCGCGAAATAGAGCGCCCAACCCAGATTCGCGTTGACGACGGGCGACAGGGTCGCCAAGGCCTGGGCGCGAGCTGCTTGGTCCACGCTCTCCGCGACTCGTCCCGTCGCCCATAGATAGCACGCATACCAGAAATGAGCGGTCGAGTAGCGGTTCTTGAGCTCGATCGCTCGCAGAAATCCTTTCTCTGCGCCAGACCAGTCCCAGTCGTAGAGCATGCGCACACACGCGCTCGACGTGTGCGCCTCCGCCAGACGGTCGTCGATCCCAACTGCTGATTCAGCGGCAGTCCGCGCCTGCGGAAACACTTCTTTGGGGGGAAGGTAGTTCCAGTACCCGAGCGTAACGTAGGAGTCGGCCAGCCCAGCATATGCAAGCGCATAGCATGGATCGAGTGTAATCGCTTGCTCGAAGTACTCGATGCCCTTCTTTAACGCGCTCGCCGATTTTCTCCTCCACAGGTATCGCGCCTTTACGTAGAGCGCGTAGGCCTCGAGGTTGTCGGTGTGTGGCTCAACGAGGGCGATGCCCGGGTCGCTCCCCAGATTCACCTTCAACGCATTCACAATCGCGCGAGCGATCTCGTCCTGGACCGCGAACACGTCCTTCATCTCCCGGTCGTACGTCTGGGACCAGATGTGAAACCCATCGGCGGCGTTGATGAGCTGAGCGGTGACCCGCAGCTTGGTGTCGGCCCGGCGCACGCTGCCCTCGAGCACCGTACGCACTCGCAGCTTTTCACCGATGGCACGGATGTCTTCGGTCGCGCCCTTGAACGCGAACGAGGACGTGCGCGACGTCACGCGCAGGTTTGGGACTGCGTGCAACGCGTTGAGGATCTCCTCGGTCATACCGTCGCAGAAGTAGCCGTTCTCCGGATCGGCGCTGAGATTTACGAAGGGCAACACAGCGATCGAGTGCTCAGGTGCCGGCACCGCGACAATGACTGGGCGGGGCTTGGTCAGTCGTTCGATGAACCCCGCCATCCCGTCAAACCGGTCCACCGGCGCGTTTGCGAGCGCGCGTGTCACTACCTGCTCGAGCCACTCGGGGACTGTGTTCCGAAATGTGCGGAGACGGGGCAGCGGCTCGAGCAACTGCCGGGCCAGAATGGCCTGCGCCGACGATCCCGCGAACGGCGGTTCTCCCGCGAGCATCTCGAACAGGACGCAGGCAAGGCTGTAGAGATCACTGCGACCGTCGAGTTCGTCGACTCCCCTGGCCTGCTCGGGACTCATGTACCCCGGGGTGCCGACCCCGATGCCCGTGCCTGTCATCCTGCCCTTGCCTGCCACGTTGATGGCGCGAGCGATGCCGAAGTCGCTCACCACCGCGTGACCGGTTTGGAACAGGATGTTCTCCGGTTTGATGTCGCGATGCACGATGCCCAAGTCGTGAGCATATGCCAGGGCATCCGCCACCTCGCAGGTGATGCGCAGCGCGTCCTCGATCGGGAGTTGTCGCTCATGGATTAACCGACCACGCAGCGACTGCCCCTCCACGTAAGGCATCACGTAGTACGGAAGACCAGCGGCTTCCCCGGAGTCGTGCAGTGGCAGGATGTGTGGATGGGTGAGCCTGGCAGCGATCTCGATCTCGCGCAGGAACCGGTCGGTCCCTAACGCTGCGGAAAGCTCCGGCCTGAGCACTTTGAGGGCGACGAGCCGGTGGTGCTTCACGTCCTCGGCCAAATACACGGTCGCCATGCCACCGTGGCCGAGCTCTCGTTCGATCTTGTAACGCTCCGCCAAATCTTCCTGGAGACGGTCCAGCATTTGGCGCAAAGATACGGCTGCGGTTGGCGACCGGCGAGCCTGCGTAATCAGTTAGGGCAGCACGCTGTACACCATGCGATTCCCGTCTGATCTTCTCCTGCCATGGGTCGCTGGCTCAAACGCATCGCGCTCGGCCTGCTCGCCGCGTTCGCAGTAGCGCTGATTGCTGTTTACCTGGCGAGCCTCCGTGCGTCGCCGCTGGTCAACGAGCTGCTGCGCGACTGGGCCACCGGCGAAATCGCCACTCAGTCCGACAGCGTGTACGCGCTGCACGTCGGCCGCCTGCACTTCAACTGGCCGCTGCGGCGCGTCACGCTCGACTCCGCACTGGTCGTGACCGATTCGGCTCGCAACGCCCGGCGCTCCTGGCCGAAGACCACGGTGCACGGCGTACTGCGCAGCTGCGTCATCGCCGGTATCAACCTGCCGCGGCTGGTCCTCGGCCGCGGCCTCGAGGCTTCGCAGATCGGCTGCGCCGAGGTGCACTGGGAATCGGATGCGCCACCCGACTCGGCCAGCGTGGCGCGTCTGCAGCAGGCGCGCACGCCCGCGCCGCGTCCTCGGCCGGCGCCGGACACGTCACAGCGGACGAAGTCGCCGCACGGCGCCGTGATGACTTTCCAACGCGCGCTCAACCTGCCGCGTCGCGTGCCCACGATCCGCATCGGCCGCATCGTCTTCCCTAACGTCGCGATCGGCATCGTGGCCCGGAAGCCGTCAGGCGATCACACGCGCTTCGACCTGGCGCGTGCGCGGCTGCTGGTCACCGGCGTTATGATCGATCCCGCTGCGCCGCAGTACCGGGCACGGCCGCTCTTCGCCGACGGTGTGGTGCTGCGGGCGGATTCGACCGAGTTCCGGCCTGACACCGCGCAGATGATCCGCGTCGGCGCGCTGGAGATCGACCTCACCGACTCGACGATCACGGTTCACGACTTCGAGCAGGGACCGCGGATCAGCGATGCCGAGTTCCAGCGCCTCAGCCCGTACCGCCGCGAACGCATTCGGGTCAAGGCCGCGCGGCTTGCCATCCGCGGGATTGACCAGGGCGGCTACAGCCGAGCTGGCGCCATGGTAGCCCGCGCCATCGAGCTGGACTCGCTCCGGTTCGAGATCCTCGACGACAAGCGCAAGCCGCGGCGGCCGGGCCCGCGCGTGCCATCGCGCACGCCGCAGAGCTGGTTCTCGGCGCTGCAGAATAGAGTCGCGGTGGACACCCTATGGGCCACGAACGCCGCCATCGGCTACGAGGAGTTCAAAACCGGCCACGACCGTCCCGGGCGCCTGACGATCGACGACGTGTATCTGCAGGCGCTCCACGTGCGGCACGAGCCCGGCCGCCACAACGCCTCGGACAGCATGTCGCTGGAGGTCCGCGGGAAGCTGATGCGTCAAGGCGAACTGCGGTTGGCCATCACCACGCCGCTCGATGCCGAGCGGATGACGATGTGGGTCCGCGGGTCCGTGGGGTCGATGGACGCGCAGGCGTTCAATCCGATGATCGCGCACGTTACTCCAGCGCGGATCAAGAGCGGCCGCATCGACGGCGTAGTCTTCGAATACACGGTGCGCAACGATGTCGCGCGCGGCGTGGTGGTGCCCCGCTACACCAACCTCGCGGCGGACATCACCGGCACGGGCTCCGGCGGCATTCTTGGCGGGCGCGGTCCCATCGGTGGGCTGCTCCGTGCGACGGCGGAGGCGGCCCAGGGATTGAAGGTGCGGCAGAACAACCCGGAGGAGCCTGACCACCCGCCGCGTGTCGGACGGGTGAACTATACGTTCGGGGGTGAATCGCTGCCGTCCTGGTTCTGGAACGTCCTCAAGCAAGGGCTGCTGAGCGTCGTGATGAAGTGAGACTCGGCAACGGAGGTATTCGCGAGATGCACCGCGCTGCCCTATGCCGTCACTGTAGCGTCGGGGCCACAGCAAGAAGCCTTAGTGCAAGTGGCTCGCCTGTTGTATGTTGCCGGCGGTGCTCATCCAGATAGCCGCCTTCGCGTACACGATCCTCAGCCGGCTCGCGTACGTGCTCTTCGTCGGGATCACGCTCAAGCGCGATCAGCGTGAGCCGGGCGAGTTTCGCCGCTTCCGGCGCGTCGCATCGTTCGTGATGTACAACGATGCCGTCGCCTTCATCATGCTCTGCTTGCTCACGCGCAACACACTCGCGCTACCCGTCTCGACGACGGTCTCGTTCATCACCGGCGTCGCACTCGCCATCGTGGGCACCGGCACGAAGCTCTGGGCCGCGCGCACGCTCGGCAGCGACGCGTACTACTGGCACAACTTCTTTGATCCGGCGAACGCGCGCGGGCCCGTCGCGACCGGCCCATACCGGTACGTGTCGAATCCGATGTATACGATCGGCTATCTCCAGACGTACGGTTTCGCGCTCATCACGCTTTCGCTGCCAGGCATGATCGCCGCCGGTGTCGCTCAGGCGGCGATCCTTGGCTTCTATCTCATCGTCGAGAAACCGCACTTCGAGGAGCTGCACCGCTGACCGTTACAGCGTTTTGAGAAACAGCAGCAAGGCGGCTCGATCGGCCGCCGGCAGCGTGCGGAACAGGTCGCGCGACCGCGTCGCCTCGCCGCCATGGAAGTCGATCGCCTGCTCGGGCGTTGCAGCCCGGCCCGTCATGCAGGAAATGGGTTGAGAGGCGGAGGCCCATCAGCGGCTCGGTGCGGAACTCAGTCGGTGTCGCGAGGCCAAAGCAGATGTCCGCGAGACCCTCGCCCATGTCGTGCAGCAATAGATCGGTATACGCCGCGACTTCTTTGTGACTCAGCGCCGCGACCGGATTATCGCCCGTTGAGCGAGTTCGGAGCGCGCTGTTACGACAACTGAGCTGTACCGGGTTCCGTGGACACCAACTTAGGGTGTTCTTTACGGGATCGGAGGTACAGCATGGGCACGCGTCGGGTGTACAGTCGGGAGTTTAAGGTGGAGGCAGTGCGGCTGGTGGTGGAGCGAGGGGTCGCGATGGCGCAAGGCGCCTGGGAACTCGGCGTGCATGTCAACGTCCTGCGGTCGTGGGTGCAGGCGTTTCGCCGCGATCCGGCTCACGCGTTTCCCGGGGTGGGCCAGCAGAGTCCGCAGACGGCCGAGGTGACGCAGCTGCGGCGGGAAGTGGCTCGTCTGAAGATGGAGCGCGACATCTTAAAAGAAGTCGCGGCCTACTTCGCGAAGGAGTCGCTGTGAAGTTCGGCTTCGTGGCGAAGCACCGAGGGGCCTGGCCGATCGAGGTGCAATGCGAGGCGCTCGGGGTCTCGCGCAGCGGCTTCTATGCGTGGCGTCAGCGGCCCCCCAGTGTGCGGGCCAGCACCGACGCTCGGATCCTGCAGACGATCCGCTCGAGCTTCGCGCTCTCGGATCAGACGTATGGCGCGCACTCCCGGCCGACCCCGGGCCGCGATCACTGCATCTGATCGCGGCGAACGTGCTAGATCGGCAATTCCGGGCGACTGCGCCGAATCAGAAGTGGGTGGCTGACTTCACGTATGTCTGGACCCACGCCGGATGGCTCTACGTCGCCGTGTCCTCGATCTCTTCTCGCGCCGCGTGGTGGGCTGGTCGATGCAGGCCGCCATGACCAGCCAGCTCGTCACCGATGCGCTGCTCATGGCCGTCTGGCGTCGCGGACCGGCCACGGTGCTGCATCGTTCCGACCAGGGCAGCCAGTACACCAGCGAGACCTTCCAGCGCCTGCTCGGCGAGCTGGGTATCGAGTGCAGCATGAGTCGCTCGGGGAATGTCTGGGACAATTCCGTCACGGAGAGCTTCTTCTCGACCCTCAAGATTGAGCGCTGCTACCGTCGGGACTACCTGACGCGTGACGAGGCCCGGGCCGACATCTTTGATTACATCGAGCGGTTCTACAATCCGATCCGGAGACACTCGACGCTCAACAACCAGAGCCCGGTCGCGTTTGAGCAGGCCATGGCTGCACGTTAACTCACCGTCCACCAAACCCGGTACAGCTCAGCCAGGTAGCTCAGTTGGTAGAGCGGCGGACTGAAAATCCGCCTGTCGGCAGTTCGATTCTGCCCCTGGCCATTGAAAATCAAGGACTTTCTCGACGCCACCCATCCGAGACCTAACTACAAACCGACTACAGACCCACGGAAAGCCTGAGTTCTTCGCTGTCGAGGGGTTGTAGTCATGGAAAGACTACACATTTAGTCAGGCGATTCCCGGCCCTCTTGGGCGAGTGGCTGCTTTGGTGACTATCTATAGAATCAATTTCGCTTTCCAGACCACTAAGCGGGGCAGGAGCTTGGATTATGGGAAAGATCACCAAACGCTGGCGGACCAACTTCTTCGCCAAGTCCCTCGCCAAACTGTGCCGCCAGTACTTGAAATGGTATAACAACCCGGGTTTCAAATTCCATCGCAACGGGGAGAAGTGGCTCCTCGAGCAATTCCGTCATGAGCCAGTACAGGCTGTCTTCGACGTCGGCGCAAACGTAGGCGAATGGGCGAAACTCGCGGCGGCGATTCTGCCTAACGCGACCATCTATGCTTTTGAGATCGTTCCGGCCACGTTCGACAAGCTCCGTCGAGCGACGCAAGGACATCAGGCGATCCGCTCTTTCAACCTTGGTCTCGGCGATCACAACGGGATGCTCACCATACGATACAACCCGGCCGCTAGTGTTCACGCCACCTTCACCGATTACCCCTGGCCGGGCGACAGGACGGCGATCGAGGGGCAAGTTATCACCGGTGATGCCTTCCTCGAGCAGAACTCGATAGGGAGCGTAGACTTACTAAAG
Organism: Gemmatimonadales bacterium; assembly: GCA_035943355.1. Lineage (GTDB taxonomy): Bacteria > Gemmatimonadota > Gemmatimonadetes > Gemmatimonadales > GWC2-71-9 > 20CM-2-65-7. The sequence goes on from DASZCG010000106.1 coordinate 9,355, forward strand.
ATTGACGTTGAAGGAGCTGAACACTTGGTGCTGCAAGGGCTCGAGCGAGCCTTCGCTGATCGCCGCATCCGGCTCGCCTATTTCGAGTACGGGCGCTTCAATGTGATGACCAAGTTCTTACTCAAGGACTTCTACGAATTCTTCCACCGGCATAGCTACCTGGTTGGCAAGTTGTTCACAGATTTCGTCGACTTCCGCGAGTATCACCCCGATGACGAAGACTTCACAGGACCATACTACGTCGCCTGTCGCAGAGAAGAGCCTCTGCTCGGCCGCCTGAGGGGAATCTAGGGCTCGCTCGCAGCGTTGCCCCTGGCCACTGTGGACTAAAGCCCCTTAGCACAGGGGCTTTCGTCGCTCGGCATCGTAACACGCGCCCTGACGGAGAAAGCGAATCGAGCCATAAGGCCTCCAGGCGCATTGTAAGGGTATCAAACCAATGAGCGTCGAGAAACCGCACTTCGAGGAGCTGCACCGCTGAGCGTTACAGCGTTTTGAGAAACAGCAGCAAGGCGGCTCGATCGGCCGCCGGCAGCGTGCGGAACAGGTCGCGCGACCGCGTCGCCTCGCCGCCATGGAAGTCGATCGCCTGCTCGGGCGTTGCAGCCCGCCCGTCATGCAGGAAATGGGTTGAGAGGCGGAGGCCCATCAGCGGCTCGGTGCGGAACTCAGTCGGCGTCGCGAGGCCAAAGCAGATGTCCGCGAGACCCTCGCCCATGTCGTGCAGCAATAGATCGGTATACGCCGCGACTTCTTTGTGACTCAGCGCCGCGACCGGATTATCGCCCGTCCGCAACGCAGGGACGTGACAGCCGGCGCATCCGACCTGCGTGAACACATCGCGTCCGTGCCGGGCTTCGCGCGACTGCTTGAGCGGTGTCGGTGGCGCGAGGAACCGGACAAACGCATCCGCCAGCTCGAGACTGTGCGCATTCAGCTCAGGGTCAGGGGCCGGATCCGTCCCGGCAGGCAGCGGGCGACCCGTAACCGTGCCCTCCTCGGGTACGGATGGATTCGTGATGCCGACCTCGACCTGGAAGGCGCCGGCGTTGAACTCGCGCAGCGTGGGGACGAACGCCTTGCGCCCAAAACGCCCGATCCGCCCGTCAACAAAGCGATTGGGACGGCCCATGATGCCGTCGCCATTCTTATCGTCGGGATCGGCGTACGACAGGATGGTCGAGTCGGGGACGGCGTCGAGCAGACCAAACCCGAAAATATCCGGGGTGGTCCGAGCCGCGACGGTAGTCACGCCCGGCGGCAGCGCTTCACGGTCGATGCCGAGCGCCGTATGGAGCGCGGCAGTCACACTATCCTGAAAGACCGGGCCGCCCTCAGCGGCGAGCTGGTCGCACACGAACCCGGCACGCTCGGGATGGAACAGCGCGGCATGTCGCTCGATCTCATCGCCGACACCGCCGACGACGGGATCCTCATGACACTCGCCGCATCCACTGGCGTTGAACAGCGGGCCGAGACCGACCGGAGCGGTAAAGGTGCTGTCGAACACGGCGCGACCGCTGTCAAATTGGGCGCGCTGCGCGGCCGTCAGGCCGGGCAACGGGTCACCGGGCTGGGGCGGCCGCTTGCACGCTGCGGCGGCGAGCGCCAGCGCGATGATGAAGGTGTGACGTGTCATGGCGTCGAGTCCATGCCAGTCGTCATGCGGCCGAGACGCTCGATCGAGTAGGCCAGGAAGGGAGCCGCCTTGCCGCCAAACTGCACGCGGACCACATCGCCAAGCTTCAGCTGGCCGAGCGCAATCGTTTCCGGTTGCGAGCCCTCACGGTTTGTGATCGACACGCCCGCCGGTACCTGGAGCGGCACGACACGCAATGCGTACCCCACTCCCGCGGTGACTTCGACGGTGCGTGCACGCACGTCGATCGCGCGAATCGCTCCGCGGACGCTGTCATGCGGCACGGCGGGAGCCGGCGCTGGCGGTGGCGGAGGTTTCGGGGCGGCCGTGCGGTGCTGCGCGGTAGCGGCCACGAGAGGAGCAGTGAACAGCGCGACACCTAGCAACGCGATCCTACGCATAGGTCCTCCCTGAAAATGTTCTCGGGGTGTACCCCCGCTTTATCTGACAGTGCCGTGACGTTGCTCGGCGGCGGCCGCCGCGGTGACTGGGCCGCACAGGATCAGGATGGCGACCCCGGAGCAGCATCCCGACGAACATGCCGCCATGGCCGCCGAGCATGCAATGGCCGCCCACGGTGACGCGCGCGAAGCCCACCACGACTAGGGTCGCTTGACGGTCTCCGCAATGCGCGGTAGCAGTAGGGGTTCCGAGACACTCCCTCGAGGGGCATGAATATGCAGCGAGTCGAGAGTTTACTAGGTCTGATGGTTGCGTTCCTTCCGGCGGTCGCCCATGCGCAGGGCTCGATCACCGGGCGGGTGTCGGATGCGGCGGGCGCGCCGCTCGCGCGGGCGATGGTCTCCGCCGAGGGCAGCGGCCTCAGCACAACGACCAACGATCAGGGACGCTACGAGATCCGCGGCGTATCCGCGGGCACGTACACCCTCCGCGTGCGGCTCCTAGGATACGTGCCGCAATCGGTGAAGGTGACCGTCGGCCAGGCGCCCGTCGTCCACGATTTCACGCTCGCCGAGCACCCCATCAGCCTGTCCCCGGTCGACGTCGTGGTCGGATCGCGCGCGCGGCACACGGCCGGCGAGGAGCTCGCGGTCCCGGTGGACGTGTTCACGTCCGAACAGATTGCGCAGCAAGGCACGAACGAGACGAGCCAGATCCTGCAGAATCTCGCGCCCTCGGTCAATTTCCCGCGGCAGAGCGTGACCGACGCCAATGACATCGTGCGCCCGTTCACGATGCGCGGCTTGAGTCCCGATCATACGCTGGTTCTGCTCAACGGCTGGCGCCGGCATCAGATGGCGGTTCTCAACACCTTCGCGTACGGCATGGGCGCTGGATCGAGCGGCGTGGACCTCAACGCGCTGCCGGGCAGTGCAATCGACCGAATCGAAGTGCTGCGTGACGGTGCAGCAGCCCAGTACGGGTCCGACGCGATCGCCGGCGTAGTCAACGTCGTGCTGAAAGAGGGCGGGTTCGCGCCGTTCCTGAACGCCGACGTGGGCCAGTACTCCACGAACAACACGAACCGCTACATCACGGACGGCTCGACGGCCGACGTGAACGGGGGGTTCGGCATCGGCCTGGGCCGCGGATCGCTCGCGGTGTTTGGCGAATATCTCCATCGCGATCCTACGAATCGCGCGTGGCCGGACTCCTTCCTGGTGGGTCCTGGCAACCTAGCAGACTCGATCGATCCAAACACGGGCCGCATCCTCCTCAAGCGGAATTCGCTCACGCAACCCAATTATCACTGGGGCGACGGGCTCGAGAAGGACGCGATGACGTTCGCGAACTTCCGGATGCCGCTCAATCCGGCAGGGACAAGTGAGCTGTACGCGTTTGGCGGCTACAGCCACCGCGACGGGACCGGGAACGGCTTTTGGCGCTATGCCGACAGCGACAAGAATTGGCCACAGCTGTATCCGCAGGGTTTCCTGCCGCAATTTCATCCGAACGTAGACGACTTCTCGGGCGTCGCCGGCTTCCGCGCCGACGTCAGCGGCTGGTCACTCGATCTCGGCGGCTCGTTCGGGAAGAACCGGTTTGACTACGATCTCGAACACACCAACAACCCCTCGCTCGGCCCGTGTTTGGAGGTCGCCTGCGCGCCTGGTCAGGACAGCGTGCTCGGCACGCTTGACGACCCCGGGATTCCCAACCAGCTCCACTTCTTTGCGGGCCGGCTCGAGCGCACCGAAGGGATCGTCGCGGTGAACCTGGCGAAGAAAGTGAACCTGGGGCTGCGGGCACCGGTCAACGTCGCGGTGGGCGCGGCGTACCGGAAGGAAGACTTCAAGATCACCGCCGGCGAGAAAGCCTCCTGGATCAACGGCAATCATCTGGCGCAGGACAGCAGCGGCCCCGCGCCCGCCGGCTCCTCGGTGTTCCCGGGATTTGCGCCGAGCGACGCGAGCGACCATGGTCGCAGCAACGTCGGCGGGTATCTCGATCTCGAGGGCCAGCTCACGCCGCAGTTCCTCGCCAACGTCGCTGGGCGCTACGAGAATTACAGCGACTTTGGTTCACGGGTCAGCGGCAAGCTGGCGTTGCGCTATCAGGCGTCGCCGCGCTTCATTGTTCGCGGCGCCGCGAGCACGGGGTTCCGCGCTCCTGGGCTCTCGCAGAGCTACTTCAGCCACACCACCACGAACGTGATCGGCGGGCAGTTCGTCGAAGTCGGCAATTTCCCGGTGGACAACCGCGCCTCGAGGATTTTCGGCGCCAAACCGCTGAAGGAGGAGACATCGGTCAACCTGAGCGGCGGGTTCGCGGTGACGCCGCGCGATAACCTGACGTTCACCGTCGATTTCTTCAACATCACGATCGACAACCGGATTCTCCTGGGAGCGACGTTCGGCGATTCGGTGGCGCAGCGGATTCTCGCTGACTCCGGCATTACCAATATCGGCGCCGTGCAGTTCTTCACGAACGGTCTGAATACCAAGACGAACGGCGTGGACATCACCGGAGACCTGCGGGTACCGGCGGGGGCGGGAACGCTCGATCTCAACCTGGCCGCGAACTACGCGAAAAACAAAATCACCCATGTCGATTCGCTGCCGGAGATTCTCCGCGGCACCGCCACCGAGCTGACCAGCATTCTCGACCTGGTGACGAAGGTGGGGATCGAGGAAGAGCGGCCGGATTGGCGCGGCACGTTCGCGGCGCAGTACACCGTCAGCCGCTGGCACGCGCTGGGGCGGGTGTCGTACTTCGGCGGATTCGCATCGGCACAGCCCAGCTTCACCGACCGCGAGACGTACGGTGCCAAGACCCTGGTGGACGCGGAACTGGGATATCAGTTCAGCGCCGTGAATCTGTCCATCGGGGCCCGCAATCTATTCGACGTCTATCCGGACAAGGCCAAGGCCGAGTTCAACAACAACGACAACACGTTCCCCTGGGCCGCCGCGTCGCCGTTCGGATACAACGGCCGCTATCTGTATGCCCGCGCGGAAATGCGGTTACTGCAGTAGTCCTTCAACGGGAGAGCTTATGGTTGCCGCGAGCCGGTTGCTGAGTATTGCAGTACTCGCCCTAATCCTGTGCGCGGTCCCGGCGTACGCGCAGAACGGTCGCATTACAGGCACCGTGAAGGATGCCAGTGGCACCGCCCTGTCGGGAGTCGGCGTGCGCGCGACGAATCAGCGGACCAGCGCCGCCAGTCGCACGACGACCGGCAGTGACGGCAGCTTCACTATCTCCGGCCTGGCGGCGGGGACGTACACCGTCTCCGCGTCGATGCCCGGCCTGCGCACGGTGTCGCAGAACGTGGCTGTGGGCGCCGACCAGTCGGTCTCACTCGACCTCGTGCTCCAAGCCGTGACCCTCGAGGCGGTCACAGTCACGGCCATGTTGCGCGAGCAGGAGCTGGCGAAGGTGCCGTTCTCGATCGCCGCGCCGACGGAGCAGGCCCTGCGGCTGCGCGGCGCGGAAAATATCGAGGGGATCGCAGCCAACGTGGCGGGGTTCAGCGTGCAGAACCTGGGGCCGGGCCAAAGCACCGTCGCGATGCGCGGCGCATCGTCGGGTCAGGTCGCACGCGATCAGCCCGGAGTAAAAGAAGAAGTGGGCGCGTATCTGGACGACGCTCCGGTTTCACTTTCGCTGTTCACACCGGATCTGGACCTCTTCGACGTCTCTCGTGTGGAAGTGCTGCGCGGGCCTCAGGGGACACTGTTCGGCTCGGGTTCGTTGGGTGGGAACGTGCGCTACATCAGCACGCAGCCACAGCTGGGCCAGACGCAGACATTCGGCGAAGTCGGCCTCAATCAGATTCGCGGCGGCTCGGCGGGGAACAATGCGAAGCTCGGATACAACGCGCCGGTCGGCGACAAGTCCGCGATCCGGATTGTCGGTTACAGCACTCAGCTGGGTGGCTGGATGGACGCGGTGCAACCGACCCACATCGCCGATCAAAACGTGAACGGCGGCAACCGGACCGGTGCTCGCGTCGCGTGGCGGTTTGAGCCAAGCGGGCGCTTCACGATCACGCCGCGGCTCGTGTACCAGAAAGTGCAGATGAATGGGTGGAACCGCATCGATGCGTTCAACATCCTGGCGAACCCGTATACCACCTCGCGTCCCCCGGTCACCCTGGGCCCGCGCCAACTCTTTACGCAAGAACAGGAGCCATTCACCGACGAATTCTCCCTCGCCGATCTCAACCTGCATTACACGTTGAGCAGCGGGGTGAGCCTGACGTCCGTAACGTCGTGGACCAATCGCTATATCCTGGTCGTGCGCGACGCGACGGCGCTCACGTCCAGCATTACCGGCGGCAGCATCGGTCTGCCGGAGAGTGTGTACTCGCTGTCTTCGCCGCTCAACGACGCGACCAAGTCGAAGGTCTGGACGCAGGAAATTCGCCTGGCCGGCGGGCAGGACCGCTTCAAATGGGTCGTCGGTGGCTTTTACAGCAATAACAAACGGCATTACGGCCAAGACCTCGCGGTTCCGGGGTTCGAGGCGCAAGCGGAATCAGTGGGCGTGAGCATTCCGACCACGGGCTTGAAGGCCCCCAAAGACCACCTGTTTTGGTCGGATTTGGAGTACCGGTTGAAACAAGTCGCCGGATTCGGCGAAGCGACGGTGACTGCCGGGCAGTTCGACCTCACCGGCGGGCTCCGGTATTACAACTTCGATGAGAATCGCGACCAGATTTTTGACGGCATTTTCACCAACGACAGCACGGGTACTGCGCTCGTCAAACAGCCGGGGAAGACGAAGGCGAACGGCGTCGCGCCGCGCTTTATCGCGAGCTACAGGGCATCCGAAGCCGTCACGCTCAACGCACAGGCGTCGAAGGGATTCCGGCTCGGCGGGATCAACGATCCCCTCAACTATCCCGCTTGCGATCCGGCGACTCAAGACTCAGCTGTGTTCAGCGGTCACACCTCATGGAAGGACGAGACGGCCTGGAACTACGAGGTCGGCGCGAAGACGCGCATTCTCGGTGGCCGTGGGTCGTTCAACGTTTCCGCGTTCTACATGGACATCAAGGACCTCCAGTTGACGGTGACCGCAGGTTCCTGCTCGTCGCGGCTCATTTTGAACGACACGAGCTCCAGGAGCCAGGGCTTTGAGGTGGAGTTCAACGCGAGCCCGGACAATCACTGGGACATCGCGCTCTCGGCGAGCTACGCCGACGGCAAGCTGAAGACGACGCTGATCGGTGGCACCGGGGACACGTTGCCCGGTATCGTTGCGGGCAATCGGCTGCCTGGCGTCCCCAAAGTGCAGGGCACCGCTGGATTGACCTATGGATGGCCCATTGTCAGTGGCGGGCGGGCGTTTGTGAGCGGGAGTTATCAGTACGTCGGATCGCGTTACACGCTGATCGACGATGAGGCGCCGAATTATGGGACGCTCAACATGGCCAGCTTCGGGGCGAACACGATCGGCGGTCCGTTGACACAGACCACATTCACGTTCAACCCGCTGCTGCCGGCATACAGTCTCTTCAACTTGCGGCTCGGCGTGACGAAGAATTCGTGGGAGGTCGCGGTCTTCGGCAACAATCTGACCGATGAGCGCGCCTTCCTCGCGCTCGACCGTGAGCGTGGCAAGCGCGCGCGTGTCGGGTACCTCACCAACCAGCCGAGGACGTTAGGGGTTACGCTGCGCTTCAACTACTAAGAGGAGCGAGCAAGCAAAAACCGCCGGGCGGCTGGTGCCTCCCGGCGGTTTTTGTTTGCGTCTACTGGCTACATCCTCGCGCCCATCCCAGATCCAGCACCCATTCCGGCGCCCGCCCCTGCGCCTTCCAGATAGAACTTGGCGCCGACCACGGCGGCGATCGGCCACTCCACCAGCGCAACGACACTCGTCAATATCGTGACGTTGTTGGGCATGAGATGCATCGGCCACATGAAGAGAGTCGGGAGCAACACAGCGAAGAACCACCCGGCCACTCCGGTTTTCGCCGCCGTCCCCGGGCCCGCGCCATAGCGCGGCCGCATCGCAGCGTACAACCAAACCAGTCCTATTCCGGCGACGAAATCGAGGAAGACGAACCAGGGAACTTGCGCGTTGGTCATCGGAGGCTTGCCCAGCGCCTGCATCGCCGCCGCCATCTGCGCTTTCAAGACCACTCCGAACACCACGAAATCAATCACATTCAGCACGACACCGGCGATCAGCCCGCCGATCAACACCTTCTGCATGTTGATCTTCCCCATCGACACCTCCTCGAGAGAGAAGCCAGCGTGGACGCTAACGCCGCCGCCATCGTAGGGAACCGGCCGGGAATCCGCAAGTCTAGAGCACTGTCAAGACGGCCATCATGCCACCCATGCCATCGGGCACGACGGCGACACCACTGGGAACGACCCACTCCTTCCCGTCGACCACCAGATTGAAGTAATACGTCCCGGGACGAAGCAGCAGAGCTGCCTCCCAGATATCAGCACCGAGCCCCCGGAGAGCAACCGGCGTCCAGTCATGCCAATTGCCCGCGATCGCGACCGCGGTCGCGCCCGGCATGCGAAACCGCACGACCACTGTATCGCCGCGGTGTTGAGCGGCCAGCGGCTGGAGTGCCGGCGTGGTTTTCGATAGGACATCTGTGGCGGGCGCGGTGCGTCGGCCCGTGTAGATCCGAACTCCGCCGGAAACGAAACCGGCGCGGGGCAATCCCTGAAACGGGTCTGCGAGGTAGTTGCCGCCTGACGCTTCGACGGCGATCGCCGGCTTGATGAAATACTGGACTGCCGCGCTGGCTGCTCCGCTCGACGGGTAGACACTGCTCACGCGCACGCTCGCCCAGAGCGATGCGGTCAGCCGTGGCTGATCCAGCGTCCAGCCGCCCACGAGGTCCGTGTACCACGCGCTGTCGAAGCGCGTGCTCTCCACATTGAACGAGAGCTGTGTAGCTGACTGGTCAGGCTGCCACCAGCTGCGCGCGCGCAGGCGCAACGCACCCACACCCGGGAATCCTTCAATGACTCCCGTGGCCCACCCAGCGCCGAACGCAACCCCACCAGCGCCGTGCCGTCCCATGTCATTCCACAACGCCTCGAGCAGCGCTACGCCGGATGCCGAGCCGACACCGTCGGATCGCGTGCTGGCGGCGATCGTCGCGCTGGCAGCTCCCCGGAAACCGCTGATGTGATGGGGGAATGCGGCCCACAGATCCGCCCGGCCCTGCGCGGCCCGCGCGCCGGTTTCGAGCACTGAGACTGCACCGGCCCCTCCCAGGAAAAACGCAGGCGAGAGCAGCTGCCCCGCCGGAGAAAGCGTAAACGGGCTGAAGCTCGATCCTCCGGCGTAGCGGACGACGCCGGCGCCCACGCCGAGCGACGCCTGATTCTGCGCGCAGAGCCCGAGTGGGAGGATCGCGAGTGCGGGGAAAATAAAAACCGGTCCCAGGTTCATGGGACCGGTAAGATACAGCAGTGAAGTAAGCTGCTAGTTACGGCCTGCGACTATGGCCTGCGCCGGGATTGTCCGGACGATTGGCCGGGGAAGCCGGGGTCGCGGGCGTCGCCGGAGTCGCTGGAATCGCGCGCGTCGCTGGGCCACCATCGGGATTTGGCACCGCCGGCGTGGCTCGCGTGGCGCGGGTCGCCGGAGTGGCCGGCGTAACCGGCCGATTGTCTAGGCCGACCGCCTCACCACGCACATGCGTCGCGTGGCGGGCCATCGCTGCCGCTACTTTCGCTTTCGCTGTATCCGACGCGTGATCGTTCGGCGCGGGCGTTTGCGCGGCGAGTAGCGCCGGCAGCAGCATTGCTGGAACGAACACCATGATCCTCGTCATCTTGCCTCCAATCCGACGTTGTACGATCACGCAGCGCCAGCTCGGCGCGCGCGAGTTCCCGCGCTGTCTCACGCAGCCAGCTCGAAGCGCTGCGCGTTCCGACAAACCGTGAGGCCGCATACCACAGGTGCGCAAACGTCTCCCGCACCACCCGCTCGGCCACTGGTGCATCCACCAGCACACCGTACACCTGGGCGTACAGCGAACTCCAATGGCGCCGCTCCAATTCGATCAACGCGGTCGAGTCCCGCTGGACCAGACGCTCCAGCAGCATCGCGTCTGGCAGAATCGGTGATTGGGGCTCTAGCATAGCGGACATGGGCGTGCTAAAGATTGCCGGCGGGGGGCTGAGGTAACGTTACTATCCCCGCGTCCGAACGCTCTTTAGCGGAGGAAAACGGTTGCACGCTGAGACGGGAGGCCCGCGAGGCTCCACCGACGGCGAGGTCGTTCGGGCAGTGCTTGCGGGCGACCGCGAGCGCTACGCCGTCCTGGTGGAGCGCTATCGCGACCGCTACGCGCGCTACGCGGCGCGCATGCTGGGGTCGACCGACGCGGCCGAGGACGCGGTGCAGGACGCGTTTGTACGCGCGTACGACCAGTTGGCTCAATGCCAGGACCCGAACAAGTTCGTCGGGTGGTTCTTTCTTATCCTGCGCAATCGCTGTTTCGCCGAGCAGCGCAAAAGCCGGTCGCACCTGTCCCTGGAGGCGGCGACCTCGGTGCCGACGGCGGATCGGTCAGACGTCGCAACCGAGACGGGAGAAAAGCGGCGCGCGTTGCAAGAGGCGCTGCTGGGGCTGACCGCGGAGCAGCGTGAAGTGTTTGTCTTGAAGCACGTGGAAGGACTGTCGTACATGGAGATCGCGGAACGCTTGAATACGTCGGTCCCGTCGCTCAAGATGCGGATGCACCGTGCGTACGACAGGCTGCGCGAACAACTGAGAGAACACGCATGATGAAGCGCGATTTTGATCCGCAGGTGAAACAGCTGCTGGATGGCGAGCTGACGCTGGCCGACCTGCCGGCCGAGCTGCGCCAGGAAGGCGAGGAAGCGCTGCGCCTGCTCGCTGCTGTCGATCGCGAGCCGGTCTCGCTTCCCGCGGTGACTTGGCGCGTCATGGCCGCGCTCGAGCGGAGGCGGCAGCGGCGCCTGGCCTGGCTGCTTGCGCCCGCGCTCGCCGCCGCCGCCGCTCTCGTTCTGTGGCTGGGCCGGCCCGCAAGTCCGGCAGCCCCTGCTTCGAGCGCTATGGTTACCGTGCGGTTCGTGCTCGTGGCTCCCGGCGCCCACCAAGTCAGTGTCGCGGGGACGTTCAATCGCTGGGACCCGTCGGCGACGCCGCTGGTTCGCTCCGGCAGCGCGGACATGTGGGTCGCCACGCTCTCTCTTCCGCCCGGTCAACATCAGTACGCCTTCGTCGTGGACGGCGTGCGCTGGGTGCCGGACCCGACTGCGCCCGCGATCGACGACGGCTTTGGCCGACGGAACAGCGTGCTCACACTATGAAACGCGCAGGTCGTCTGGTGCTTGGATTTGTCGCGGTCGCCGCGACCGCGCTCGATGCGCAGCAGTCGATCGCCGCGCGGTTGTCAGGGCGCGCGTCCGCCGAGATCGTGGCCCTGGTTCAAGAGCTTGGCAGGTCGGCTGCCAGCCAAGGCTTGCCTGTCGATCCGCTGATCCAAAAGGCGATCGAAGGAAATGCCAAAGGCGTGCCGGCAGAGCGAGTCGCGAGCGCGGTGCGCCTTGTCTTCGCTCAGCTCGACACAGCTGCTGCCGCACTTCGTAGCGCCACCCACAATAGTCCTGCCGACACCGTTGAAATCGCAGCGGGTGGGTTCGCGATCACGGCCGGCCTGCGCGGCCGCGACATCGCAGAGCTGGCACGCACCGGCAGACCGGCTGCCGACGTCACGGTTGGATTGCGTGTGGCCGGAACACTCGCGGCGCTGGGTGTGCCGCCGGCGGAAACCGTCGCCCTCGTGAGCGCGTCACTGCGCGCGGGGCAGGCTCCCGGCGATTTGCTTGCCTTACCGGGGAGTGTGCAGTCCGAGATGGCGCGGGGAGCGACGCCGGCGCAGGCGGCCGCAGGCCTGGCGCGTGCCGCAGCCGCCCAAGCGCGTCACGGACCGCCGGCCGACCACGGTCTCCCGCCGCACCCGCCTGCTCCGCCGCATCCGTAGCGCTCCTCGGAGTAACTTGCTGATACGGCAGCCGTTAACGAGCGGACCCGCGAGCAGCACCATAGCCCCTCCCCCAATGAGATGACGACAGGTCTCAACCCAGGCTGGCCCCTGCGCGGTGTGAGAGTCACGGTTTCCCTGCGTGGCGGATGTGCAACAAGCGGCCAACTACACCTCGGAGGAACGAACCCGTACGTATCGGTTGGAGAGCGCGTTAGATTCCCCCTCCTCATATGACCATCGCCTCGAATTTGGGCTTCCCCCCGCTGGGTGCCGCGCGCGAATTGAAGCGCGCGACCGAAGGCTATTGGAGCGGCAAGGTCGCGCTCGACCAGCTGCTCGAAATCGGCGTCGAGTTGCGACGCCGCCACTGGCAGTTGCAGCGCGATGTCGGCATCGACCGTATTCCCGTCAACGACTTCTCCTTTTACGACCGCATGCTCGACACCTGCGCGCTGGTTGGCGCGGTGCCGGCGCGGTACGGCTGGAAGGGCAAGGAAGTCGACCTCGATACCTACTTCGCGATGGCGCGCGGCAACCAGCGCAAAGGCCGTGATGTCACCGCGATGGAAATGACGAAGTGGTTCGACACGAACTACCACTACATCGTCCCTGAGCTGGAGCGGGATCAGTCGTTCCAGGTGTCGTCGCGGAAACCGATCGCGGAGTTCCAGGAAGCCAAGGCCCTCGGCATCGACGCGAAGCCGGTCCTCATCGGTCCGGTCACGTTCCTGCTGCTCGCCAAGACGAAGGGCGATGCGTTCGATCGGCTGTCGCTCCTCGACAGGCTGCTCCCGGTATACGCAGAAATCCTGAGTGAGCTGGCGCGGGCTGGCGCGACGTGGATCCAGCTCGACGAGCCGACGCTCGCGCTGGATCGTAGCGAAGCCGAACGCGCCGCGTTCCTGCGTGCGTATAGCCAGCTGTCCAAGCGCGCCGGCAAGGCGCAGCTGCTCGTGGCGACGTATTTCGCGGGGCTGGATGACAACGTGTCCACCGCGCTCGCGCTGCCCGTGCAGGGCCTGCATGTCGACTTGGTGCGCGCCCCACAGCAGCTCGACAAGCTGCTCGCCGCATGGCCGACGGGACGTGTGCTCTCGGCGGGCGTGATCGATGGGCGTAACGTGTGGCGCGCGGACCTCGGGAAGCAGCGTGACTTGCTCGAGCGCGCCGCCGCCAGGGTGGGGAGGGAGCATTTGTGGGTGGCGCCCTCATGCTCTTTGCTGCATACGCCGCTCGACCTCGATCTCGAAACGAAGCTCGATCCCGAGCTGAAGAGCTGGCTGGCGTTCGCCAAGCAGAAGCTGCAGGAAGTCGTGGCGCTCGCGGAAGGCGATGCAGCGGCCATCCGGGCGAGCAGCAACGCCGCGCAGTCGCGCCGCGCGTCGCAGCGGATCAACAATGCCGCGGTGCAGCGCCGCGCGGCCGCGGTCACGGAGAAGGATCGGGTGCGCCGCGAGCCGTACGCCGCGCGCCGGAAGGCCCAAGTCGATCTGCCCCGCTTTCCGACGACGACCATCGGCTCGTTCCCGCAGACGACCGAGGTTCGGGCAGCGCGGCGCAAGCTCAACGACAATCAGCTGACCGCGAAGGACTACGAGCGCTTCATCGAAGCGCAAATCGGGAAGACGATTCAGCTCCAGGAAGAGATCGGGCTCGATGTGCTGGTGCACGGCGAATTCGAGCGCAACGACATGGTCGAGTACTTCGGGGAGCAGCTCGCGGGATTCACGTTCACGGAGCACGGCTGGGTCCAGTCCTACGGCACGCGCTACGTGAAGCCGCCCATCATCTTCGGCGACGTGTCGCGGCCGAGCGCGATGACGGTTCGGTGGAGCCGCTACGCGCAGTCACTCACCAAGCAGCCGGTGAAGGGAATGCTTACCGGGCCGGTGACGATCCTGCAGTGGTCGTTCGTGCGCGATGACCAGCCGCGCGCGGAAACCGCCAAGCAGCTCGCGCTCGCAATTCGCGACGAGGTGCTCGACCTCGAGGCCGCCGGTATCCGCGTGATTCAGATCGACGAGCCCGCCCTGCGGGAGGGTTTGCCGCTGCGCCGGGCCGAGTGGTCGGGCTATCTGCAGTGGGCGGTCGACGTGTTCCGCCTCGCCACCGCTGGTGTGCGCGACGGCACGCAGATTCACACGCACATGTGCTACAGCGAGTTCAACGACGTCCTGCAGGTCATCGAGCGGATGGACGCCGACGTCATCTCGATCGAGAACGCGCGGTCGGGCTCCGAGCTGCTGCAGGGGTTCGAGCAGTACAAGTATCCGAACGAGATCGGACCGGGCGTCTACGACATCCACTCGCCGCGTGTGCCCTCGCAGGAGGAGATCACCGGCGCGCTGAAGCGCATGCGGCGGGTGCTGGACGACGTGCAGATCTGGGTAAACCCCGACTGCGGACTCAAGACTCGCGGCTGGGACGAGACGCTGGCCGCGCTGAAGAACATGGTCGCCGCGGCGAAAGAGATGCGCAATGGAAGCAGCTGAGCTCCGGATCACCGCCGAGCCGATCGACAACCAGCGCTGCAAGTTCGTGGTGAACGTGCCGGTGCTCGCCGGAGGCGTGCGCCGCTTTACGGGTGCCGGCGAGGCCAAAGGCTCGCCATTGGCGGAAGCGATCTTCGCCATTCCAGGCGTGAGCGTCACCGAGCTCATCGTGTCGGGCAACATCATCACCGTGGTCAAGCAGTCGCCCGCGCCTTGGCAGGCGGTCGGCAAGGCAGTGGGCTCCGCGATTCGCACCGCGCTGGCGGCGGAGGTACCGCCCGTCGCCGCGAGCCCGAAGGCGCCGAGCGCGGTCAGCGATGACGCCCTGTACGAGCAGGTCGCGCGGGTGTTCGAAGAGCAGGTGAACCCGATGGTCGCGCGCCATGGCGGGCACGTCGAGCTCATCGACGTGCAGGACGCCGTTGTGATGTTGCGCATGGGCGGCGGCTGCCAGGGCTGCGGCATGGCGGACGTCACGCTGCGGCAGGGCATCGAGGGGATGCTCGCCCAGCTGGTCCCGGACGTTCGCGGGATCGTCGACATCACCGACCACACGTCGGGCGCGAACCCCTACTTCCAGGCCTCGAAGAAATAGCCCCGCGCCTTCTGTTGCTGCTGCCGACCACGACCTACCGCACCGCGGCGTTCGTGGAGGCCGCGCGGCAGATCGGCGTCGAGTTGACGGTCGCGTCGGAAAAGCCCAGCGCGCTTGAACCATCGAGCCCCGACGGGCTTCTGACGTTGCCGTTAGGGGACCCTGACCAGGCTGCCGCCAAAGCGTCGGTGTTTGCGCGCGATCATCCCATTCAGGCGGTTGTCGGGGTTGATGATGACACCGTCATCGCGGCGGCAAGCATCGCGCAGCGCCTCGGACTAAAAAGCAATTCAGTGCATGCCGCAACCGCGGCCAGGGATAAGTACCTCCAGCGCGAGCTGCTCGCTCAGGGGGGAGTTCCGGTTCCCCGCTTCATGCTACGCAGTATCGAAGACGACCCTGCTGGCCTAGCGAATTCGATCAGCTATCCCTGCGTGATCAAGCCAGTGCGACTTTCCGCATCGCGTGGAGTGATGCGCGCTGACAATCCTGCATCCTTCATCGCGGCGCACGCCCGGCTTGGCGCGATACTTGGCGAACCCGAGGCGGCGGAGACATGCGGAGTTCGAGCACGTCACTATCTCATCGAGGAGTTCATCCAGGGCTATGAGGTCGCGCTCGAGGGACTGGTCGTCGACCGACGGCTTCACGTGCTGGCGCTGTTCGACAAGCCCGACCCCCTCGACGGCCCATTCTTCGAAGAGACGATCTATGTGACCCCGTCGATGGTGCCCGCCGCGCTGCAGAAGGCGATTGTGGAGTGTGCCGAGCGAGCGGTGCGAGTCCTGGGCATCACCGGCGGTCCCATCCACGCCGAGCTGCGCTACAACGAGCGAGGGCCCTGGTTGATCGAGCTCGCGGCGCGGCCTATCGGTGGCCGCTGCTCGGCGGTCCTGCGGTTCGGCGACAAGGCAGTTTCCCTCGAGGAGGTCATTCTGCGCAACGCGCTCGGGATGCCGATTCCCTCGCTCCAGCGCGAACGGCTGGCGGCCGGCGTCATGATGATTCCGATTCCCGGCGCGGGAACACTGAAGGAAGTCCGCGGCGTCGCCGAAGCGAAGCGTGTTCCGCTGGTCGAGGACGTGCAGATCACGGCACATCCGGAAGAGCGGCTCATTCCGTTTCCCGAGGGCTCCCGCTATCCCGGTTTCATCTTTGCGCGCGGCGCAACGCCGGATGTGGTCGAGACTGCGCTGCGCGAAGCGCACCGGCGCCTGACGTTCGTGCTCGCATGAGGTGGCGGCAGGCGGTCGCCGCCCTGCTGATCCTCCTGGCCGCCGCGGAGGTGCTGCGCAGCCTCGGCCGGCTCGACGGCGTCATTTTCACCGGCTACACACAGGTCGGCGAAGTCGTCCTGCAGGGCGGGGATCCGTACGGGCTCCGCATCAACACCTGGCCGCCGTTTTTCCTCTTCATCGCGGCGGGCCTGGCGTTGCTCGCGCGCGTGTCACTCGCGGGCGCGTTACTCCTGTGGCAGATCGGCAGCGTGGCTGCGTTGTGGGGAACGCTGCGCTTGCTGGCACGCCTGGCCGGGGAAGAACCGGCTCCGCTCACATCCACCGCCGTACTCGTGCCGGTGCTCATGACCGCGCGGCTGCTGCAGGAGCACCTGCAACACACCCAGATCAATCTCTATGTGCTGTTCCTGATACTGCTGGCGTTCCATCTCTTTCAGCGGCGGCACCACGGGCTGGGCGGGCTCGCGTTGGCGGCGGCGGCGAGCCTGCGCGCCGTTCCGATACTGTTTCTGCCCTATCTCCTCTACAAACGGGCGTGGCGCCCGGCCGCCTGGACTGCCGGGTTTCTGGTGGTGATCAACGTCTTCCTTCCCGTCGCCGCCTTCGGGCCGAAGCAGGCGCTGGAGCGGTGGCATTCGTGGCGCGTGGTCGCCACGACGGAAACTGCGGATCCTACGCCCGGTTATTCGAACCAATCACTGCTTGCGGCACTCAAGCGACTGCTCACCAGTGAAGGCAGCGCTCGTGATCCCGTGCACACCGCGGTCGTCGACTGGCCCACGCAGCGCGTGGTGCGCCTGTTTTGCGGATTGATCGCGCTCGCTGCGGTCGCGTTGGCACTGGTGTTTCTCCGCAATCCGCCCGATCTCGCAAGCCCGCGGACCGTGGGGGAGCTGGCGATCGTCCTTGTGCTCATGCCGCTCGCTTCGCCGCTCGCGTGGAAACCGCACTTCGTGACGCTGCTGGTGGGCTACTGGTTGATCTGGCGCGTCATCCCCGGCAAGTCACGGCCGGTGTGGATCCTGTGGTGGGCGTCGTTCGTATGTCTCACACTGAGCGCACCCGCGCTCCTTGGCTCGCAAGTGCGGTCGGTGCTCGAATCGCTGAATGTGATTACGATCGGCGCGCTGCTGGTGCTCGCGCTGACGATTTGGGCCGTTAGACAGCCTCTGCCACGACCTCGAGCCAATAACGAGGTACCTCGGTCACCTTGAGCTCGTCGAGCGTGCGCGCGAGGCCCGTTTGCAGCGCTTCCGATCCCTCCTCCAGCGGCGCGCCGGGCAGCGCACCTTCGATGAACAGGGAGAAGCGGCCGATATCAGCGAGGCTTTCCGGGGTCATGTTGATGCGCAACAGCTCGATGGTGGTCGGGACGAATCCCGCCGCCTTACACGCGTCGCCGTACTGCTCGGCGGAGAGCCATTCCATCGCGGGCGCGTGACCGATGTGCTGCACCTCGATGCCTTTCTCCCGCAACGCCTGCACGGAGCGCACGATCCAGCGGCGCCAGAATCCACTTGTGCCCTCGACGTAGGCGCCGTTGAAGAACGTGCTGTTGAAGGCCAGCAGACCACCGGGCTTCAGCACGCGGCGGATCTCCTGCAGCACGCTTACCTTGTCGCGCGTCAGGTGGATCGCGTTGAGAAACACGACGGCATCGGCCGACTTCACGAGCTTCGAGAGCCACTCGGCGCTACCCTGCATGAACTCGGCGAACTTGGAGGAGATGGCAGCCCGCGCCTTATCGATGGCGGTCGGTGAGGGATCGATGCCGATGACCAGCGGCGGCGGCTGCTGGCCGCGCACGCGCTCCAGGATCAACTGCGTGACCGCGCCCGGGCCGCATCCCAGGTCCACGATCACCTGCCGGCCCGGACAAATCACCCGCTCGAGAATCCAGCGATTGACGTGCGTGAAGAACGGATGCCGCGTAAACGGCGTGAACGAAAAGCGGTCGTCTTCCGCTGCGGGATTCAGCGCGGTCACGACTTGTGAATCCCGAGCGGGCCCAAGTGGACATCGAGGTTGTGATTGACGCGATACCCCACGACCCCGTGGACGTCGAGATTCGCGGCGTCGCCGGTGTAGACCTCTTTGCCGTTGACCATGAATTTGGCCTTGCCGCCCTGCACCAGAATGCTCAGCTCGTTCGTCGCTTTGCCGCTGGTGTCGGACTTGGTCACCGCGTCGCTGGCGGTCCATTCCACCACGGCCGTGGGCCGGGTGGTGTAGCTCGAGCGACGGCGGATCGAGTACATCCCGTCGATGGGGCGCACGAGGAAGTACGTGTAAGCCTGACCTGAATCCGCCAGGTTTTTCCCGCCGATGAAAATGCCGAAGGCCTCAGGGTGCGCTGGATTCTTCATCTGCGTCATCTTGGCAACGACGTGGTAGTTGCCGGAGATGGTGTCGCGATCGCGCCAGTAAATCGCGGCTGGCCCGACCGTCGTATGCAGGCCATCTCCCATGCTGGCGAACTTCACGTTGTCGAGCGACGCGGGCTGCCCCGTCTGTCGATTAGGCTCCGTGCGCACGTGCCAGCCGGCAGGGATCGTGCCGCCGCCCGCGACCGGATGATCCGGGTCGCTCTGCGCGCTCAGTCCCCGCGGAGGGGCGAAAAGCACGAAGACCGCCGCAGCGGTCAGCAAACGCATCGACATCGTGGTGTCTCCCGGGTGCTTGAGCATTCGTTCGGCGCTCTAAATGAAGTTATGGAAACGTTTTAGTCAAGAGCGCGGTCTCCGTCTACGGCTGCCGCTCCGCGAGGTCATGCACCGTATCCAAGCTCACGATCTTGAGCTTGCGTTTGCCCATGGGCAGGCTGATGTCCACCTTCTGCCCGACCTTGCCGCCGAGCAGCGCTTTGCCCAGCGGTGATGCCATCGAGACCGGCATCTCCTTGCTGTCGTCGCCACCCTCGATGAACTCGCCGAGCGTGAGGGCGTACACTTCCTTCTTTTTTGTGTCGACGTCTTCGACCGTCACGCGCGACCCGAATCCCACGCGGTCGCGCGGGATGTCCTGCTCGCGCACGTCCGACAGCTTCGACAACCGCAGCCGCAAATGGTGCACGCGCGCCTGGGCGAATTGCTGCCGCTCGAGCGCCGCCTTGTATTCCGAGTTCTCGCGCAGATCGCCGTGGGCGCGCGCCTTCTCGATCTCCTTCGGCAGGACGAAAGAGATTTCGTGATTCAGCCGCTCGACTTCGGCCTGGAGCTTTTGCTTGAGTCCTTCGATCATGTTGGGAAGTTAGCGTTGTAGGTCGATACGTCGCTACGTTGTACGCTTACAACGTAGCGTCGTCACGGCGTCCGAGGCATCTTTTCGGTCCCCATGCGGACCTACCACCAGCTCACCGACCCTGACCGCTCGGGGCTAGCCGACCAGATCGGCGCCCAGCGGCGCCGCGTCGCCGAGCGGCTGGCCGGGGTGAAGCGCAGCGTCGCCATCATGAGCGGCAAGGGTGGTGTGGGAAAGAGCTATGTCACGGCCCATCTTGCGCGCTCCCTGGCGCGGCGCGGCCGGGCTGTCGGGGTCCTGGATGCCGACTTGAACGGGCCCACGATCCCCGCCCTGTTGCAGGCGCCGCCCACGCTAGCCCCTCCCGCCATCGGGAGCGACGGCGTGAAATGCGTGTCCATGGGACACTTTCTGACTGAGGGTGCTCCGCTCGCGTTCACGGGACCCACCGCCGAAAGCTTCGTGTGGCGCGGCGCCATGGAGGCCTCAGCGCTGCGGGAATTCCTGGGCGACGTGGAGTGGGGCGCGCTCGACTTTCTGCTGCTCGACCTGCCGCCGGGGATGCAGCGCTACCTCGAGCTGTGCGACATCCTCGGCGCTCCACCGGCCGTGCTCACCGTGACCATTGCCACGCCGGAGGCGCGAGATGCCGTGCGGCGCGCCATGCGTGCCGCCGTCGACCGTGGCTCTGACCTGCTCGGCATCGTCGAAAACATGGTAGGGCCTCAGTTCCCCGGAACCGCGGGTGATGATCTGGCGCGAGAGTTCGGCACTCCGGTGATTGCCCGTATCCCGTTCAACCCCTCGCCAAGCCTCTGGGATGAAATTTCTTTGCGTTGAATGCGATCAGCAGATGGCGTTCGCCGAGCGTCAGTTGCCCGGCGACGGGACACTCGCGGCCACGTTCAAGTGTCCCCAATGCGGTCGCGTCGTCGCGATGCTGACCAATCCCATGGAGACACAGCTCGTCTCTTCCCTGGGTGTCGAGATCGGGGGGCGGACAGTCCCGAGCGAGCCATTGGCGATGGTGCACAGCCAGGTGATCGCGGGAGGCCCCGCCTGGTCGAGCGATGCCCAGGAGCGGCTCGCCCGCGTTCCCAGCTTCGTGCGCGGGATGGTCAAGAAGATCTACGGCGACTACGCGAAGGAACGGGGCATTACCGAGATCACGCCGGCGGTGATGGACACCGCGCGCGCCGAGCTGGGGCTCGAAGGCATGTGAGCGACTTCGAAGAACGTACTGTCGGGGAGCTGCGCGTGCGTATCGACCGCACGCTGTGCGTCGGCTTCGGTGACTGCATCACCGCGGCGCCCGAGGCGTTCGTCCTCGATGACACCGGCACCGCGATCTTTGTGAATCCCGACGCCATCGAGCGGGAGCGATTGTTGCGCGCGTGCGACGCGTGTCCAGTCGATGCCATTACGGTCTGGAACGAAACAGGCGCCCAAATTGTCCCCGCCGCTTGTGAACAAGTTCCTTGACAGCATCGGGATGCGTCTGCATATCCCTTAACTCTGACGGTATCCACACCGACATTTAGAGTCCACGGCCCGCTCGAGCGGCGTCACTCGGGGAGGTAGTGGTGTATCGCGAGATATTCGTTCCGGTCGACAACTCGCAGCACTCCGATTGGGCCGTCGATCGCGCCATCGAGATGTGCCGTACGTTCCAGGGACGAATCACCGGCAATCACGTCTACGCCGCCCGCCTGCATGATGTCCGCTTCCGCCAGCTCGAAACCGGCCTCCCCGCGCAGTTCCAGACCCCCGCAGAGATCAAGAAGCAGCGCAAAATCCACGACAAGCTGATCGAAAAGGGGCTGCAGCTGATCGCCGACAGCTTTCTCGATCAACTGGGCAAGCGCTGTGAGACTGCGGGCGTGCCGCTGACCCGCCAGCTGCTCGAGGGCATCAACTACGAAGAGATCGTCAACGAGGTGAATCGCGGCGCCGGACGGCTGCCGGGGCTCATCGGATTCGATCCGAATCGCGCCGCGGGCTATGACGGCGGCGACAAAGTCCGCAGCGATGTGAAGCTGGGGGAGAATGGCCGGCTCGTCGCGGAAGACGAGGACAGCGCCGCTCGACTCGTGGGCTCATCGGGCCGGCAATACGACCTGCTGGCGATCGGCGCGCACGGCCTGGGACGGCAGCAGTTTTCGCAGCTCGGTGGTGTAGCGGCTCGCGTATTACGCGGCGTCGAGAAAGACGTGCTGATCGTCCGCGATCAGCAGCCGCTCACCGGCGGGCGCTTCCTGGTATGTGTGGACGGCTCGTCGTACAGCTACAAGGCGATGAAGGCAGCGCTCGAGCTGGCAAACCAGTTCGGCGCGTCGTTGTACGTCTGCAGCGCGTTCGACGTCGAGTACCACCACGTCGTGTTCCACAACATCAAGGACGTGCTGTCATACCAGGCGTCGAAGGTCTTCAAGTTCGAGGAGCAGGAAGAGCTGCACAACAACATCATCGACAAGGGACTGCTCAAGCTCTGCCAGGCGAACCTCAAGCGCGCCGAGGTCATGGCGCAGCAATTCCCCGACGTGCCGCTCAAGACGCAGATCCTCATCGGCAAGCCGTTCCAGGTGATCATGCAATGGGCCGAGGAGATCAAGCCGACGCTGCTCGTGCT